>NZ_JBVIPA010000005.1:229021-314137 GCF_055578365.1 Streptomyces sp. NPDC033131
GGCCCCCAACTCGCACGCAAGTGATGGGGGTTCAGGAAGACCACGCATCCCTCGTCCCGCCCGCTTTGGTTCCACTGCCCAGCCCCTCCCCCTCCCCGCCCCCCCGCCCCCCCGCCACGGAGCCGTACAGCGCGTAGCACACGGCGTCCAGGACGGAGGTCTTCCCGGCGCCGGTCGGCCCGTGCAGCAGGAAGATCCCGGCGGCCGACAGGTCGTCGAAGTCGACGGTCTGGGACCCGCCGAAGGGCCCGAACGCGGTGATCTCGAGCTGGTGCAGCCTCACCGCGCCACTTCCCGCACGGCCTCGTCCGCACGCGCCGCGTCGAACGCGTCCCGCAGGACCACCTGTTCGCGTGCGTCGGGTCCGGCGCCGCGCACGTGGGCCACGAAGTCCTCCGCGATCTGCTGGTCGGTGCGCCCGGCGAGCCGCCTGGCGTACGACACGGCGGGGTCGTCCGCCGCCCGTTCGGGGTCGAAGACGAGGCTGAGCGTGTGCGGGAAGCGCTCGCTGAGCCGGGCCATGGGGTCGGCGGGGCGGACCGGGTCGGTGAGGGTCGCCTCGACCCAGGCCTCCTCGTGCCGGCCGAGGTCCGGGTCGGCGAGCAGGTCCTCCAGGTGTCCGCGGATGCGGGCCAGCGCGCGCGGGACCGGGCAGTCGACGCGCTCGGCGGTGACGGAACCATCGGCGTCCAGGTCGACGAGCCACATGGTCTTGCGGTGCTCGGCCTCCGAGAAGGAGTACGGCAGCGGGGAGCCGGAGTAGCGCACACGCCCGGTGATGGTCTGACAGCCGTGCAGGTGCCCGAGTGCCGCGTAGTCGACGCCGTCGAAGACGCCGGCGGGCACGGCGGCCACTCCCCCGACCGTGATGTCCCGCTCGCTGTCGCTGGCCTCGCCACCGGTGACGAAGGCGTGCGCGAGGACGACGGAACGGGTGCCGGGCGCGCGCCTGGCGAGGTCCGCTCGGACACGGTCCATGGCGGCCGCGAGCACGGCCTCGTGCCCGGCCCCCCGGTCCATGCCGAACTCGTCCTTCACCAGGGCGGGTTCGAGGTAGGGCAGGCCGTAGAAGGCCACGTCACCATGGGTGTCGGACAGCACCACCGGCGTGCCGCACGCCGAGGGATCGGTCCGCAGGTGGATGCCCGCGCGGTCGATGAGGCCCGCACCCACGCCCAGCCGGCGGGCCGAGTCGTGGTTGCCGGAGATCATCACGGTGGGAACGCCGAGGTCGGCGAGGCGGTGCAGGGCGTCGTCGAACAGCTCGACCGCGGCGAGCGGCGGCACCGCGCGGTCGTACACGTCCCCCGACACGACGACCGCGTCCACGCCGCGCTCGCGCACGGTCGTGACGAGATGGCCGATGAACTCCGCCTGGGCTCCGAGCATGTTCACCCGGTGAAACGCCCGGCCGAGATGCCAGTCGGAAGTGTGCAGCAATCTCACAAATCCACTCCGACCCGCATATCTCCCCCTGCAACTCCCCTGGAACCAGCACGAACCGATACAAGCTCGCCGTCAGCATCCACCACGCTAACGCCTGTCGGCACCTGATCCACCACGAACCTCGGACCGTCACGCCCATCCGACAGCAGATGACAGGGAATGTCCTTGATGCGCTGATTGGCGAAGTGGCCGCGCCGGCTGTGGGGTCAGGCGTCCCCGTACGCCTCCCCGCCCAGTTCGAACCCGGCCGTTCCCGCGGTCGTGTCCGCGAGCCATGCCCGGAAGGCCTCGACGTCGGCGTCCGGCAGGCCGATCTCGATCGTGACCGCCTCGCCGTAGCGCACGTCCCGTACCTGGCGGCCCGTCGCCCGCAGGTCGTTGTGGACCTTGCCGGCGCGCTGGTGGTCGACCGTCACCGTGGCCAGCCGGAAGCGGCGGCGGGTGAGGGTGCCGAGGCTGTCCAGGGCCTCGCCGACCACTCCGCCGTAGGCCCGGATGAGCCCGCCCGCGCCGAGTTTGACGCCGCCGTAGTAGCGGGTGACGACGGCGACGACGTACCGCATGTCGCGGCGCAGCAGCATCTGCAGCATGGGGACACCCGCGGTACCGCCGGGCTCTCCGTCGTCGCTCGCCTTCTGGATCGCGGCGTCGGCGCCGATGACGTACGCGAAGCAGTTGTGCGTGGCGTCCGCGTGCCGCTTCCGGATGCCCGCGACGAAGTCCTGGGCCTCCTGCTCGGTGGCCGCCGGGGCGAGGGCGCACAGGAAGCGGGAGCGGTTGACCTCGGTCTCGTGCACGCCCGCGCGGGCCACAGTGCGGTACTCGTCCTGCATCGGGCCACCCTATGCGGGCTGGTCCGCCTCCCCGTCCTCGGCCGTCTCGCGGTCACTTCTTCTTGCCGCGCGCGACGATCACGTCCGTCAGCAGGGCCGTGCCCGGGGCGAGGTCCGACCAGACGGTTCCGCGCCAGGCGAGTACCGCGATCGCCGAGGTCGGGAACTTCAGGCGGACCTCGTCCAGCGCGTCGTCGAGGCCGTCCCCCGCGAGGTCGAGGACCAGTTCCTCCAGGCCGGGGTTGTGCCCCGTCAGCAGCAGCGTGTCGACCTGTGCGGGCGCCTCGTGCACGACGGCCAGCAGATCGGAGACGTCCGCCGCGTACACCCGCCTCTCGAACCGCACCGGCGGCGGTGTGCCCCACTGCGCGGAGGCCAGCTCCCAGGTCTGCCGGGCGCGCACGGCGGTGGAGCACACGGCGAGGTCCGGCAACAGGTCCGCCTCGGCGAGGGCCCGGCCCGCGGCCGGCGCGTCCCGGCGGCCGCGCGGGGCGAGGGGGCGTTCGTGGTCGGGGACGCCCTGGGGCCAGGCGGACTTGGCGTGCCGCAGGACGAGCAGGTGACGCAGCGGGCCCGCTCCCGCCCGGGCGATCACGCCGCCGATCCCACGTCGCGGGTGAGTTCGAGACCCAGGAGACGGTCGGCGTAGGCGTACGTCTCGAAGCGGGCGCCTTCCGGCAGGTCCGAGGTCTCCACCGACCCGAGGACGCGGAGCACCGCGCACACGTCCAGGTCGTCCTCCCAGGCGGTACGGAGCTCTTCGCGCACCTCCTCGGGAATCGCCCGCGACGGCTTGCGCGCCCAGTCGGCGACCGCGCGCCGCCACCGTACGAGGGTCTCGCGGGCCTCACCCAGCGCGTCCGCGTCGAGCCGCACGGGCTCGCTCCGGTGCCGGGAGAGCAGCGCGAGGCGTACGTCGGCGGGGTCGGCGCCCTCCGGGATCGGGATCGCGGGGGATGCCTGGTCCACGGGGCCGACGGTGACGCGGACGCCGTCGGGGGCGGGCCCGTTCTCGGCCACCACGTGGATGACCTGGGCCTGCCCCGGCCCCGACGAGACCCCCGCCTCCCGGCTGTCCTCGAACGGCCGGATGCCGAGGGCCGCCGCGGCCGCCCGCAGTTCCGCCTGCTGCGGCTCCCCCGTCAGCAGCGCCCAGACGGGCGTGCCACCGATTTCGAGGGCCCGGAACAGGACGTCGGCGACGAGCAGCACCCGCAGCGCGGTGGTGTCGCCGCCCGCCACATGGGCGTGGACGCGGGTCAGACCCCGGCGGGCGGGGGCGGGGTCGACGGGCTCGCCGGTTCGGTCGTCGATGATGCGCAGCACGAAGTGAGCGTAGGCGGGCGGACAGCACCGCGCCACCGCCTGACCGAACACCCGTTCAGGTCAGCGTGCCCAGAAACCGCACATGCGGCCGCTCCTCGGGCCCCTCCCGGGTCACGGCGGCCCGCACTCCGTACACCTCGGCGATGAGCCGCTCGGTCAGGACGTCGCCCGGGGTACCGCCCGCCACGACCCGGCCGGTGTGCAGGACGACCACCCGGTCGCAGTACATCGCGGCGAGGTTGAGGTCGTGCAGGGCGACGACGGTGGTGACCGGGAGGGCGGTGACCAGGGACAGCAGGTCGAGCTGGTGGTGGATGTCGAGGTGGTTGGTGGGTTCGTCGAGGAGGAGTTCGCGGGGCTCCTGGGCGAGCGCGCGGGCGATCTGGACCCGCTGGCGCTCACCGCCCGACAGGGTGTGCCAGGGCTGGTCGGCGCGGTCGCCGAGCCCGGCACGGTCCAGGGCCGACCGAACGGCCCGCTCGTCGTGGGCGGCGGCGGGCGTCCAGGCGCGGCGGTGCGGGACCCGGCCGAGTCGTACGACGTCCAGGACCGTCAACTCGACCTGGGTGTCGGCCTGTTGCTCGACCACGGCGAGGCGCCGGGCGACCTCGCGGCGGGGCAGGCCGGCCAGGGGCGTGCCGTCGAGCGTGACGACACCGGCGCTCGGACCGAGCAGGCCGGCCAGCACGCGCAGCAGTGTGGACTTGCCGGAGCCGTTGGGGCCGAGGAGGCCGACGGTGGAGCCCTGGTCGGGCGCGAGGGTGACGCCGTCGAGGATGAGGCGACCGTCGGCTCGACGGCTCACGCGGTCGGCGCGCAGGCCGCCCGTGGCCGTGGCGCCGGGCACGTCGGATGCCGTGCGCACGGTCTCCTTCACCGCACCCTCCGCGTCCGGTACAGCACCGCCACGAAGGCCGGTACTCCGATCAGGGACGTCACCACACCCACGGGCACCTCCTGCGGGTCGAGAACCGTGCGGGCCAGCGTGTCGACCCACACCAGGAAGACCGCCCCGGCCAGCGCGGTGACCGGCAGCAGCCGGGCGTGGCCCGGGCCGACCAGGGCGCGGGCGGCGTGCGGCAGCACCAGGCCGACGAAGCCGATGGCGCCGGCCGAGCTGACCAGCGCGGCCGTGAGCAGGGCCGTGACGCACAGCAGCACCAGACGGGTGCGGGCCACCGACACCCCGAGGGCGGCCGCCGCGTCCTGCCCGAAGGCGAAGGCGTCGAGGGTGCGGGCGTACGACAGGCAGACCACCAGGGCCACGGCCAGGACGGCGAAGCACACCCACACGTCGGTCCAGCCCGCCCCGCCGAGCGAGCCGAGGAGCCAGAAGAGGACGCCCCTGGTGGTCTCGGCGTCGGCCGCGGTCATCACGATGAACGAGGTCAGAGCGGAGAAGAGCTGCATGGCGGCGACGCCGGCGAGGACCACCAGGTCGGTGCTGCCGCCGAGCGTGTGGCTGAGGAACAGCACGAGCGCGAAGGACACCAGGGCGCCCAGGAACGCGCCCGCCGGGACGGACACCGCGCCCCCGCCGACGCCCAGCACGACCACCAGCACGGCCCCGGTCGACGCGCCCGAGGACACTCCGAGGACGAAGGGGTCGGCGAGCGGGTTGCGCAGCAGCGACTGCATCACCGCCCCGCACACGGCGAGTCCGGCGCCGCACACGGCCGCGAGGAGCGTGCGCGGCAGTCTGAGCTGCCACACGATGCCGTCCCGGATCGGTGTCAACTCCGAGGTTCCGAGGCCCAGATGGGCCGCGACGACGGACCACACGTCGGCGACCTCGATGTCGGCCGGGCCGATGGTGATGGCGAGGGCGAGGGAGCAGCACAGCAGGACCGTCCCGGCCGCACCGAGCAGGACCGCCCGGGCGGTCACTTCACGAGCCCGAAGTCGCGCAGGCCCGCCGCGACCTTCTCCACGCCCTCGATCGTGCGGATGGTCGGGTTCATGGCCTGCCCGCTGAGCTGGACGTACCGCCGGTGCCGGACGGCGGTCATGTTCCTGGTGACCGGGTTGGACTCCAGGAAGGCGATCTTCTTCCGGGCCGACTCGGCGGTCTGCGACTTGCGGGTCAGGTCGCCGATGACGAGGACGTCGGGGTCGCGGTCGGCGACCGTCTCCCAGTTGATCTGCGGCCATTCGTCGTGCGTGTCGTCGAAGACGTTCCTGGCACCCAGGGAGCGGGTGATGACGCCGGGAGCGCCGCAGCAGCCCGCCATGTAGGGCGACTCGGAGTTGGCGAACCAGTACAGGAGGGTCACGTCGGAGGCGTCGATGCCGGCGGTCGCCCTGGTCATCCGCGCCTCGAGTTGCCCGACGAGTTTCTCGCCCCGTTCCCTCACCCCGAAGACGGCGGCGAGGTCCCGTATTTCGCCGTAGACGGCCTCGGCGGTCAGGGGCTCGGAGCGTGCGCCGTCCCCGTCGCCGGAGTTGTCCTTGCCGGCGCAGTCGGACGGGGAGACGTAGGTGGGCACGCCCAGCTTCTCGAACTGCTCGCGCGAGGCCACTCCCCCCTTCCCCAGCGTGGAGACGAAGGAGGCGGCGACGAAGTCCGGCTCGGCGTCCAGGACGCGCTCGAAGGAGGGGTTGTTGTCGGCGATCCGCTCCACGGTGGCGTTCGCCTTCTCCAGGCCCTTCATCACGGGGTCGGTCCAGGTCGCCGTGCCCGCCATCCGGTCGGCCAGCCCGAGGGAGAGCATGATCTCGGTGGTGCCCTGGTTGAGGGAGACGGCCCGCTCGGGCGGGGCCTCGACCCGCACCGTACGGCCGCAGTTGTCGAGGCTGACGGCGGCCTTCGCATCGGTGGTGGCGGCGTCGCCGCAGCCGGTCAGGAGCAGGGATCCGGCCGTGAGCAGGGCGGAGGGAAGGGCAAGGCGTGCTGTCTGCACGGAGTGGTCCTCGATCGTCGAGGGCTCGAACGCGGAGCCCGGTCGTACGGTGCTCCCCCGCCGTATGTCACCGCGAGGGCCGCCAGCAGGTCTTCGGACTCGGGATCGTCCGGTCGGGGCGCCTTCCCAGACGACATACGCGTCGTCCAGTGGCCGAGGCCCCGCCCGTCACCCTCACCGCTGCGCGTCAGCTCCGGATTCGCACCGGATTCCCTGACCCACGTGTCATGGGTTCGACTGGCCCCGGCAAGCTATCACGGAGGGGAATCACCGGTCGCGGCGCGCTGTTGTGCCAGAGGTCAGAGCGTTCACGAGCCCCAGGGAGACCCACGGTGTACGGCGACGAGGCAACGGTCCGCAAGATCCTCACCGGGCTCGGCGACACCTGGGCCGTGGTCGGCCTGTCGTCGAACCGGCAGCGCGCCGCGTACGGCGTGGCCGAGGTGCTCCAGCGCTACGGCAAGCGGGTCGTCCCGGTGCATCCCAAGGCGGAGACCGTCCACGGGGAGCGCGGGTACGCCTCGCTCGCGGACATCCCCTTCGACGTGGACGTCGTGGACGTGTTCGTGAACAGCGACCTCGCCGGGGCGGTCGCCGACGAGGCGGTGGCGAGGGGTGCGCAGGCGGTCTGGTTCCAGCTCGGGGTCATCGACGAGGCCGCGTACGACCGCACCCGGGCCGCGGGCCTGGAGATGGTGATGGACCGCTGCCCGGCGATCGAGATCCCCCGCCTGGGCTGACGGACGCTCTCGCCGCCACCTGCCCGCGGCGTCCGTCCACGATCCGCGAATCGCTCCGGGACGCACCGACATAATGTTCGGGTGACCTCCACCCCTTCCCCCGACTCCGGTGCTCCGCAACGCTTTCCGGTCGTCGTCGTGGGCGCCGGGCCCGCCGGGCTCACCGTCGGCAACATCCTGCGGGCCGCCGGCGTCGACTGCCTGGTCCTGGAGACGGAGACGCGCGAGTTCATCGAGCAGCGGCCGCGGGCGGGCGTCATCGAGGAGTGGGCCGTGCGCGGGCTCCAGCAGCGCGGTCTCGTGGACACCCTGCTGCAGCGCGCGCAGCTCCACACCGAGTGCGAGTTCCGCTTCGGCGGTGAGCGCTTCCGCTTCTCGTACGTCGAGCTGACGGGGACTCACCACTTCGTCTATCCGCAGCCGCTGCTGGTGACGGACCTGGTGCGCGAGTACGCGGACGTGCGCGGCGGGCAGGTGCGGTTCGGTGTGCGGGGCGTCCGGCTGCACGACCTGGACACCGACCATCCCTCGGTGTCCTACGTCCCGGCGGAGTCGGGCGAGCGGGAGGTCGTCGCGTGCGACTTCGTCGCGGGGTGCGACGGGGGGCGCGGGGTGAGCGGTGGCGCCCTGCCCGAGCAGGCGCACATCTCCCGGCACGACTACGGCATCGGCTGGCTGGCGCTGCTCGCCGAGGCGCCTCCGTCCAACGACTGTGTCGTGTTCGGCATCCATCCGAACGGCTTCGCCGGGCACATGGCCCGCAGCCCCGAGGTGACCCGGTACTACCTGGAGTGCCCGCCCGGCGACGACCCGGAGAACTGGTCGCACGAACGCGTCTGGTCCGAGCTCCAGGAGCGGCTCGCGGCCACGGGCCTCGGTCCGCTCACCGAGGGGCGGCTGATCGAGAAGCGCGTCCTGGACATGCACAGTCACGTGGTCGAACCCATGGTGTTCGGCCGGCTCTTCCTGGCCGGGGACGCCGCCCACCTGACCGCCCCCATCGCGGCGAAGGGCATGAACCTCGCTCTGCACGACGCCTTCCTCCTCGGCGACGCCCTCGCCGGGTACCTCACCCACGGCGACGAGTCCGGCCTGGACGGCTATTCGGAGGCGTGCCTGCGGCGGGTGTGGGACTACCAGGAGTTCTCGCAGTGGCTCTCCGAGGTCTACCACGGCACCTCGTCGGGCGACCCCTACCGCGCGGGCACCACCTTCGCCCGGCTCCGCCGTCTGTTCACCTCGCCCGCCGCCGGGGCGGCCTTCGCCGAGCAGTATCTGGGCACGGCCACCGCGTACTGATCCGGCCGGGCCGGGTGCGTCAGTCGTGCGGCGGCCGGTCGGTGAGCCGGTGGTCCGCCACGTTCAGCGCCTCGTCCACCAGTCGGCGCAGATGGCCGTCGGGCAGGCTGTAGACCACCCGGCGGCCTTCCTTGCGCGTGTTCACCAGGCCGGCCAGCCGCAGCCTGGCCAGGTGCTGGCTGACGGCCGGCCGGGCCGCCCCGCACGCCTTGGTGAGCGTCGTGACGTCGGCCTCTCCCGCGACCAGCGCGTGCAGCAGGGTGAGGCGGGTCCGGTCGCCGAGCAGGGCGAGCAGCTCGGCGGCGAGCGCGAACTGCTCCTCGCCCGGGGTGCGCGGGTGCGCATCGTTCGCAGGTGACAGGTGCATGCGTGCGCTCATACGCACATAATGGCGTCGTGGGCGTCGCGCGTCCACTCCGCACGCCGGAAGGGGACCCACGTGAACGACCGACACCACCACGACCACGGGCACGACCGACACCACCACGACCACGGCCACGGCCATCACCACGACGCCCCTCACCACCACCCGCCCTCCGGCCTGCGCCGCCGCCTCACCCACCTCCTCACCCCTCACTCCCACGAGAGTGCCGACAAGCTCGACTCCGCCCTGGAGTCCTCGGCCCGCGGCATGCGGGCCCTGTGGATCTCGCTGGCGGTGCTGGGCGCGACGGCCCTGGCGCAGGCGTTCGTGGTGGCCGTCTCCGGGTCGGTCGCGCTGCTCGGCGACACGGTGCACAACACCGCGGACGCGCTGACCGCCGTGCCGCTCGGGATCGCGTTCGTGCTCGGCCGGCGCGCGGCGACCCGCCGCTTCACCTACGGCTACGGCCGCGCCGAGGACCTCGCGGGCATCGTGATCGTGCTGACGATCGCCGCGTCGGCGGCCTTCGCGGGCTGGGTGGCGATGGACCGGCTGCTCGATCCGCGGCCCGTCGAGCACGTGCCGGCGGTCGCGGTGGCCGCGCTGGCCGGTTTCGCGGGCAACGAGTGGGTGGCCCGATACCGGATCCGGGTCGGCCGTGACATCGGCTCGGCCGCGCTGGTCGCGGACGGTCTGCACGCCCGTACGGACGGATTCACGTCCCTGGCCGTGCTGTTGGGCGCGGGCGGCTCGGCCCTGGGGTGGCAACTGGCCGACCCCATCGTCGGACTGGCGATCACGGCCGCCATCACCCTGGTGCTGCGGGACGCGGCGCGCGAGGTGTTCCGGCGGGTGATGGACGCCGTCGACCCGGCGCTGGTGGACCGCGCCGAGCAGGCCCTGCGGGAGGTAGACGGGGTCCGGGAGGTGGGCGAGCTGCGGCTGCGCTGGATCGGGCACCGGCTGCGCGCCGAGGTGGCGGTCGTGGTGGACGGCGAGGCCACGGTACGCCAGGCGCACGGCATCGCCGTGGACGCCGAACACGCCCTGCTGCACGCCGTCCCGCGCCTCACCGCGGCCCTGGTGCACGCGGACCCGGCACCGGTGCCGGGCGAGGCGGATCCTCACCACGCCCTCGCCCACCACGGGGCGGCCTGAGCGTCAGGCGACCCCCAGCCCTTCCAGCACCACCGCGCCCGGCAGCTCCTCGAACGCCTTCCCCGGCACCAGCAGCTTGCCGCGCCGCCGTCCGCTGCCCACCAGGACGTACGGCAGCTCGACGACGGCGGAGTCCACCAGCACGGGCCAGCCCTCGGGCAGTCCGATCGGGGTGACGCCGCCGTACTCCATGCCGGTTCGACCCGTCGCCGTGTCCATCGAGGCGAAGGAGGCCTTGCGGGCGCCGAGCTGTCGGCGGACGACGCCGTTGACGTCGACCCGGGTGGTGGAGAGCACGACGCACGCGGCCAGGGTGCTCTCGCCGCCGCGCTTGCCCGCGACGACCACGCAGTTCGCCGACTGCTCCAGCAGGTCGCGCCCGTAGTGCTCCACGAAGACGGCGGTGTCGGCCCACCGCGGGTCGGTGTCGACGTAGACGATCTGCTCGGCGGGGACGCTGCCGCTCCAGCGGCGTACGGCGTCGGCGACCGGGCCGGTCAGCTCGTCGAGGCAGTCGGGGGCGGGAGTGGCGCGGTCGAAGTGACCGATGGGTGCGTCCATGGCCGCACGCTAACAAAGCCGTACGGCCGTCTCAGTGCACGGGCGGGACGGAGACGGCCATCAGCATCCGCATCGCAACGTCGCCCTGATTGCCGTACGTGTGCGGGGTGTTGGCCTCGAAGGAGGCGGTCGCGCCCGCCGGGACGCGGTACTCCACGCCGTCCACGGTGAGGGTCAGTTCGCCTTCGGTGACGTGGAGCAGTTCGGCGGTGCCGGTGGGGTGCGGGTCGGAGGAACTGTTCTCGCCCGGCATCAGCCGCCACTCCCACATCTCCAGCGGGCCGGGGGCCTCGGTGCCGGCGAGGAGGAGGTTGTAGCTGCCTGCGTCCGTGTGCCACAGCCGTACGGCCTGCTCGGCGGGGACGACCCGGACCGTCGGCCCCTGTTCGTAGTCGAGCAGGGTGGTGATGCTGATCCCCAGCGCGTCGCCGATCTTGACGACCGTGCCGAGGCTGGGGTTGGTGCGGGACTGCTCGATCTGGATGAGCATGCCGCGGCTGACTCCGGCCCGGGCGGCGAGCACGTCGAGGGTGAAGCCGCGCACCGCGCGCCAGTGCCTGACGTTGCGTGCCAGGGACTGGGTCAGCAGGTCGAGGTCCGACACATTCCGTCCAACGTCTAGTCACAGTCATGGATGAGAGAGGGGAGAGTTCAGTTCTCCGAACTGCGGTGGGTGCACCCCATCGTTCACCGAACTGTACTGCGGGGCCAACCGGCGGTGGGGGTGGGAGCTTCTGGCGACGGGCTGAGTCAGTCCAGCTCGGCGAGCTTCGCCGCGGTCTCGTCGTCCAGGTCCGCCAGCCTGCGCAGCTGTTCCGGGGTGACCCCCGCGGGAATCGGGACCGGTGCCGGCGTCCGGAGCGGCGGCTGCCAGCCGTCGCCGGGAGTCCAGCGCCGCACGACCCGGGCGGGCGCCCCCGCCACGACGGCGTGATCGGGCACCACACCGCGGACCACCGCTCCGGCGGCGACGACCACGTTCCGCCCGATCCGCGCGCCGGGCAGGATCACCGCCCCCGTCCCGATCCAGCAGCCCGGCCCGATCTCCACCGGCTCCATCCGGGGCCACTGCTTGCCGATCGGCTCGTGCGGGTCGTCGTAGGAGTGGTTGGTGGACGTGACGTACACGTACGGCCCGAAGTAGCAGTCGCTGCCGATGGTGACCGTCGTGTCGGCGATGACATGGCTGCCCCGGCCGAGGACGACTCCGTCGCCGATGCGCAGGATGGGATCCGGTCCGAGGTCGAGGTCGGGCATCAGACCGGCGGTCAGGGTGACCTGTTCGCCGACGATGCAGTGCGACCCGAGGTGGATCCAGGGTTCGCCGAAGACCGTGCCGAGCGGGAAGGCCAGCCGGGTGCCCGTGCCCAGTGCGCCGAAGCGGAACCGTCCCGGGTGTTCGGCGGTGACGGAGCCGGTGCGCTGCACCCAGGCCCAGCCCGCGTGGACGGCCCGCTGCGCGAGGCCGCGCGGCCAGGATGAGAACGTGTTCTTGCGCTTCGACACGCGCTCACCGTACTCAGCGTCACGTGAGCCGATGAGACCGAGGGGCTGTGATCTGCGCCCCACCCGGTGGCGTACGGTGCCGGTGTTGTCGGCGACGGGAGAGGGCGATGGGGCAGAAGGCTTTGATCACGGGCATCGGCGGCAGGGAACCGAACATCCACGAGGAGGCGTTCGTGGCGCCCACCGCCTCGGTGATCGGGGACGTGACCCTGGAGGCCGGGGCGAGTGTCTGGTACGGCGCGGTGCTGCGCGGCGACGTCGAGCGGATCTCCGTCGGAGCGCAGAGCAACATCCAGGACAACTGCACGCTCCACGCCGACCCCGGCTTCCCCGTCACGATCGGCGAGCGGGTGTCCGTCGGTCACAACGCCGTCGTCCATGGAGCGAGCGTCTGGAACGACTGCCTGATCGGCATGGGGGCGACGATCCTCAACGGCGCGGTGATCGGGGCGGGTTCCCTGGTCGCCGCGCAGGCGTTGGTGCCGCAGGGCATGCAGGTACCCCCCGGCTCACTCGTCGCGGGCGTCCCCGCGAAGGTGAGGCGGGAGCTGACGGAGGAGGAGCGTCAGGGGGTCACGCTGAACGGCACGCTGTACGCGGACCTGGCGAAGACGCACAGCGAAGTGCATCAGGACTGAGGGGTCCTTTCACTATGAGCGTCCGATCAGGTCGCGTGGTCTGGTGCCGTGCATCGCAAGGCGCCGGAGCGACCTCGTGGCGGAGCCACGTGGGCGTTTCGGCAACGCGGCGAGGTGCGGTGCCAGACCACGCGACCCGGACGGGCATAGTGAAAGGACCCCTAAGTGTCAGTCGGCGGCCGGGACGGGTACCGGCTCGGGCTCGGCCGCCTGCTTCTGAGCCGTCACGTTCTTCGCCTTGCGCTTCAGCACCAGCATCGACGTGAGCCCCACCAGCACCGCCGCCACCAGCCCCAGCCACGAGAACCGCTTCAGCCACGACTCGGCGACGATCCCGACGTAGTAGATGACGGCCGTCGTGCCGCCCGCCCACAGGATCCCGCCGAGCACGTTGGCGATCAGGAACTTCCAGTACGGCATCCGCAGCACACCCGCGAGCGGCCCGGCGAAGATCCGCAGCAGGGCGACGAAGCGGCCGAAGAAGACGGCCCACATGCCCCACTTCTCGAAGGACCGCTCGGCCGTGGCGATGTGTCCCTCGCTGAAGTGCCTGGGGAACTTCCGCCCGAGCCAGGCGAGCAGCGGGCGTCCGCCCTTGCGGCCGATGGCGTAGCCGATGGAGTCGCCGACGATGGCACCGACGGTGGCACACACGCCGAGAATCACCGGGTCGATGCCCGCGTGTTGCGAGGACAGCAGTGCGGCCGACACCAGGATGATCTCGCCGGGCAGCGGGATGCCCAGGCTCTCCAGACCGATGACGATTCCCACGAGGGCGTAGACGGCGACCGCGGGCACCGTGTCGAGCCAGTCCTGGACGTGCAACGCCGGTTCCTCCGATTCGCGTCCCTGCATTCCCCGCGTGCCCCGGTGAACAGGCGCACGCCCGGGAAGCCTACCGGGTCACCGGGACGCCTCGGCGCCCCACAGGTCGCACTGGTGTTCCCGGCTCACGGTACGAGGACGGTGACCACTTTGAGGGGGTGGCCCCTTCGGCGGACCGACTACCCGAGGACCGTGTCGACGGTGGTGGTGACGGTCGTCGTGACGGTGTCGGCGACCGAGCCCGCCGTGTCCCGTACGGCGCCCGGGAGGGCCGCCACCTCCTCCACGGATGCGGCCGGCACGCGGTCGTCGCCGGAGGTGTCGGTGCCGACCTGGGCCATCCGCCTCTCGACATGCGGCGGCGCGAGCGGCTGGTCGCCCTGCGGCTCCTCGGCGCCCTCGGGCGGTGGATCGGCGTCGGGCGTCGGAGCGGCGGCGGTCGGCGGTGAGCCCGGGGCCCCTGGGCCGTCGTCCCGCGTCTCGCCCCGCTCTTCCGCGCCGCCGGTGTCACCGCTCACCGGCTCCAGCACCCACCGCTGTTCCGCCGATCCGTCCCGCTCGGCGACGACCAGCGCCTTCCCGGGGCCGGGCGCGACGAGCAGGCCTCCGCCCCGGCGCAGCAGCAGTTCGCCGCGGACGGTGAGGTCGTAGCGGACCTCACCGGCGTGCACCAGGCAGTCGGCCAGGACGACCGAGCCCTCGTCGGCGTCGGCGTCCAGGCAGAGGGTGGGAGCGAGGGCGCTGCGCAGCAGACCGTCGTCCTGGTACGACCACTGCTGGGACCGGGCTGTCGAACACGCCGTCAGGACGGTCCCGGCGCCGTTCTCGGTCCTGCCCCCGGGTACGTCGAGGCAGAGTCCGGCGACGACGTTGCGGAGCCTGCCGTGTCCGACCTCGACGCGGTTGCCCACGGACGCGGCGGACGGGGATCCGGCGGACGGGGCCTCGTCGACGGCGCCCGGGGAGACGGCGCCCGGGGAGACGGAGTTGCCGCTGGCCGCGCCCCAGGTGGCGCGGGGTCCGGGAACGCCGCTCTCGTCGGACCAGCCCTTGGCGACCAGCACGGTCACGAGAAGGGCGAGGGACGTCAGACCGGCGCCCACGAGCATGGCCTTGTGATGCCGGCGCGGCGCGGTGAGGCGGCCGGCCTGAGCAGGGCGGTGGCGGCCGCCGTGACCGGGACGCGGGACGAGACCCGCAGTCGACGCGGTCTGGTCGTTCCCCCGGCCGGGCCGCGAGTCGAGATAGCGGCGGGCACCCCAGCCGAGCACCGTCTCGGCGAGCAGGTCTTCCAGTCCGTCGTCGAAATGGCTGAGCTGCTCGGCCGCGTGCCGGCAGTACCGGCACGCCATCAGATGCTGTTGGACATCGGGCAGCAGGCCTCCGCCCCGGCGAATGGGGACGTCGAGGAGGCGGTTGTAGAAGCGGCATTCCGTGGTGGGTGCCAGTTCCCGGTGGGCCCGTACGCAGCCCGTGCGGAATTGCTCGCGTGCCTGCTCCAGGGCGGCCGACGCCCTGGCCGTGTCCACTCCCAGCAGACCGGCCGGTACGGATATGGGCTCGGCCTCGACCTCCGTGTGCCACAGCAGGCATTGGGAGGCTCCAGGAAGGGCCTGGAATGCGCGCTCGGCGAGCTGTCGCCTTTCGGGGGTGACCGACCTCGCGGCGCGCAGACCACGGCCGCCGGTCGGTTTGCGGAGTTCCGGCAGTACGGCGGAAATGCCGTCGTCCGCGGCCCACTCCTTGACGGTCTCCCGAACGGCTCGCAGGAGCCGGGGCCGTACCGCACCGCCGCCCCCCGGTCCCAGCACGCGGTGGAACGCGGCGGCGGCCGCCATGGAGGCGGAACCCTCCGAGGAGACCAGGCAGATGGCCGCGTAGTCGTAGGTCGCCCGCCAGTGCCGGGCCATCAGGAGCGCGACGGCGTGGGCGTCCGTGCCGGCCGCGTCGAGCCGGGCCATGAGATCGCGGTCGGATTCCCCGGGGCTGGATCCGGGCCGTGGCGGGTACGGGGGACGTGGGGGGTGGGGGGATTGCACTGGACCAATTCCTTCCAAGCCGCAGGACGGCATGCGAAATGCGCGTCCGTAGGAAAGCAGGTGCCTGATTGGTGCATACCTATGCCGCGTCAGGTGCGGGGCCGTTATGGGCAGTGGTTATGAGCGGTCGATCAAGGGGGCGCTCACTTTCGCACAAACGACTCACAGGAAACAAGAAGTTCGAGTGACCCAGGTTCAAAAAGCGGCGACTTCAGAAAATTTACCGGCGGTATCCGTACCCGCATTCGAAAGACAGCGGAGTCGGCCCGTCAAGTTGTGTGCGGCGAACACCCGTTGGCACACGCAATCTCCAAGTTCCCGCCCCACAGCGCCCTCGAGCCGGAGCAGGCGCCCGCCGACCCAGGGTGACGCGGTGCGACTGGACGCGGTGCGTGACCCGGCCCGCCCGGTCGTCATTCACCACACATCCGCCAGGGCGAGCCCCTCGGCCTCGGCCACACGGCGCCCTCCGCGCCCGCCGCCAGGTCGGCGACCAGCCGTTCGCCGTCCTGCTCGGTGACGATCACATCGACCCGCGCGAGACCTGCTCAGCCGACGGGTCCAGCTCTACGGCCGCGCGGCCATGAAGCCGACCTACGAAGGAGACGCGGTCCGCGTCACCGGCCCGGCCGGCCGGCCGTCGCCACAGGACGCGCCCAGCGCGTACGCCGTCATCGGCCGCCACGCCCTCGACCCCGCCGTCTTCGACGCCCTGGAACGCACCCCGCCCGGGCGCGGCGGCGAGATCCGCTCAGCCGTTGGGCCGCAGCGTCCACACGACCGTCATCTCGGTGGTGACCGTTCCGTCCGCGCGCTGGATGGCGACGGTCACCGGGAACTCCGGGCGCTTGCCCTCGTCGAGTTCGGCGACGACGTCGGCAGCGGGGCGGCCGAGCGTGGCGGTGGCGGTGACGGGACCCAGGGCGATCTTCCTGAACGCGATCTCGGCGGTGACCGGAAGCGGCACGGCGCGGGAGAGCTGGTCCCCGAAGGCGGCCAGGACGATCGCACCACTGGCCGACTCCCCCAGCGTGAACATCGCGCCGGCGTGCGGCCCGCCGACGTGGTTGCGGTACTCGCTCTGGTCCGGAAGGGCCAGGACGGCCTTCTCCGGAGTGGTCTCCAGGTACTCCAGGTTCAGCGTGCGAACCATCGGCACCGTGGCGGCGAGCAATTCGCCGATGGACATCTGATCTGCGTTCATGCCGACATGTTACCCATGAGTAGCCTCGCGGGGCCAGAGTCGCGGAATGATCGCCGTATCGTTACGGCCCATGTGGCCAGGAGAGCAGCCGCCGGGGGGCGGGCAGAGTCCGCAGCAACGCCCGGCCGAGGAAAACCCCTACCGGCAGTCCGGTTACCAACAGGCGAATCCGTACGCCCCACAGCAGCCGCCCCCGTGGGAGGCGCCCACCGCGCCCGGCGGCGTACCTGTTCCCGGGCCGCCGGGCGGCGGGCGTCGTACGAAGGTGATCGCGATCACCCTGGCGGCGGCCGTGGTCGTGGGCTCCGCCGTGACCGGGGCCGTCCTTCTGGGCGGCGGCACGGACGACGAGGCCGGCCCCGGTCCGACGGCTTCGGTGGCCTCGGTGTCGCCCTCCGTGTCCGGGAATCCTCGCGCCGCCGACGGCATGTCGCCCACCGTGGCCGGCTGGAAGACCGTGGTGAACCCCGACCTGGGTGTCGCGTTCGACGTGCCGTCGAACTGGGCGCTGCGGTCGACGAGTTGGGTCTCCTGGGTCTCGGAGGACGACGACCCGGAGGACAAGCCCCTCGTCGCGATGAAGGCCCCCGCCATCCTCAAGGAGCAGTGGTGCGGGTCGGACGACGACAAGGACGGCAGGACGGACCACACGGCGCTGGCGAGTGTCGGCACCAGAAACAACAACGGGGCCAGGAGCACCGAGGCGGCGGCCCGCGCCGACTCCTCGGCCTGGGTCTACGGCGCCTACACCCAGCCGCACCGCGAGAAGGTCACGACCGGCCCGGTCACCTCCTTCACCACCGCCTCCGGTCTCACCGGCAGTACCGCCACGTCGACGTCCGCCGGAGTCGCCAAGAAGGGCAAGTGCGACACCGACGGCAAGGCGACGACCTTCGCCTTCCAGGACGCGGACGGTGACTTCGCGTCCTGGTCGCTCGTCGGCGCCGCGGGCGTCGGTGACGAGGTGCCGGACGCCACGGTGGAGAAGATCATGAAGACCGTACGGCTCTACACGTCCGGGGACGAGCGCTGATTGCTACGTCCCTGACAAGGACCGGTGACCAAAACGTGTCCCGGGCGGGGCTAGGGTGGCTGCCCATGTGGCCAGGACAGCAGCCGCCCGGGGGCGAGCAGAACCCGCAGCAGCAGAACAACCCGTACCAGCAGCCGGGGTACCAGCAGCCGAATCCGTATCAGCAGCCCGGGTTCCAGCAGCCCAACCCCTATGCGCAGCAGCCGCAGTGGGGCGCTCCGGCGCCGGCGGGCGCGCCCGCACCGCCGCCGCCCGGCGGCGGTGGCGGCCGGACGAAGGTCGTCGCGATCGTGGCGGCGCTGGCCGTGGTCGTGGCCGCCGGTGTGACCGGATTCCTGGTCCTGGGCGGCGACAAGGACGACGAGGCGGACGGCGGCAAGGATGCGAAGCCGTCCGCGAGCGCGTCCACCGAGCCGAGCGCGTCGGCCTCCGAGGAGAACCCGCGCGGCGGTGACGCCGAGCAGGCCACCATCGAGGGCTGGAAGATCGTCGTCAACCCCAAGTGGGGCACGGCCTTCGACGTGCCGGCGGACTGGGAGGTGCAGTCCCCGTCGTCGGCCGTCGCCTTCGAGGAGGAGAACTCCGACGACCTCAAGCCGATCATCACGATGTCGGCGCCGGCGATCCTCAAGTCCAACTGGTGCGAGTCCGACGACGACAAGGACGGCCGCACCGACACCATGTCCCTGGCCGCGACGGGCACCAAGGGTGCCAACGGCGCCAAGAACACCGACGAGATCGCGATCAACACCCCGGCCTGGTGGGTCTTCGGCGGCTACACACAGCCCGACAAGAAGAGCATCACGATCGACAAGAAGGCCACGCCCTACACCACCACGTCCGGCATCAAGGGCAGTTACGCCTGGGCGTCGTCGAAGGACACACCCGCGACGGGCAAGTGCGTGACCGACGGCAAGGCGATCACCTTCGGCTTCAAGAACTCGGCCGGTGACTTCGTGTCGTGGAACTTCTACGGGGCCAAGGGCGTCAAGGAAGAGGTCTCCAAGGAGACCATCATGAAGATCCTCAGCACGGTACGGGTGCACGGAACTCCGACGGGCTGAGGACGGTCTTTCGGTCCTGGCCGGCCGGGACCGGCAGAGCCGGGCGGCTGCCGTGTCGGTGCGGCAGCGGGTCAGCCGATACCGAACGCCCCGTCGGGGGGCACGGGTGACGGTACGGCGTCCTCGTCCCGCACGGGTCGGGCGCCGCCGATGAACTTCCGCAGGGCGGGCCCGTGTTCGACGCGGGCCGGGAAGGCGTCGGAGGCGGTGCGGCGGGCCAGGGCCGGCGTGTCGAGCGGGTGGTGCGCGGCGACGAGCACCGCGTTGCCGAAGCGGCGCCCGCGCAGCACGGCCGGCTCGGCGATCAGCATCAGCTCCTCGAACACCTCGGCGAAGGTGGCGAGTTGGGAGCGGAGGAAGTCGAAGGGCGCGGCGTCGGCCAGGTTCGCCAGGTAGACGCCCTCGCCGCGCAGCACCCGAGCGGTCTCGCGGGCGTAGGTGACGGACGTCAGGTGCGCGGGCACCCTGGAGCCGCCGAAGACGTCGGCGACGAGGACGTCGGCGGATTCCGCGGGGGCTGATTCCAGCCAGGCGCGGGCATCGGCAGCGTGCAGCGCGATCCCCGCGCCCTCGGACAGCGGCAGATGCTCCGCGACGAGGTCCAGCAGGCCTCGGTCCGCCTCCACGACGTCCTGTCGCGAGCCGGGCCGGGTCGCCGCCAGGTACCGGGGCAGGGTGAGCGCGCCCCCGCCGAGGTGCAGCACGTCCAGCGCACGCCCCGCCTCCGCGACGATGTCCAGAACATGCCCGAGCCGCCGCGCGTACTCGAACTCCAGGTGCTCCGGCTCGTCCAGGTCGACGTACGACTGCGGCGCCCCGTCCACCGTCAGCAGCCAGGCCCGCTCCCGGTCGACGTCGGGCATCAGCTTGGCGGTCCCGTGATCGACGTCGCGGGTGACGGGTATGGGCTCGTTCACCTTCACATTGTGCCTGTGCCGCGGCGCTCCCCTCAGCGGCGTGCGGAACCGCGCGACCGGTCACAACGGCCCCGCGGTCCCCCACGCCCACCGGCCGCCCTCAGACGACGGCGGTCACGGTCCCGGCCCCGACGGTCCTGCCACCCTCACGGATGGCGAATCCCAGCCCGGGCTCCAAAGGCACCTCACGTCCCAGCTCGACGGTCATCGTCACCGTCTCCCCGGGCCGGGCGACAGCGGCCTCCCCCAGGTCCACGTCCCCGACCACGTCCGCGGTCCGGATGTAGAACTGCGGCCGGTATCCGGTGGAGACCGGTGTCGTACGCCCGCCGTCGCGGCCGGACAGCAGATACACCTGTGCCGTGAACCGCCGCCGGGCCGGCACGCTGCCGGGCGCGGCCACCACATGCCCCCGCCGCACCGCGTCACGCGGCACGCCACGCAACAGCATCGCGACGTTGTCCCCGGCCTGGGCCTCCTCCATGGGCTTGCCGAACGTCTCCAAGCCGGTCACCACGCTCTCCACGCCCGCGCCGAGCACCTCGACCCGGTCCCCCAGGCGGAGCGTCCCCCGCTCGACCGCGCCCGTGACGACCGTGCCCCGGCCGGTGATGGTGAGCACGTTCTCCACCGGCATCAGGAACGGCGCGTCCAGATAGCGCTCGGGCATCGGCACGTACGTGTCCACCGCGTCGAGCAGCGCCTCGACGGACGCGGTCCAGCGCGGGTCCCCTTCGAGGGCCTTGAGCCCGGAGACACGTACGACGGGTACGGAGTCACCGCCGTAGCCGTGCGCGGTGAGCAGGTCGCGGACCTCCAGTTCGACGAGGTCGGCCAGCTCCTCGTCGGCCATGTCGGCCTTGTTCAGCGCCACGATCACGTGGTCCACGCCCACCTGCCGGGCGAGCAGCACGTGCTCGGCGGTCTGCGGCATGATCCCGTCCAGCGCGGACACCACGAGGATGGCCCCGTCGAGCTGTGCGGCGCCGGTGACCATGTTCTTGACGTAGTCGGCGTGGCCGGGCATGTCCACGTGCGCGTAGTGCCGGGTGTCGGTCTCGTACTCGACGTGCGCGATGTTGATGGTGATGCCCCGAGCCGCCTCCTCCGGCGCCCGGTCGATGCGGTCGAAGGGCACGAACGTGCCGGAGCCGCGCTCGGCCAGCACCTTGGTGATGGCGGCGGTCAGGGTGGTCTTGCCGTGGTCGACGTGGCCCATCGTGCCGATGTTCAGATGCGGTTTGGTGCGCACGTATGCCGTCTTGGGCATGGCGATACCTCGAAGCTTCTTCGTGGAAAATCCGGGGACCCCTAGGACTCGCCGACCCTCCCCCTGCGGGGTCCGCCGGACGATCCGGAGAGGGTCAGCTTCGGGCGCCGTCGACGGCGGTCAGGAAGGTGAGAGCGGCAGCCTTCGGGGCATCCGCGACCGCGGATGCTGCGAGGAGGAAGGCGAGCCGGTACATGACGCAGATCATGGCCGACGCGTTGTCCCACGTCGAATGGTTTTCCGCGGTGCCGAACCGCACAACGGACGGCATCCATACGGCGATCACACATATATGTCGGTTAGTGTCACCGAATGCTCGATGCCACCAACCGCTCTGGGGGCACCGCCACGGCCACTCCCCGGGCCGCCGCCACGGAGTTCGCCGTCGCCGTCCCCACTGCGGAGCTCGCCGGACCCGCTCCGGCGGGTCTCGCCGCGCGCTGCTCGAGAGTGCTGTTCTCTCCGTGGTCGCGCCTGTCCCTGCTCGTCGCCCTGCTCGCCGGGGCCGCGGCGGCCGTGCTGCTCTTCGAACCGCAGCGGCTGCTGGCGGACGGCTGGCCGCCGCAGCTCGGCGGAGCCGCGGCGGCGCTGGTGTTCGCTGCGGCGTACGGCCTGTGCACGGTCGCCTTCGTGCCCCGCCCGCTGCTGAACCTGGGGGCCGGCGCGCTCTTCGGCTCCCAACTGGGCGTCGGCTCGGCCATCGCGGGCACGGTGCTCGGTGCCGGGCTCGCCTTCGGTCTCGGCCGGGTGCTGGGGCAGGACGCGCTGCGCCCGCTGCTGCGCGGCCGGTGGCTGAAGGCCGCGGACGGGCAGCTCAGCCGGCACGGCTTCCGTTCGATGCTGGCGGCACGGCTGTTCCCCGGCGTGCCGTTCTGGGCCGCGAACTACTGCGCCGCCGTCTCCCGCATGGGCTGCGTCCCCTTCCTCGTGGCGACGGCGCTCGGTTCCATCCCGAACACCGCCGCGTACGTCGTCGCGGGTGCCCGGGCCTCGGCGCCGACCTCGCCGGCCTTCCTGATCGCGATGGCCTGCATCGCGCTGCCGGCGCTGGTGGGCGCGCTGGTGGCCTGGCGCAAGCGTCACCAGCTGCGCGCAGTCCGGTAGCACTCCGGACGGGTCCACGGGGCCGCCCGCCGCAGCCTCGGCCCCGGGCAGGCGAGCTGGGACGCGAGTGCTTCGAAGCGGTGTTCCCGTGGGGTCAGGCGCCCGCGAGACTCGACGGCGGCACCGGCCAGGCCTGGGCCGTCCTCACCGAGGCGGTCACACGGACTCCAGGACCATCGCGTTGGCGAGTCCGCCCGCCTCGCACATCGTCTGCAGGGCGTAGCGGGCGCCGCGCTCGCGCATCGCGTGCACGAGGGTGGTCGTCAGCCGGGTGCCGCTCGCGCCGAGCGGGTGGCCGAGGGCGATCGCGCCGCCGTGCACGTTGACCTTGGCGAGGTCGGCGCCGGTCTCCTGCTGCCAGGCCAGGACCACGCTGGAGAACGCCTCGTTGACCTCGAACAGGTCGATGTCGTCGAGGGACAGGCCCGCCCTGCGCAGCACCTTCTCCGTCGCCGGGATGACGCCGGTGAGCATGAGGATCGGGTCGGATCCGGTGACGGCGAAGCTGTGCAGCCGGGCCAGGGGGCGCAGGCCGAGGCGGGCCGCGGTCTCGCCGGACGTGATGAGCACGGCGGACGCCCCGTCGTTGATCGGGCTGGCGTTGCCCGCGGTGACGTTCCACTCGATCTGCGGGAAGCGCTCGGCGAAGCCGGGGTCGGCGTAGGCGGGTTGCAGACCGGCCAGGATCTCGGCGGTGCTGCCCGGTCGTACGCACTCGTCACGGGTGAGGCCCTCCAGGGGCGCGACCTCCGCGTCGAACAGGCCCGCGTCCCAGGCCGCGGCGGCCTTGTGGTGCGAGGAGAGGGCGAAGGCGTCCATCTGCTCGCGGGTGATCGACCACTTGGCGGCGATGAGCTCGGCGCTGATGCCCTGCGGGACCAGGCCCTCCCCGTAGCGCTCGGCGACTCCGGGGCCGAAGGGGTCCTTGCCGGCCGGCACGTTCGACCACATCGGCACCCGGCTCATGGACTCGACCCCGCAGGCGACGACGAGGTCGTACGCGCCGGAGATGACGCCCTGGGCGGCGAAGTGCACGGCCTGCTGGGAGGAGCCGCACTGGCGGTCCACGGTGGTCGCGGGGACGGTCTCCGGGAAGCCCGCCGACAGGACGGCGTAGCGGGTGGTGTTCATGGCCTGCTCGCCGACCTGGTCGACGGTGCCGCCGATGACGTCGTCGATCAGCGTGGGGTCGACGCCGGAACGCTCGACGAGGGTGCGCAGGGTGTGGGCGAGGAGTTCGACGGGGTGGACGTGCGCGAGGGCGCCGTTCGGCTTGCCCTTGCCCACGGGAGTGCGTACGGCTTCGACGATCACTGCGTCGCGCATGGTGCGGCCTCCAGGACGACTGCCAGGACCACCGGCGACTACCGGTGAGTAGGAAATCCGAACTCACCATAGCCTTGTAAGTTGGAACTTCAAACCCTCACCTAGACTGAACACCATGGCCGCCACCAAGGACCCGCGCCCCTGCTCCATCGCCGACACCCTCGCCGTCGTCGGCGAGAAGTACTCTCTGCTCGTCCTGCGCGAGGTGTGCCTCGGCAACAACCGCTTCGACCAGCTGGTACGCAACATCGGCGCCCCCCGCGACATCCTCGCCACCCGGCTGCGCCGGCTCGTGGACGCCGGGATCCTGACGAGGGAGGCCTACAGCGAACGGCCACAGCGCTTCGCGTACCGGCCGACGCAGGCCGGACTCGAACTGGAGCCGGTCCTCATGACCCTGATGGCGTGGGGCGACCGCCACCTGCGCAAGGACCACGACCGCCCGATGCTGGTCCAGCACTCCTGCGGCAGCGAACTCACCCCGGTCGTCACCTGCCGGGCCTGCGGCGACCCGGTCCGCCACGCGGACCTGACGGCCCGCCCTCAGGCCGACGGATGGACGGTGGCCGGACCCACGGCCGCCTAGTCCACGCCGCCGGTACCAAACCCCTGTGCCAACGCCGTCACTTCAGGACGCTACGCTGCCCCTCGACACTTCCGATCACCGCACCCGGCGGTTCGGTGCGCCCGTCGCTCCTCACCACGATCAGCGCTTGGACTCCGTAACTTCATGTCTTGGTTTGAATCCCTCATCCTCGGACTCGTCCAGGGGCTGACCGAGTTCCTTCCCGTCTCCTCCAGCGCGCACCTGCGCCTGACGGCGGCCTTCTCGGGCTGGGAGGACCCGGGCGCGGCCTTCACCGCGATCACCCAGATCGGGACCGAGGCCGCCGTCCTGATCTACTTCCGCAAGGACATCGGGCGCATCATCTCGGCCTGGACCCGCTCGCTCACCAACAAGGAGATGCGCGGCGACCACGACGCGAAGATGGGCTGGCTGGTCATCGTCGGCTCGATCCCGATCGGTGTGCTCGGCGTGACGCTCAAGGACCAGATCGAGGGGCCGTTCCGTGATCTGCGGATCACCGCGACGATGCTGATCGTGGTCGGCGTGATCATCGGCTTCGCCGACCGGCTGGCGGCTCGCGACGAGAGCGGCGGCCGGCACCGCGCGCCCAAGCAGCGCAAGTCCCTCGAGGATCTGAGCGTCAAGGACGGCCTGATCTACGGACTCTGCCAGGCCTGCGCCCTCATCCCGGGCGTCTCCCGTTCCGGCGCCACGATCAGCGGCGGCCTCTTCATGGGCTACCAGCGCGAGGCCGCGGCCCGGTACTCCTTCCTCCTCGCCATCCCCGCGGTGCTCGCCTCCGGCCTGTTCGAACTCAAGGACGCGATGGAGAACGACCACGTCTCCTGGGGGCCGACGATCTTCGCGACGGTGATCGCGTTCGCGGTCGGATATGCCGTGATCGCCTGGTTCATGAAGTTCATCTCGACCAAGAGCTTCATGCCGTTCGTGTACTACCGCATCGCCCTCGGCATCCTGATCGTCGTCCTCGTCACGATGGGCGTGCTCAGCCCGCACGCGGCGGAGTCGGCGGGCTGACGATCAGTCACCCGTGACCAATGGCATAGGAGTTGCGTAGCCGTCCGGTAGCGCGCTGTCAGTGCTTGCGCCTAGGCTTGTGGCATGTCCCCCGAATCCATGGCTCCTGCTTCCGTGCGGTCCGCCGCCGAGGTGAACGAGCAGATCCGCGCACTGTGGCTGCGCGCGGGCGGCACCCTCTCGACCCAGGAGCGCGCGGAGTACGAGCTGTTGGTCGTCGAGTGGGCGGCCGCGATCCGCGGCGCCGTCGTCGAGGCGGCCTGAACACCCGCGCCCCGCTGAAAGGTTGACGGTGCTCGGCCGCCCGACAGCTGCAGCCTGCCCGCCGGTCGCTACGCCGTGGCGACGTCGCCCGTGGGCGGCTCGCCGGTCCCCGGCTCCTGCGACACGTCGCTGAGCTGCTCGCGCACGTAGTTCCATACCACCGCGATCAGCGCGGCGACCGGTACGGCGAGCAGACTGCCCACGATGCCGGACAGACTGCCGCCCAGCGTCACCGCCAGAAGGATCACGGCTGCGTGGAGGCCGAGCCCCCGGCTTTGGATCATCGGCTGGAACACGTTGCCCTCGAGTTGCTGCACCACGACGATGATGGCCAGCACGATCAGCGCGTCCGTCAGACCGTTCGAGACCAGCGCGATGAGGACCGCGACGAAACCGGCGAACAGGGCGCCCACGATCGGCACGAACGCGGAGACGAAGGTCAGCACCGCCAGCGGCAGCACCAGCGGCACGCCCACGATCCACAGGCCGAGGCCGATCAGGACGGCGTCGAGCAGACCGACGGCCGCCTGGCAACGCACGAACGAGCCCAGGGTGTCCCAACTGCGTGCGGCCACGGTCGGGATGTCGGTGGCGAGCCGGCCGGGCAGCTGACGGGCGAGCCACGGCAGGAACCGCGGTCCGTCCTTGAGGAAGAAGAACATCAGGAAGAGCGCGAGGACGGCGGTGACCACGCCGTTGACCACGGTGCTCACTCCCGTGACGACCGTGGACACCATGTTGCCGAGGCCGTCCTGAGCGCGGGCGACCGCGGTGTCGATGGCCTTGGTGACCTGGGCGTCACCGATGTTCAACGGCGGCCCGGCGGCCCAGTCGCGCAGCTTCTGGACCCCTTCGACCACGCCGTCGGTCAGCTCCCCGGACTGGGACGCCACGGGTACCGCGATCAGCGCCACCACACCGAGGGCGACCAGGAGGGACAGCACGGTCACCACCGCCGCGGCCAGAGCGGCGGGCCACCCGAGACGCCGCAGGGACCTGACCACGGGCCAGGTCAGTGTGGTGAGGAGCAGGCCGATTATGAGCGGCCAGACGACGGACCACATCCGGCCCAGCAGCCACAGGGTCACCGCGAGCATCACGAGCACCAGCAGCAGATCGACGGAGATACGCGCGGATGTGCGGAGCGCGGCGCGGGTTCTCGGGGAACTCAACGAGGCAGACATGGGGGTCACTCTATTGGCGATCAAGTAACAACCGAATATCTCCGCGCCCCCCTTGGCGGCGCCCACGCCATGCCCAACACTGAGCCGATGACGCAGCGTGTGGAGCTCGCGACCGTGATGGACCGACTGGCCGTCGACGAATTGATCACCGACTACGCGACGGCGGTGGACGACGGCGACTGGGAGGCGTACCGAGGGCTGTTCACGCCCGACGGGCGGGCGGACTACCGCTCGGCCGGCGGCATCGAGGGGGACGCCGGGAAGGTCGCCGCCTGGCTCGAGGAGAGCATGCGGCTGTTCGCGATGCGGCAGCATCTGATCGTCAACCGCCGGGTCCGCTTCGACCTCCTGGAGCAGGACACCGGCGACACGGCCCATGTCCGGGCCGACTACGTCAATCCGATGCGGCTGGCCGACACCGACGGCGGCCCGGCCGCCCCCGACTTCGTGTGCGGCGGCCGGTACGTCTTCGGGCTGCTGCGTACGTACGACGGCTGGCGGCTGAAAGAGGTGCTCGTCCAGGAGAAGTGGCGCCGCCGGCCGGACCCGCAGGCCCCCGTGATCGACTGAGCCGACGGCGTCCTCTGTCCCGGGGGTGTCCGCGGCACGCACACTGGAGACACCCACGGGGTAGGAGGTGCCGTATGAAGTCGTTCGGCCACTGGCTCACCTCCCCGTGGCGGCGCTCGGCCGTCGCCGCGGCGGCGGGCGCCCTGCCTGTACTCGCCTTTCCCGCCCCGTCACTGTGGTGGTGTGCGTACGTCGCCCTCGTCCCCTGGATCGTGCTGGTCCGCTCGGCGCCGACCGGGAAACGGGCGGCGTACGACGGCTGGTGGGGCGGGTTCGGGTTCATGCTGGCGATGCACCACTGGCTGCTGCCGAGCCTGCACGTGTTCACGTTCGTCCTCGCGGCGCTGCTGGGCGCCTTGTGGGGCCCGTGGGCCTGGCTGGTGCGCCGCTGTCTCGCCGGAACGCCCTCCCGTGCCCGGACCGGGGCCGCCCTCCTCGTCCTGCCGTCGGGCTGGCTGGCTGTCGAACTCGTGCGTTCCTGGCAGGGGCTGGGCGGCCCCTGGGGCGTGCTCGGGGCGGGCCAGTGGCAGGTGGAACCGGCGCTGCGGCTCGCCTCGGTGGGCGGGGTATGGCTGCTCAGCTTCCTTGTCGTGGCCGTCAACGTGGCGGTCGCCGTACTGGTCACGGTCCGTGAGTCCCGGGTGCCGGCCGTCGCCGGGCTGGTCGCCACAGCGGCGGCCGCCTCGGCTGCCTGGGTGTGGTCGCCGCGCCCCGACACCGAGGGGCGGACCAGGATCGCGGTCGTCCAGCCGGGGGTCGTCGAGGGCCCCGACAGGCGCTTCGCGCGGGAGGAACAGCTCACCCGCGAGCTGGTCGGACAGGACGTCGACCTGATCGTCTGGGGTGAGAGCAGTGTCGGCCACGACCTCGGGCGCCGGCCCGACCTCGCGAGGAGGATCGCCGCGCTCTCACGCGCCACCGACGCCGACATACTGGTCAACGTGGACGCCCGGCGCTCCGACAAGCCCGGCATCTACAAGAGTTCGATCCTGGTCGGGCCCGACGGCCTCACCGGCGACCGCTACGACAAGATGCGGCTCGTCCCCTTCGGCGAGTACGTCCCGGCCCGCTCACTGCTCGGCTGGGCGACCTCCGTCGGCAAGGCGGCGGGCGAGAACCGCAGGCAGGGCTCCGGGCAGGTCGTGATGGACGCCGGGAACGGGCTCAGGATCGGTCCGATGGTGTGCTTCGAGACCGCCTTCCCGGACATGACCCGCCATCTCACCGAGGACGGCGCCGACGTCCTGGTCGGCCAGTCCTCCACGTCGACGTTCCAGCACAGCTGGGCGCCCGAACAGCACGCTTCCCTGGCCGCCCTGCGCGCCGCGGAGACCGGCCGCCCGATGGTCCACGCGACGCTGACGGGCGTGTCGGCGGTCTACGGCCCGAGCGGGCAGCGCATCGGACCGTGGCTCGGCACCAGCGCGAGCACGAGCGCGGTCTACGAGGTGCCGCTGGCCGACGGCGTCACGCCGTACGTCCGCTTCGGCGACTGGCCGGTGCGGGCGGCCCTGTTGATCCTCGGGGCGTGGGGCGTCACCGAGGGCGTACGGACGCTGCGGTTCAGGCGGCCTTCGCCTGAACCGCGCGTACCACCTGCTCGCACAGTTCGTGAGTCGCCAGCGCGTCCCGGGCGCTGAGCACCTTGCCCGCGCGCACGGCGTCGAGGAAGGCACCCGCCACCTGCTCGATGCCGCGCTGCCGGGCCACCGGCACCCAGTCGCCGCGCCGCCGCACGGTCGGCTGGCCCTTGTGGTCGATCACCTCGGCGAGGTTGACCACCTGACGTTTGGTGTCCTGCCCGGACACCTCGAGGATCTCCTCGGCCGAGCCGCTGAGCCGGTTCATCACGCCGAGCGCGGTGAAGCCGTCCCCGGCCAGTTGCAGCACGACATGGTGCAGCAGGCCGTCCTCCACGCGGGCGCGCACGGACACGTCGTCGACCGGGCCGGGCACGAGGAAGCGCAGGGTGTCCACGACGTGGATGAAGTCGTCGAGGATCATGGCGCGGGGATCCTCCGGGAGCCCTATCCGGTTCTTCTGCATCAGGATCAGCTCACGCGGGTGATCGGCGCACTGGGCGTACCCGGGGGCGTAGCGCCGGTTGAAGCCGACGGCCAGGCTCACGTTCCGCTGTTCGGCGAGCTCCACCAGCCGTGCGGAGTCGGCGAATTCGTACGCCAGCGGCTTGTCGACGTACGTCGGTACGCCCGCCTCGAGGAGCCGCGTCACGATCTCGGGGTGCACGGTGGTGGGCGCGTGCACGAAGGCGGCGTCGAGGTCCTGGCCGAGGAGGGAGTCCAGGTCGGTGTGGCGCCGCTCCTCGGCAAGGTGAAGGCCGTCGGCGACCCGGGCGAGCGTCGCCGGGGTGCGGGTCTGCAGGTGCAGCTCGACCCCGGGGCGGCCGCCGAGCACCGGCAGATACGCCTTCTGCGCGATGTCACCGAGTCCGATGCAGCCGACCTTCACGAGCTCTCCTTCAGCGGTTGTTGCCTGCCGGGGTCATGCCGGAAGCATACGGCGGCCGTGGCGGCCCCGGGTCGGCGAAGGCGTGGAAAACCCGTGGTGGGGGCGGGCGCGGGGGGCGACGATGCGTGCATGACGACGCAGCGCAGCGAACCCGCCCAGAACGCCGACGAACGCACCATGCTGGAGGGCTGGCTGGAGTACCACCGGCAGACCCTGGCGTGGAAGTGCGAGGGCCTGACCGACGCCCAGCTCAGGACCGCCTCGGTGGAGCCGTCCGAGCTGTCCCTGATGGGTCTGGTGCGGCACATGGCGGAGGTCGAGCGGGGCTGGTTCCGCAAGGTGCTGATGGGCGACGATCCGGGGCCGCTCTACTCCACCGAGGAGGACCGGGACGGCGAGTTCCATCTCACCGAGGCGGACAGCTGGGAGGAGGCGTACGGCACCTGGCAGGCCGAGATCGAGACCGCCCGGCGCAATTCCACGGAGTTCGGCCTGGACGACCTCTCACGCGGCAAGAGCCGGTTCACCCATGAGCCGTTCAACCTGCGCTGGATCTACACGCACATGATCGAGGAGTACGCCCGCCACAACGGCCACGCCGATCTGATCCGCGAGCGCATCGACGGCGCGACGGGATACTGAGGCAGGCCGACGTCAGCCGCCGCGGACCCGCCCCCTCCGTACGGGGCCGGAGATCACCCGTGCGGGGCATCCTCCGCTCGTCCGCTGTGCAAAGGCCTTACGACCCAGCAGAGTTGCGGGGGTGCATCGAACGACAACCACCGCAACGCTCCTGGTCACCGTGGCTGTCTCGGCCCTCTCCGGCTGTGTGACGGTCCAGCACCCACCCGTGTCAGGACCGCCGCCGGCCCCCTCCCAGCCGTCGGCACCCCGGCCGGAGGGGCGGTCGGAGCCGCAGGTCGTGCAGGCGCCGGCCCGCGAGGCCCTGGAAATGATCGGCCCGTCCCGCCGCCCGGACCCGACACCACCGGCGTCGCACCGCGCCGCCCCGGCGGCCCCGCCACGGGCCGAGGAACCGCCTGTGCGTTCCCGCCCGGCGCACCCGGCGCGTCCGAAACCCCGCCACCCCGAGGTCGGACACCCCGCGAAGCCGCACGTGGAGATCCCCGACGTGGCCAGGTCGGTCCCGAAGGACGCGAAGGACGTCTGCGCGCTCGGCAGGCAGTACGGGGGCTGGCAGGCGGGCAGCCCGGAGTCGATGATCTGCGACCAGACCTACGGGCGGTGAGCCAGGAGGCGGGGGCGGGGGCGGAGGGAGCGGGGAAGGCGGACGCAGTGGGCGGTGTGGCTGGGAGCGGACGCCCATCGGTGCGAGGTCGCCGTCGCGGCAGCCCGCACGCTCACCAGCGCGAGGCGCCCCCTTCGCCGATCCGCAGCTCCAGCCGGTTGATCGCTCCCCGCACCCCGTCCCCGTACCCGTCGTCGCCCAGCGCACCGGACGCTTCCCGCGCCCGGCGCAGATGGGTGCGGGCGGCCTCCGTGCGGCCGAGCTTCACATAGTCGGCGGCCAGGTTCAGATGCAGGGACGGGTACAGCGCCCGCACCGCGAGCGCTCCCTCGTGCTCGCGGAGCCGGTCGTCCGTCAGCTCCTCCGCGGCCGTCAGTGCTCTCAGGTCCCAGGCGAGCTCGTCGAAGGGGTCGTCCTGGGTGTCGGCCAGGTAGTGGGCCAACGTGCAGCGGTGCAGGGGATCGCCGTGCTCACCGATCTCCGCCCACAGGCCCAGGAACCGCTGCCGGGCCTCCTCACGGTCACCGGCGTGATGCAGCATCACGACCTGCCCGATCCGCGTCATCACGGCATCCACGGCCGCCTGCCCCTGTCGCTCCGCCACCGCGTCCTCCGCACCCTCGCCGACTGTCCCCGCCGACGCTAACCGCCGCCACCGGCAATCCCGGTCAGGCGGCACCGGGCCGGTTCGGCGGGGAACCGGCCCGGCGAGGGTCAGCCCAGGTTCGGGATGGTCCAGTCGACGGGCTGGTGCCCCTGGCGGGCGACCGCCTCGTTGATCTGCGTGAACGGGCGGGAGCCGAAGAACTTCTTGGCCGACAGCGGGGAAGGGTGAGCGCCCTTGACCACCGCGTGCCGGGTCTCGTCGATCAGGGGGAGCTTCTTCTGCGCGTAGTTGCCCCACAGCACGAAGACCGCCGGGTCGGGCCGGTCGGCGACCGCGCGGATCACCGCGTCGGTGAACTTCTCCCAGCCCCTGCCCTTGTGCGAGTTGGCCTCGCCGCCCCGGACCGTGAGCACCGCGTTGAGGAGCAGCACGCCCTGGCGGGCCCACGGCATCAGATAGCCGTTGTCCGGGATTTCCAGCCCGAGCTCCGCCTTCATCTCCTTGTAGATGTTGCGCAGCGAGGGCGGTGTCTTCACGCCGGGACGGACCGAGAAGCACAGGCCATGGCCCTGGCCCTCGCCGTGGTACGGGTCCTGACCGAGGACGAGGACCTTGACCTGCTCGAACGGCGTGGCGTCCAGCGCGGCGAAGACCTCCTCGCGCGGAGGGTGGACGGGACCCCTCGCTCGCTCCTCCTCGACGAACTCCGTCAGCTCCTTGAAGTAGGGCTGCTGCAGTTCGTCGCCCAGGACCCCGCGCCAGGACTCGGGCAGCATGGCGGTGTCGGTCACGTCAACTTCCTTACGGTGTGCGGTCACTGGGACGTGCGGTCACGTCCAGGCCACAGAACCTACAGGCGGGCACTGACAACCGGCTCCGCTGACCGCGCCGACGGCCCCTACCAGCTGGTCTTCCAGTACAGCTCCCACATGACCATCATCGTCGCCGGGTCGATGACCTTCTCGAGCCCCGCGATCTCGTCGTTCGCGGCCACGTACTGCTTGCCCTGCCACAAAGGCAGCAGCCGCGCGTCGTCCACGAGGATCTGCTGGGCTTCCTTGATCTGCTTGGCCACGGCCCCGCGGTCGCTCTCCGCGCGCGACTCCGGCAGCAGCCTGCCGGTGATCTCGGGAGCTTCGTACGGGGTGCCGAGCGCGTTCTGCTTGCCCACGAAGGGCGCGATGAAGTTGTCGGCGTCGTTGAAGTCGGGGAACCAGCCGCGCCCGAACACCGGGTACTCGCCCTTCTGGTACCCCTCCACGTAGCTCTTCCAGGGGCGGCTCTTGAGGGTGACCGTGAACAGGTCGGAGGCCTCGAGCTGCCGCTTCAGTTCCTCGAAGGCGGGCTTGGTCGTCGAGCCGTAGCGGTCGCTCGTGTACCAGAGCTGCAGCGGGACGCGCTCGGTGATGCCCGCTTCCGTGAGGATCTTCTCGGCCTTGCGCACGCTGGGGGCACCGAAGTCGTCGAAGAAGCCCGTGGTGTGACCCACCAGCCCTCTGGGGATCATGGAGTACAGCGGCTCGACGGTGTCCTTGTAGATCTTGTGCGCGAGCGCCGGGCGGTCGATGACCTGGGCGACCGCCTTGCGGACCGCGGGCTTGGCGGCCCACGGGTCGCTGGGGTTGAAGACCAGGTAACTGATCTCGGTGGTGGGGTTCTCGATGAGCTGGAGCCCCTCCGCCTTCTGGTTGACCTGGAGGTTCACGGTGTCCGAGGCACCGAGACCGCGATAGATGACCGCGATCTCCTTGTCCTTGAGGGCCTTGACCATCTCGTCCGACTGCTGGAAGTAGCGGATGGTCACGGCGTTGTTCTTGCGGTCCGCCAGGCCCTTGTAGTTGTCGTTGCGGACGAGCTCGGCCTTCTCTCCCTCCTCGAAGGAAGCCAGGCTGTAGGGCCCCGAGCCGCTGATGTCGCCGTCCTTGCGGAGCGCGTCCGCGGGGTACTCCTCGGGATCCACGATCGACATGGCGGGCGTGGTCAGCACCAGGGGGAAGGTGGCGTCGGGCTGGCTGAGATGGAAGACGACCTCGCGGTCACCCTTCACCTGCACCCGGGAGAGAGTTCCCAGCAGACCGGCGGGGCCGCCATTGACGTTGATCTTCTTGATCCGGTCGAACGAGTGCTTGACCGCCCTGGCGTCCAGCGCGTGCCCGTCGGAGAACTTCAGGTCCTTGCGGAGCGTGCAGCTGTACACGGTGCTCGAACCGTCCGTGAAGCCACAGCTCTCGGCGGCGTCAGGTTCCGGCTCGACCGTACCGGGGGAATAGTTCAGGAGGGTTTGGTACACATTGCGGAACAGCTCCCAGGAGTTGTCCCAGGAGGCCGCGGGATCCAGCGTGGCCGGAGAACTGGTGGTTCCCACGACGACCGGCGCCTCGTCTCCGGAGGCGTCCGAGGAGAACACGCCACACCCGGCCATCAGGGATATGGACGCGATGGCCGCGAGCGGCGGCAGGTATCGGTTCCGGATGAACACGCGCTTGCTCCTCGAAAGGCCGTACCAAGGGTCGGCAGACCATACCGCAGCGCTCCGCCCTCTGAACCTCCCCGGCGATCGCTCTCTTGATCGATTCCGCAATGACGACGTTGTCATCGGCCTGTGCGGCTCCGGTACGTCGGCACGGGCGCCGTTTCCGTAAAGGAGCGCCCGTGCCGAAACTCACGTGGTCAGCCCACGCCGGCGTTCAGGAAGATGCCGCCGTCGACGACGAGCGTCTGGCCGGTGATCCAGTCGGACTGCTCCGAGGTGAGGAAGGCCGTGGCGCCGCCGATGTCGGAGGGCACGCCGAGCCGGGCCAGCGGGTACCCCGCGGCGGCCTCCTCCTCCCGGCCCTCGTACAGGGCCTTCGCGAACTGGGTCTTCACGACGGCCGGGGCGATCGCGTTGACCCGCACCTTGGGCGCGTACTCGTGCGCCAGCTGAAGGGTCAGGTTGATCATGGCTGCCTTGCTGATGCCGTAGGCACCGATGAAGGGCGAGGCGGAGACGCCCGCGACGGAGGCGATGTTGACGATCGCGCCGCCGTTGTCCTTCTGCCAGGCGTGCCAGGTCTTCTGCGCGAAACCGAGCGCGGAGACCACGTTGGTCTCGAAGACCTTGCGGGCGACCTCCAGGTCGAGGTCGGCGATCGGCCCGAACACCGGGTTGGTGCCGGCGTTGTTGACCAGGTAGTCGACGCGGCCGAAGGCCTCCATCGTGCGCTCGACGGCGACGGCCTGGTGGGCCACGTCGTGGGCCTTGCCCGCGACGCCGATGACCCGGTCGGCGCCGAGCTGCTCGACGGCCTCCTTGAGGGCCTCCTCGTTGCGCCCGGTGATGCAGACGCGGTCTCCGCGCGCGATGAGGGCCTCGGCGATGCCGTAACCGATGCCGCGGCTGGCGCCGGTGACCAGGGCGACCTTGCCCGAGAGTTCCACAGTCGTCATGTCCCTGTTCCTCAGCCCTAGTTGAGCGGTCCGCCGGCCACGTACAGCACCTGGCCGGAGACGAATCCGGCGGCGTCGCCCGTGAAGAAGGCGATCGCGTTGGCGATGTCGTCCGGGTTGCCCACGCGCTGGACCGGGATCTGGGTGGCGGCCGCGGCCTTGAACTCCTCGAAGCCCATGCCGACCCGCTCGGCGGTGGCGGCGGTCATGTCGGTGGCGATGAAGCCGGGCGCCACGGCGTTGGCGGTGACGCCGAACTTGCCGAGCTCGAACGCGAGCGTCTTGGTGAAGCCCTGCAGTCCGGCCTTGGCGGCGGAGTAGTTGACCTGGCCGCGGTTGCCGAGCGCCGAGGACGAGGACAGGTTGACGACGCGGCCGAACTTGGCGTCCACCATGTACTTCTGGACGGCTCGGGTCATCAGGAACGAGCCCCGCAGGTGCACGTTCATGACCATGTCCCAGTCGGACACGCTCATCTTGAACAGCAGGTTGTCGCGGAGCACGCCCGCGTTGTTGACGAGGATCGTCGGGGCGCCGAGCTCCGCGACGACGCGCGCGACGGCCGCCTCGACCTGTGCCTCGTCGGAGACGTCCGCGCCGACCGCGATCGCCTTGCCGCCCGCCGCGGTGATCTTCTCCACGGTGTCCTTGCAGGCTGCCTCGTCGAGGTCGATCACGGCGACCGCGCGACCCTCGGCGGCCAGTCGTACGGCGGTGGCGGCGCCGATGCCGCGCGCTCCGCCGGTGACCACGGCGACCCGCTGCTCAGTGGTGGACATTGCTGGTTCTCCTCGCCCTCGAGAAGGACGCCCATCTGGTGAGCGACCGCTTAGTACCTTCAAGCAGACGTGACGCTAGAAGCCCTGGCACCCGGTGTCAACGTCACACGAGCCCGGTGTGATCCATTACCTGCGGGGCAGGCCCAGCAGGCCGCGCCCGCACGTCATCGTCCCGCACCGGGGCCCGTCGGCGGCACCCGATCGGCCCACCGCTGCGCGCCCCTGCGCCATCTGGCCCATAGCGTCGAAGCGCGGGCCACTCGTGGCCGGAGAGGAGGCGCTCGATGCGCCGTCGTACCGGTGCCGCCGGCACGCTGATCGCGATCATCGCGATAGTGCCGTTGGCCGACATCGCTCACGCTCAGGATCTGGACTGCGCCGACTTCACCTACCGGGAGGAGGCGCAGGCCGTGTTCGACTCGGACCCCACGGATCCGAACCGGCTCGACGAGGACCAGGGCCCGGACGACGGCATCGCCTGCGAGGCACTGCCCCGGCGCGGCGCCCCCGTCATCTCCTCGACCGCCGCTCCCGTCACTCCGACCACTCCGGCGGCCGTCACTCCCCGGACTCCTGCGGTCGTCACCCCGACGCAGGGTGTGCGCGGCGGGCTGGGCGGGGCGTCGGACTCCGGACCGAGCGGCTGGACCACCGGAATCGGCCTGGCCCTGGCCGCCGGCGGCGTCGTCGCCACCGGCTATGTGGTGAGGCGGCGTCGGACCTGACGCCCGGCACGCGGCGGCGCCGCCTTTGTCAGCGCACCAGCAGGCCGAGCAGCCGGTCGGTCTCCGCGGCCGGGTCGGTGGTCAGTCCGGTGTGCACGGGCCCCGGTTGGACGACCGTCGAGCGGGGCGCGATCAGCCAGCGAAAGCGCCGCCCGGCGTCGTCGCGAGCGGCCTGCCCCGCCGCTTCGCCGCCCGTGCTGACACCCTCGACGGCACGCAGGGCGGCCCTTACGCCGGCCACGTCCGCCTCCGGGTCCAGGGCGAGGAGCCGTGCCTCGTCGAGGTGGGTGCGCACGCCCACGTACGACTTGGCCCGGCAGTAGACCAGCACCCCGGCGTTGATGCACTCGCCGCGCTCGATGCGGGGGACGACGCGCAGCAGCGCGTACTCGAAGACGTCCCGCTCGTTGCGGTCGCTCCCCCTGATGATGTGGCGCTCGCTCACTTGCTTCCCTCGATGCCGTGGATGCGGGCGTGGACGACGGCGGCGCGCGCGGCCAGCGGACGCGCGTAGGCCCGGCGGAGGTCGTCCGGTGTGTCGAAACCGGGCTCGTCGGACAGCCACACGTCCGGGATCTTCGCGGTGACCTCGGCCAGGAGCTCGGCGGTGACCAGCGGCGCGAGCGCGGCGGCGGCCGCGGCGACGTCCGGCGCGAAGGACGCGAGCACGTGCTCGGAGGCGTCGTACGGGCGGGCCGCCGAGGCCTCGGCGCCGGGCCAGTTGTGGTGCCAGATCATGGTCGCGCCGTGGTCGATGAGCCACAACTCGCCCTGCCACATCAGCAGGTTGGGATTGCGCCAGGAACGGTCGACGTTGTTCACCAGCGCGTCGAACCAGACGATCCGCCCGGCCTCCTCCGGGCTCACCGCGAAGGCGAGCGGGTCGAAGCCGAGGGCCCCGGAGAGGAAGTCCATGCCGAGGTTGGTGCCGCCGCTGGATCTGAGCAGTTCCTGCACTTCCGGATCGGGTTCGCCGAGCCCCAGCACCGGGTCGAGGCCGATCGTCACGAGGCGCGGCACCCGGAAGCCGAGCCGCCGGGCCAGTTCGCCGCACACGACCTCGGCGACCAGCGTCTTGCGGCCCTGCCCGGCACCGGTGAACTTCATGACGTACGTTCCGCGGTCGTCGGCCTCGACGAGCCCCGGCAGCGAGCCGCCTTCACGCAGGGGCGTGATGTAGCGGGTCGCGGTGACCTCTCTCAGCATGTTCCCAGGCCACCTGTCCCTTCAGCCTCACGATTTCGGCCGGCAGGAAGATCTCCCCGTCTCCCGAGCAGTCCGTCGAGGGCGGTGCGCCCCGTACTCCCGACTTCCGGCATGAAGTGAGCATAGTAACCGAGGGTGATCGCCGGTGAGGTCCGGCGGATCACGCCGGAGACCGGATGATCCGCCGGACCTGTTTCAGGAGCCGTCCGCGCGGACCGCGTAGACGTAGCGCTTGTTGGTGTATTCGCTGGCGTTCCAGATCACGGACTCGCTGTACGACCAGCCGGACGCCCCGCTGCTGTGGTAGCTGAGGTCCTCGCAGCCGACGGCCAGGTCGCAGACGGTGCTCGCGGTGGCGCTGCCGGAGGTGAAGGTGCGCAGAGCGCCCTTGCCGGAAGGGCCGTTGCTCACCGAGAGGTAGTGCTTGCTGTTGCGGGAGACGACGCCCTGGATCTTCTGCTGGCTGACGGTGACGGCTTCCGTCGCGGTGAGGGCGGCCGGGTGCCGGTCGGTGTAGTCGAGGTTCCAGCGGACCACCTTGGGTGTGGTGCTGCCCGCGCCGGTGCCGTTGAAGCTGCCGTCCGTGTAGTCGACGGTGCCGGAGAGCGAGTACTCGCTGACCACCAGGCTGTCGGGGCTGCTGGCGCGGTCGAGGCCGATCGCCGTATAGCGCAGGTACGTTCCTGCATTGTCGTAGGCGTGACTCTGCGGCAGCACGTACTGGTAGCCGTAGCCGTAGTACTGCCCGTCGGTGTGCAGTCCGCACACGTCCTTCTCCGCGGTGGCGACCTGGAAGAGGCTGCGCAGGTCGAACACCCGGAGCCCCTTGTAGGTGTCGACGACATAGAGCAGGTCGCCGTACCACATGATGCCGCCGGCGTGCTTGCGGATGGGGTTGAAGGAGTACGCACCCGCGCTGGTCCTGACGGGTTCGACCAGCAGCACATGCCGGTACGTCGGTGCGGACGGGCTGCTGTAGTCGACGAAGGTCACTCGCAGGCCCTTGTCGAGCGGGTACTCGTCGACACCGTCGGCGTCCGGATCGGTCTCGAAGAACCAGGAGACGAGGACGACCTTGTTGCTCCCTCCCTCCGGGTAGAGCCCGTTGCCGTAGGCGTCGGCGCTGGTGGTGACGCCCTGGGGTATCCAGTAGTCCACCGCCTGGTCGTCGGTGTCCCAGGCGAAGCCGGTCTGGAAGGCCGTAGCGGTACTGGGCGCGCTCGTGAGGGCTCTGGCGCTGCGGTTGGTGTCGGCTATGACGGTGGTCGCGCCGACCTGGGTGAGGCTGTTCGCCAGGCCGGCCGCCAGATCGGCGAACTGGCCGTGGCTGTTGGAGGACCGGCTGGTGAGGCTGAACTGGCCGGCGTTGATGGTGGCCGCGTGAGCGGTGGTGGGGGCGAGCACACTGCCGGCCACACCGATGAACGGTGCGGTGGCCATGCCCTTGATGATCGATCTGCGCGTCATGGTCATGACCGGCAAAAGTAGATGGATTCGAACACGCAGCACAACTACAGGTGTTCGACTTTCGCCCGACGATGCCGTCACCACGGTCGGCGGCCGCCCCGTTGCCGGCAGCGGAGGCGGCCCGCGCCGGCCCGGACAGGAAACCGACAGGACCGGACAGCGAACCGACAGCTCCGCTTTACCCACGGCTCCTAGCGAGCAGGCCAAGATTCGACGTTGTCTGAACAGGCGATCTGCGTCGGCCGTATGTGTCGGCACATCGCGCAACCTCCCGAAGGGAATCGCACCATGACCAGCGCATCGTTCAAGCCCACCTCGGGGCCGGGCCGTCGTACCGTCGTGGCGGCTGCCGGAGCGGCTGGGCTCGCCGTCGCGCTGACCGCGTGCGGCGGCTCGGACGACGACTCGTCGAGCTCGTCCGCCCCCGCCGACTCGTCCGGCAGCAGCCCCACCGGGGACGGCTCGGCCGACGGCGACGCCGGGGGCGGCACGGCGCTCGCGGCGACCGCCGACATCCCCGAGGGCGGCGGAAAGGTCTTCGCCGACCAGAAGGTGGTGGTGGTCCAGCCGACCGCGGGCGAGTTCAAGGCGTTCTCGGCCACCTGTACCCATCAGGGCTGCGCGGTGAAGAGCGTCGCCGACGGCGTCATCAACTGTCCCTGTCACAACAGCAACTTCTCGATCACCGACGGCAGCGTGAAGAGCGGTCCGGCGAAGAAGCCGCTGCCGGAGATGCAGATAACCGTGAGCGGGGATTCGATCACCCTCGCGTGACCGTCAGCGCCGGACCGTACGGCGCTGCCGGCTGACGCAGGCCAGCACCTCGTCCGTGGTCGCGACCGTGGCGACCAGTGCGAGGGTGTGGCGGATCATCGCGGGGGTGTAGTCGGAGGGCACCCCCGCGATGGCGTCCGTCGGCACGACGGCGGTGTAACCGCGGTTCACGGCGTCGAAGACGGCGTTGGGGATCGCCACGTTGGCCGAGACCCCGGTCACGATCAGCGTGCGGCAGCCCAGGTTGCGCAGCAGGGCGTCGACCTCGGTTCCCTGGATCGGCGACAGCCCGTGCAGCCGTCGTACGACGAGGTCCTCCTCGGCGGCCTCGATGGGCGGGGCCAGGCGCACCGCGGTGGTGCCGGACAGCTGCTGAACGGGCAGCCGTTCGGCGGCGCGGAAGAGGCGGGCGTTGCGGCTGGCGCCGCGGCCGTCGGGGCGGCGTTCGGCGACCGCGTGGATCACCTGGACGCCGCCCCGGTGCGCGGCGGCGACGAGACGGGCGACGTTGGCGAGCGCTCCCGACGAGCGTGCCTCCTCGGCGAGTTCGGGCAGGGCGCTGTCGGGTCCGACGACGCCCTGCTGGCACTCGACGGTGAGAAGGACGGTGGTCTCGGGGGCGAGGAGCTCACTGAGCTGTTCGTACGACGGCATGGCTTTCCCCTGGTCGCCGACGGGCTGTGGGCCGGGTGAGATTAGCCACCATTGCGCGGGGACGGAAGACGACCCATCCTTTTCTGACGTGATGTCAGAGGATCTCCTCTGACACGACGTGAGAGAAAGAGGGGGCCGCATGACCGTCACTCAGCGCCGAGGCCGCAAGATCATGATGACACCCGGCGAGCTGGACGAGTTCCTCACCAGCCAGCGCACCTGCCGGGTCGCCACCGTGTCCGCGACCGGCGCCCCGCACGTGAGCACGCTCTGGTTCGCCTGGGACGGCACGTCGATGTGGCTCTACTCGGTGGTGCGCAGCAAGCGGTGGACCGATCTGCGGCGCGATCCGCGGGTCGCGATCGTCGTGGACACGGGTGAGGAGTACGACGAACTGCGCGGCGTCGAGCTGTCCGGCACCGTGGACTTCGTGGGCGAGGCCCCGCGCACCGGGGAGCTGTGCGCCGAACTCGATCTGCCCGAGACCCTGTTCGCGCGCAAGAACTTCCGTCTCGACGAAATGCCGCACGACGGGCGGCACGCGTGGATCCGGCTGACCCCGGAGAAGGTCGTTTCCTGGGACTTCCGCAAGCTCGGGTCGGCCTGACTCAACCGAGCTTCTCGGCCGCCGCCTTGAGCGCCTCGACCGCCGCCCGGATCGACGGGCGGCGGTCGGCGTCCGCACGCCAGACGACGTACACGTGGCGGCGCACCCGCTGCTTCAGCGGGACGGTGACGACCTCGGCGGGCATCGGGTGGCGCCCCAGCAGGGGGGCGATGCACACCCCCAACCCCGCGGCGGCCAGTCCGAGTTGGGTGTGGGTCTCGGCGGCGCGGTGGCCGACGATCGGCTCGATGCCCTTGGAGCGCAGCGTGAACATCAGCCACTCGTGACAGAACTCGCCCTCGCCCCAGGTGATCCACTCGTCCTCGGCGAACTCGCCGAGGTCCACCTCGTCACGGTCCGCGAGCCGGTGGCCGGCCGGCAGCGCCACGTCGGCGGGGTCGTCCAGGATGTGTGCCTTGACCAGGCCGTCGGGCAGCGGCATCGGCTTGTTGTACCAGTCGAGGACGACCGCGAGGTCGAGGTCGCCGCGGATCACCCCGGCGATGCCGCTCTCGGGTTCGAGCTCGGAGGAGCGGATCCGCAGGGCCGGGTGCTGGACGCGCAGGGCGGCGAGCGCGGTGGGGAACAGGCCCCGCGCGGCCGTCGGGAACGCCGACAGTCTGAGCTCGCCGACGACCTGCCCGCGCTGGGCCTCCAGGTCGGACTGGGCGAGCTCCACCTGCGACAGGATGCGTGCCGCGTGCTCGGCGAGCAGCCGGCCCGCGTCCGTGAGCCGCACGCCCCGCCCGTTCTTGGCGAGGAGCTGCTGGCCGACCTCCCGCTCCAGCTTGGACATCTGCTGTGAGACGGCCGACGTGGTGATGTGCAGTCCCTCGGCGGCGCCACTCACCGAGCCGTGCCGGGCGAGGGCGTCTAGGGTACGCAGGCGCTCCAGGTTCAACATGTAAGCAATACTACGAGATACCGCGCGAGAAATCTCGATTGTGCTACGAGGTCGTCGGCTCCATCGTTGTCCCCATGACCACCGTCACCGCCACCCGCACAGAGGTCCGGACCGCCGCCCGCCTCCGCCCCGCCCTCGACTGGCGCCTGCGCTTCGGCGTCCTCTCGCTGATCTGGGGTTTCAGCTTCCTGCTCATCAAGGTGGGCACCGAGGGCTACGCCCCCTTCCAGGTCACGCTCGGGCGCCTGGTCTTCGGTACGGCGGTGCTCGCCGCCGCGATGGCCCTGCGGCGGGAACGGCTCCCGCGCGGAGCGCGCACCTGGGCGCATCTGACGGTCGCCGCGCTCTTCCTGAACGCGCTGCCGTTCTCGCTCTTCGCCTACTCCGAGCTGACGATCCCGTCCACGCTCGCGGGCATCTGCAACGCGACCTCGCCGCTGTGGGGCATGGCCCTGTCCCTGGTCGCCCTCTCCGAGGACCGGCCGACCCGGGTCCGTGTCGCCGGTCTCGGCCTCGGCTTCCTCGGCGTCCTGACGGTCCTCGGCGCCTGGCAGGGCTTCCACGGCCTGGACGCCACGGGCACGGCGATGGCCCTGCTGGCCTCGCTCAGCTATCCGATCGGCTGGATCTACGTCCGTCGCACCCTGGCCGGCTCCGGCCACTCGAACCTGTCGATGACCGGGGCCCAGTTGCTGCTGGCCACGCTGCAACTGGCGGTCGTCACCCCGATGTTCACGAGCCTTCCGAGCCACTTCGCGATCACTCCCCTGCTGGCGATCGCGGCGCTGGGCGCCCTCGGCACGGGGCTCGCGGTCCTCCTCCAGTACGGCCTGGTCGCCGAGGTCGGCCCGACGACGGCCCAGATGGTCACCTACTTCATCCCGGTCATCGCCACGGCCGCCGGCGTCGCGATACTCGGCGAATCGCTGAGCTGGTCGACACCGGTCGGCGCGGCGATCGTCCTGGCGGGGGCGGCGCTGACGCAGGCGAGGCCGAAGGGACGCGACCGCCACGCCGTTTCAGAGCCCGGGGCCGGGGCTGGGGCTCTGACCGGGACCGGGCCCCCGTCCGTACCCGCTCCCGGGGCCGGCGCCGCGCCTGCACCCGGGTCCGGGGCCGGGGCCGCGCCCAGGTTCGTGCCTGGGTCCGGGTCCAGGTCCGGGGACGGGGCCAGGACCGGGACCGGGCCCGCTTCCGGGGCCGGGCCGAGGCCTGGGGCCGCGCCCAGGTTCGCGCCTGGGTCCGGATCCAGGTCCGAGTCCGGACCCAGGTCAGGGGCCAGGTCCAGGTCCAGGTCCGAGGCCGAATCCAGGTCCGGGGCCGGGGCCGGGTCCGGGCCCAGGCCCGTGCCCAGGTCCGTGCCCGGGTCCAGGTCCGTGCCCGAGTCCAGGTCCAGGTCCGTGCCCGGGTCCAGGTCCGTGCCCGAGTCCAGGTCCAGGTCCAGGTCCAGGTCCAGGTCCAGGTCCGTGCCCGAGTCCAGGTCCAGGTCCAGGTCCAGGTCCGTGCCCGAGTCCAGGTCCAGGTCCAGGTCCAGGTCCAGGTCCGTGCCCGAGTCCAGGTCCAGGTCCAGGTCCAGGTCCGAGTCCAGGTCCAGGTCCGAGTCCGGATCCAGGCCCGGGACGGGGCCAGGTCCAGGTCCGAGTCCGGATCCAGGCCCGGGGACGGGGCCAGGTCCAGGTCCGAGTCCGGATCCAGGCCCGGGGACGGGGCCAGGTCCAGGTCCGAGTCCGGATCCAGGCCCGGGACGGGGCCAGGTCCAGGTCCGAGTCCGGATCCAGGCCCGGGACGGGGACGGGGCCAGGTCCGGGGACGGGGCCAGGGACGGGGCCGGGCCCGCTCCCGTACGGGGGGCCGCTCCCGGGGCGCCTACCGAGTCCGAACCCCCGTTCGACCCCGGGTCCGTCCCCGGCGCTCCCGCCGACAGCCGGGACAGCCAGGACAGCCCCGCGCAGTCCCTCACCGAAGCCAGGTCCTAGACGTAACCGCGAACCGGGGCCGGCCTGACGGCGGAGGCGACCGCGTCCGCCAGCGGGCCGGTCTCATGCTCGGCGAGTGTCGCGACGGTGATCCGGATTCCGGGCGGTGCGCTCATCCGGAAGCGGGCGCCGGGCGCCACGGCCCAGCCGGAGTGCAGCAGCCGGGCGACCGCTCCGGTCTCGTCGGGCACGGGGATCCACACGTTCAGACCGGAGCGCCCGTGGGCCTCGACACCGCGGACCGCCAGCGCGTCGATCAGCAGTGTCCGGCGCGCCCGGTACGCGGCCGCCACCGCCGGCGTGTCCAGAGCGCCGTCGGCCCACAGCCGCCGCACGGCCTCCTGCGTGATCCGGCTGACCCAGCCGGGCCCGAGCCGCTGCCGTCCGCGCACCCGGTCGACGGTGACGGCGTCCCCGGTGAACACGCCGAGCCGCAGGTCGGGGCCGTACGCCTTGGCGGCCGAGCGCACGAAGGCCCAGCTGCGGGTGACTTCCGCGAGGGGATGCAGAGGCAGGTCGACGATGCCGTGGCCGTGGTCGTCCTCGATCAGCAGGGTCTCCGGATACGCCAGGAGCACGGACCTCAGGGCACGCGCGCGTGTGGCGCTCACCGCCGCCCCCGTCGGGTTCTGCGCCCGGTCGGTGACGATCAGGGCGCGCGCCCCGGACTCCAGAGCCCGCCGCACGTCGTCCGGGAGCGGCCCCTCGTCGTCCATCCGCACGGGGGCGGTGCGCAGCCCGAGCGCCGGGACGAGGTCGAGCAGACCACCCCATCCCGGATCCTCCACCGCGACGACGTCCCCCGGCTTGAGGTGGGCGGCGAGGATCCGCTCGATGGCGTCCAGCGAGCCCGACACGACGGCGAGGGGCCCGTCCGGCACTCCGTCGGCGTCCAGTCCGGCTCGTGCGAGCCGCGCCAACTCCGGCTCGACGGGATCGTCTCCGTACATGACCGGCCGCCGGTCGCTCTGCTCGGCGGCCGCCGCGAACGCCTGCGCGAGGGAGGGCAGCAGCGCGGGGTCCGGGTTGCCGTTCGACACGTCCCGCACGCCCTCTGGCACGTCCACGCGGATGTGCTCGCGCCCGGTCGTGGCCGGCTTGGGCCGCACCCTGCTGCCCCGGCGCCCGGCGGTCTCGATGACCCCGCGCTCGCGCAGGGTGCGGTACGCGGCCGCGACGGTGTTGGGATTCACGCCCAGTTCGGTCGCCAACTCCCGCATGGGAGGCAGGAGTTGACCGGGGGGCAGTCCACCGGCGCCCACCGCCTGCTCGATGCTCGCCGAAATCTCTGCTGCACGCCGGCCCGTGATCCGATAATCTCCTAGCACAAAGCTAATTATGCACTAGTGCAATGGAGAGTGCAATGCAGGGGACCCAGCAGACGACGACGCAGCCCGCCGCCTACGCCCCGACCGACCGCACCGTCCCCACCCGCGCCGCGCACAAGGCCTCCTACGACAGGGAGTTGGTGCACGCGATACTCGACGAGGCCTACGTCTGCCACCTGGGTTTCGTCCGTGACGGCGCCCCGGTCGTGCTGCCCACGCTGTACGGCCGGGTCGGCGAGCGGCTGTACGTCCACGGCTCGACGGGTTCGCGCCCGCTGCGGATGACCGGACAGGCCGACCTCGGGCTCCCCGTGTGCCTGACGGTCACGCACGTCGACGCGCTGATCCTGGCCCGCTCGGCCTTCCATCACTCGATCAACTACCGGTCGGTCGTCGTGCACGGCATCGCCCATGACGTGACGGACCCCGAGGAGAAGCGGCTGGCCCTGGACGCGCTGGTCGACCACGTCGTACCGGGCCGGTCCCGGGACTCGCGGCCGGCCAACAAGAAGGAGTTCGCCGCCACCGCCGTGATCCGCCTCGACCTCGACGAGGTCTCCGCCAAGCTCCGCACCGGCGGTGTCAACGACGAGCCCGAGGACCTCGCCCTCCCGCACTGGGCCGGAGTCGTCCCGCTGCGCAAGGGCTACGAGACTCCTCTCGGCGACGCCGGCCTGGCCCCCGGGACCGCGGTCCCCGACTACCTCCGGGCCCTCTGATGCTGATCCACCCCTGGGACGCGCCCCGCGACGATGCCGAACGGCAGGGCCGGCCGGCCGTCCACGACTTTTGACAGCTCGCCGTCAACGGCCTTCCGGGCGAGCCGCCGTACGTCCAGCCCCTGCACTTCGCCTACGACGCCGAGCGCGGCGAGGTGCTGACGCACCTGGCCCGTCCGAACCACCCCGGTGGCAGGCCCTGGAGGCGAATCCGGAGGTCGTGCTGAGCGTGGTCGACGACCATGTCCAGGTCCCCGGTCCCTGGCAGGCGCCGCCGGACAGCCCTTCCGAGCACGGCACCCCGACGAGCCCGTACGCGGCGGTCCAGCTTCCGCTGCACGGCCCAGGTCCTGGACGATCCGGCCGAGAAGGCCGCGCTCCTCGACCGGCACCTCGGCCACTTCCAGCCGGAGGGCGGCTCCGCACGGGCCGCGGTGGGTGAGGCGCCGTACGGCAGACTGCCGGCCGGGATCCGCGGGATGCTGCTCGACATGGTCGCCGTCCGGGCGAAGTTCAAGTACGCGGGACACCGGCCCGCGGAGGTCCAGGACCGGATCGCGGCCGGCCTCGCGGACCGCGGCGGCCCGCGGGACGCGGCGGCGCGCGAGCACCTGCTGAACCGGCGCGGAACCTGAGCGACGAGTGGCCCTTCCCGTCGGGAAGGGCCACTCCGCGTCACATGAGCACCGGTTCCCCGTCCAGGTCACCTCGCTTCTCCGCCACCGCGAGCCCGGCGACCGACCCGAGCATCAGCAGGGTGCCGGCCAGCGTGGTGGGGGTGAGCCGTTCACCGAGCAGCACCACGGCGAGCACCGCGGCTCCCACCGGTTCCAGCAGCATGATCACGGACACGGTGGTGGACCGGACGACCGCGGCGGCCGCGAAGTAGAGGGCGTAGGCGAGGGCCGTGGGGACGGCCGCGATGTAGGCCAACAGCCACAGGAGCAGGCCGGGTTCCGCGGTGTGCGGCACCAACCCCTCGGCCAGGGCGAACGGCAGCAGGCACAGGCTCGTGACCGCGAGCGTCCACACGGACGTACTCGCGGCGTCCGCACCGCCGTCCCGGCCCCGCCCCCGCGTGACCAGGGTCATCACACAGCACCCGGCCGCCGACACCAGCCCGAACAGCACACCCCAGGGGCGCACGGACGCGTCCTCGCCCCCGAGCATCAGCACCCCGAGCCCGGCGAGCGCCCCGACGACGGCGAGCGCCCCGCCCCGTCCCAGCCGCTCCCCCAGGGTCAGCCTCGCGCCGAGCGCGATGAGGACGGGACCGGCGCCGAGGGTGACGACGGTGGCCACGGCGAGGCCGGTGGCTTCGACGGACGCGAAGTAGGCCGTCTGGAACACGGCCAGACAGACCCCCGTGACACCGGCCCGCCGCGCCTTGTGACGCAGCGGTTCCCGTACGGCCGTCCGCGCGCCGCCCGTTAGCAGGCGGCGGGCGGCGAGCAGCAGGACGAGCCCGGCCGCGCAGCGCCAGAAGGACAGGGCGACGGGTCCGATGTCACTGGCGCCATAGGCCAGGGAAGCGACCGCGCCGGCGGTGCCCCAGGCGACGCCGGCGACGATCAGGTAGAGAAGGCCTCGCCCGATGGGCAGGCCGGAAGCAGCATTCGACACGCGTTCTCTCCGCAGTGCGCAAGGTGCGCTGAAGTTCGGGAAAGGACGCCCGCTGGGCGGGGTCCGCGGACTTCGTCTGCGGGCGGCACCGTTCCGCCCGGCGGTGTGCTGCCGGGCTCAGGGGGTCTCGGAGTGGGTCTCGGACACCCCGCTTCGCCGGATGGCCCGCCTCAGGCGGCCGGCGGCGGAAGAACGATGCGGTGCAGGTGCATGATCGGGAGCCTAGGTGGCGGTTCCGCGGGCCGACAACTCACTTTCCGTGCCACCGCTCGCCACCGGCTCCGGGGAGCCCTTGGCGGGCGCCGACGACTGGGCGATGAACGCTCCCGTCAGGACGACCGTGCCACCGATGATCTGCGGTGCCGAAAGGTGCTCGCCGAGCAGCACCCAGGCGAGGACGGTGGCGATGACCGCTTCGAGGCAGGCCACGACACCGGCGACCTGCGGCGAGAGCCGGCGCACCGAGACCACCCCGGTGACGTAGGCGAGCACGGTGGCGACGAGCACGATCCAGGTGAGCAGCAGACCGGCGGCCACCGGCCTACCGTCCATGTCCGCGCTGCGGGCGAGCAAGGACCAGTCCATGTTCCAGGGACGCGCCACGACGGTCAGTACGGCGGTGCCGACGAGGAGGCCGTACGCGATGACTCCGAGCGGGTCGGGGGCCTCGGAGCCGGAGTCGCTGCCCTGGTCGGACAGGACGAAGTAGCCGACCTGGCAGCAGGCGGCACCGAGCGCGAGCAGCAGACCGAGGGCGTCGAAGCTCAGACCCGACCAGACCTCGACGACACAGGCGAGTCCGCCGACCGCGAGGACCACGCCGAGTGCGGCGGCACGCGTCACCGGCCGCCGCTGCACGAACCGCACCCAGCCGAGCACGAGGGCGGGTGCGAGGTACTCGACGAGCAGTGCGACCCCGACGGGTATGCGGGAGATCGCGGCGAAGTAGCAGGCCTGGACGCCGGCCACCGCGAGCAGACCGAAGCCGGCGAGCAGGGCGGGGCGGCGGCGCAGCAGCGCGCGGTGGCGTACGGCGACCGGCAGCATCACCACGGCCGCGCCCGCCACCCGCAGCCACACCACGTGGAGCGGGTCGAGGCCCGCTTCGATGAGCGGCTTGGCCGCGACTCCTGATCCGCCGAAGGCGAGCGCGGACGCGAGCGCCAGGCCGAGCCCGACGCCCCTTCCGCGGTTGCCCTGACTGCTCTCAGACGTATGCACCGGCACATGATGACAGGCGATGACATGAGCGTCACCCCCGTTGACACCTGTCTCAGCGGTTGGACCGGAACTGTTCCCTACGTTCCGCTCACCGGATTCGCCGCGAGGCGGCGGTCCACCCGGACGAGCACATCCGTCGCGTCGATCCCGGCCCGGCCCAGCACCTCGACGGCCCGCGCCTGCGGGTCCACGACGATCGCCGCGAGCAGGTCGATGCCACGGGCCGGGCCGCCGCCACGCCGGGCGGCGCGCGCCCTGGCGTACTCCATCGCCCCCGCGGCCAGCGGCGAGAAGCCCTCCGCCCCGGTCACGACCGGTACGGCGCCGGAGTCCTCGACAGTGCCCTGCCAGCGCAGCCCGTATCCGATGCTGCGTTGCACGAGGTAGCCCAGGAGGCGGGCGAACTGCGGTTCGGCGTCGAAGAATTCCCGCACCTCCGGGTCGCTCTCCAGGAGGGAGTGCAGCAGGTGGGCCGTGTCGATCTGCCGGTCGCCGTCCCGGACCGCCCGCCGACGGGCGCCGGAGAGCACCGCTGCCAGTTCGGCACTGGGCCTGGCATCGTTGTCCGGGAGGACCGGGGGCCGGCCGCCGGGCCCTTGGGCCGACTGCCGGTGGATACGGGCTTGCACACCCCCTACCCCATCAGTCCCGCCCTCTCGGGTCATCCGCGAAAGGAAGCATCTTCCCGTCCCACGGGAAGGGGACCCCGCAGGCCGGAATCTCCTCCTTACGGATGAGATCACACCCTGATGCCCCGAGGGGCGCGCGCCGCCTTGCCTCGCGCCGGACGCGCCCACCCGAAGCATTTCTGATGGCTCGTCAGTATTGAATGTTCCGGGGCCTGCGGCTACGTTCCGCGACACCCCAGCCCGACACGGAGAGGTGGTCGCATGGCCGAAGTCAGCGCGGAGGCACGGATCCAGGCACCCGCGGAGAAGGTCTGGGACCGGCTGACCGACTGGTCCGCGTACGGCGAGTGGAACACGACCCACACCAGCTTCCCCGAGGGCGGCCCGCAAAGCCTCGCCGCGGGCGGGACGTTCCGGGAGAACATGAAACTCATGGGGTTCCCGGCCGAGGTCGAGTGGACCATCGAGGAACTGGAGCCGGCCCGGGTACTCGCGATCCGCGGCCAGGGCCCGATGGCCGTGACCGTCGCCACGCGCTACACCCTCACCCCCGACGGCGACGACGCCACCACGGTCCGCATCGACGGCGAGTTCACCGGCGCCGCCGTCTCGCTGATGGCGGGCAAGCTCAAGGACTCGGCGACGGCTGCCCTGAACGAGTCGCTGCGCAAGCTGGCGGGCCTGGTGAGCTGACGGCCCTCCGGCCACAGGGCTGCCCGGCCGCCCACGCGAAGGCGCCCCGCGGATCATTCCACGGGGCGCCGCCTCACTGCCGCAGGGCGCTCAGTCCTCATCGGCGAGGATCAGGTACAGCTTCTTGCGGGCGTCGTTGATCACGCCGACCGCCTTCTCGCGCTGTTCCTTGCTGCCGGTCTTCCAGACCTGCCCGAACGCCTCCATCAGACCGAAGCCGGCCTGGCGGATCTCACCCAGAGCCTCCCAGTCGACACCACGGGAGGCTTCCTCCCAGGGCGCCTCAGGGCCCTCCTCGGCCGCGGTGCGGCCGGCGTCGGTGAGCGAGAACAGCTTCTTGCCGCCCTCGGAGGCGCTGATGATCAGCCCCTCGTCCTCCAGCAGCTGGAGGGTGGGGTACACCGAGCCGGGACTGGGCTTCCACGCCCCGCCACTGCGCTCGGCGATCTCCTGGATCATCTCGTACCCGTGCATGGGCCGGTCCTTCAGCAGGGCCAGGATCGACGCGCGCACGTCACCGCGCCGCGCCCTCCCCCGCGGTCCGCCTCGTCCCCGGGGCCCCCAGGGCCCCGGCCCGAAGCCCGGTCCGCCGAAGCCGGGACCGCCACCGGGGCCACCCGGCCCGAAGGGCCCGAAGGCACCCCGCCGACCGTCGAAGCCGCCTCGGCCGCCCTCGCGGCCGGCGCCGCCATGTCCACGTTCGAATCCGTGGGAACGCATCGCCATCACTCCATTCCATCGTTGATCTGTCGCGATGCGTTAACGATATATCGGAAGCGTTCGCATGGCAAGACCTCGAGCCGGGGCCTCCTCACCCGACACCGCCCCCGAATGGGGCCAGTTGGGAGGAATTGGCCTTGGCCCCCGCCTCAGGAGAGCCCCTAGCGTCGAGACATGCGCATCCGAATCGTCGACGCCTTCACCGACCGTCCCTTCGCCGGCAACCCGGCCGGCGTCCTGCTCCTCGACGCCTTCTTAGCGGACGACCGGCTCCAGAGCATCGCCCTGGAGGTCAACCACGCCGAGACGGCGTTCGCCCACCGGCTGCCCGCAGGCGGCGAGGCCGACTGGGCGCTGCGCTGGTTCACGCCCGCCGCCGAGGTCGCCCTGTGCGGTCACGCCACGCTCGCCACGGCCCACGTCCTGCACACCACCGGTGCCCACGAGGGCCCGGTGCGGTTCGCCACGCGCAGCGGTGTGCTCCTCGCGATCCCCCGCGAGGACGGCTCGATCACGCTGGACTTCCCGACGGCACCGCTCACCGCGGTCGAGCTCCCGGCCGGTGTCGCCGTGGCCCTCGGCGCCGAGCCGCTGACCGCCTTCGACACCGGGCCGAACCTCGGCGACCTGCTCGTCGAGCTCCCCGACGAGAAGACGGTCCGCTCCCTCGCGCCCGACCTCAAGGCCCTCGTCGCCCACTCCGAGCGCGGCGTCATCGTCACCGCCCGCGCCGAGGACCCCGCCCGCGGCTACGACTTCGTCTCCCGCTGCTTCTTCCCCCGCCTCGGCATCGACGAGGACCCGGTCACGGGCAGCGCACATACGGCGCTCGGCCCCTACTGGTCCGAGCGCCTCGGCCGCCCCGGCCTCACGGGCCTCCAGGCCTCCGCGCGCTCCGGGCTGGTCCGTACGGAACTGCGCGGCGACCGCACCCTGCTGACCGGCCACGCGGTGACGGTGATCGAGGGCGAGCTGCTGGCCTGATCAGGCCGGCGGAGGGCGCAGGGCAGGGCATGCCGCCGTCGGCTCACGCCGTCGGCAGCCAGCCCACCTTCCCCGCCAGCAGCGCGTAGCCCACGAACGCCCCGATGTCGAGCAGGGAATGCGCCACCACCAGGGGGCCCACGCGGCCCCAGCGGCGGTACAGGTACACGAACACGACGCCCATCACCATGTTGCCGATGAAGCCGCCGATGCCCTGGTAGAGGTGGTACGAGCCGCGCAGTACGGAACTGGCCATCAGCGCGGTGCCGGGCGTCCAGCCCAACTGGCCGAGGCGGCGCAGCAGATAGCCCACCACGATGACCTCTTCGAGGATCGCGTTCTGCATCGCGGACATGATCAGCACCGGATACTTCCACCACACCTCGGGCAGCGCCTCGGGCACCACGGTGAGGTTGAAGCCGAGGCCGCGCGCCGCCAGGTAGAAGGCGATCCCGGTGCTGCCGATGACCGCCGCGACCGCGGCCCCCCGGCCCAGGTCGGGCCAGGGCCGGGTGCGGTCGAAGCCGAGGGTGCGCAGGCCCCGCCCCTCGCGGAGCAGGAAGTGCGCGACCAGCGCCACGGGCACCAGCGCCGAGGCGATCCCGAACAGCTGCCAGGCGAGATCCAGCCAGGGACGACCGGGGGCGGCCGATGCGTTGAGGGTGGCCGCCTGGTCCTTGAGGCCTCCCGGTTTGGTGACCGAACCGACAAAGCTGATCAGGGCGGACACACCACTCGCACCGAGCGAGACCCCCAGAACGAGCAGGGTCTCGTCCCGAAGGACCCGTCGTGAGGGCCGCTCCTCAGGAAAGGAACCGGCCACCGAGCCCGCCTCGGACTGCACACCTGCCTCCAAGTTGAGTGATCCCGCCGCATCCCCACGGCCGGCCGGGACTCAACAGGGAGGGCCACCACCGTCATGGGACATCACAGCTTGCCCGATCAGTATGGGACGGGCGGCGGCGACCCCCGGTCGTGACCGATCACCGGACCACCGGTGACACCGTCCACGAGGCCGGCGAGCCGTTCCGGGTCCACTCGATGATCCTCGAGACGATCGTGGCAGCGGGGTGCGGGCACCGACCGGTGCCCGCTTCCTCACCTCAGCCCAGCGGCACCGGCTCCGGCAGCCCCACCGGCCAGGTGTGCACCGGCTCGCCCTTGTGCATCAGCTCGCGGTACCACCGGGTCGTCGCGGCCAGTGCGGCCTCCCGGGACAGGCCGCTCTCCAGGGCCCGGTGGAAGGTCGCGGCCTGCCAGGACGCACCGTTGACCCGGCGTCGGCAGCGTTCCTCGATGACGCCGAGGTACAGGTCCCGGTCGGCGGGTTCGATGCCCCACGCGTCGAGTCCGGTCGCGGCCAGCGGCAGCAGCTCGTCCCGTACGAGACTGACGGCGTCGACCTCGGTCGTGCCGCCGTACCGGCCGCGCCGGGGCCAGGTGAGGCGGGCGTCGATGCCGTGCCGGCACGCGGCGTCGAAGTTGGCTGCGGCGGTCTCGAACGGCAGCCTGCTCCAGATGGGCCGCGACTCCTCGGCGAGGGCGCGCACGAGGCCGTAGTAGAAGGCCGCGTTGGCGATGACGTCGGTGATGGTGGGACCGGCGGGCAGCACGCGGTTCTCGACGCGCAGGTGCGGGACGCCGTCCGCGATGCCGTAGACCGGGCGGTTCCAGCGGTAGACGGTTCCGTTGTGCAGGACGAGCTCGGCGAGCTTCGGGATGCCGCCCCCGTCAAGGACCTCCAGCGGGTCCTCGTCGTCACAGATGGGCAGCAGAGCCGGGTAGTAGCGCAGGTTCTCCTCGAAGAGGTCGTACGCGGAGGATATCCACCGCTCGCCGAACCAGGTGCGGGGGCGCACGCCCTGGGCCTGGAGTTCGGGCGGGCGGGTGTCGGTGGACTGCTGGAACAGCGGCGGCCGCGACTCGCGCCACAGCTCGCGGCCGAACAGGAACGGCGAGTTGGCGCCCACGGCGATCTGGGCGGCGGCGACGGCCTGGGCGGCGTTCCACACGTCGGGGAAGCGGTGCGGAGTGACCTGGAGGTGGAGCTGCACGGAGGTGCAGGCGGCCTCGGGCGCGATGGACTTCGAGCTGCAGGTCAGGCGCTCCACGCCGTCGATGTCGAGGGCGAAGTCCTCGCCGCGGGCGGCCACGATCTGGTCGTTGAGCAGGACGTAACGGTCGACGTCGGAGAGGTTCGAGGACACCAGGTCGTCCCGGTCGAGGGTCGGCAGAATGCCGATCATCACGATTCCCGCGTCGAGCTCTCCCGCTTTCCTGTCGGCATACGCCAGCGAGGTGCGGAGTTCCTCGGCCAGCCGGTCGAATACCCTCCCACCCAATGGGTGTGGGGCTATGTTGACTTCCAGGTTGAACATGGCGAGTTCTGTTTGGAAATCTCGGCTTGCGATGCGTTCGAGCACCTGCGCATTGAGCATTTTCGGCATACCGTCGGACCCGGTGAGATTCAGTTCGATCTCCAGCCCCATGAGGTTCCTGGGGCGGTCGAACCGCTTCTCGGCCAGGAGTCGCTCCAGCCCCGTCAGGTTCCGGCGGAGCTTGTCGCGGTAGCGCTGGCGATCGGACAGGTCGAACTGACCTGCCACGACCTTCTCCCCCATCGCAGGGTCCCTCCTCGCATGGGCGGGCCGAAGGCCGGCCGCCGGTGTCCGGGTCAGGTGGGATGATGCCCAGCCGAGACGATCGATAACGTCACGGGCGGGACCGGCAGCCGCTACTCTGATGGATGTGCCCCCTGGCACATTCACCAGGCATGGTGCACGGCGCACTTCGAGTTCCCCAAAGAGCTCGTGAAAAACGCCGACAAGAATGGGCCGTCCGCCCTCCCGGTGTTTTCCGAGGTCACCGCCGCGCAGCCGGCCGGGAACCGGGATGATTACCGCGAATCGCCGACCGAATGGACCCTTGTTCTCCTCGCCGGAAACAGCTAGACGAAACATCGTCTGAACATGTGTCGTATAAACTCCGCGAACAAGGCAGAAGGCTGGCGCCCGCGGCCCTTCGATCCTGCCATCAGGTGACGCACGGCAGGCCTCGCGTGCACCCCTGGTCACCGGACCACGGCCCCCGCCTCTCTGACCACGTGAGCTGACAGCGCCGTCCGCCCAGCCCCGCCCTCGTGCCACCGTGCCTGTCGAATGAGAGGCGACCCACCATGCCGCTGCATGTCCTCCCGGCTCCCGCGCCCGCACTTCGCTCCGTCCTCACCGCGCTGGGTTCCCCCACCGCGGTCCGTGAAGCCCGAACTCCTTCCTTGCTGCACGCCCAGGGCCCCCTCACTCCCGAACTCCCCCTGCCGGTGCACGTCCTGGACGGCGTCGACACCGCGGGCGCCCCCGCCACCCGGCTGGCCGGCTGGCGTTTCCTGATCCGCTGCGGCGACCGTGCGGTGGCCGCGGCGGAGACCATGCTGACCCCCGACGGCTGGGCGTTCTCCCGCTTCTTCGAGGGCCCGTACATCGCCTCCACCGAGCAGGCACTGCGCCAGGCGGAGAACATGACGCAGCCCTATCAACCACGACTGCTGTCGGTACCCCGTCTCTACATGCTCACGCTCTGGTTGCACGGCGACTGCACCGCGGACGGCGCCACCGGCCACCCCGCCGCCACGGACCTGCTCGTACCGCTGGCGCCGGCACCACCCGGAATCGCCGCGCACCGTCCGCACCGGGTGGCCGACCTGCTGCCGGTACTGACCCATCGGGTGACTCCGGCCCCGCTGCTGGGCTCACCGGCCTGACATCCTCGTCGCGGCGACCTTCGTACCCCGTACCCGAATTCCGGGTGGCGGGGTACGACGCTGTTTCCGACACCCTTTAGGCTCATACCGAGATTCCCATCGACCCATTCGCTCGTACGAGCACTTAATGGCTCGTACGAGCCGGATCGGGCCTGTTACCCATGCGGACTAGCCCTATTCGGCCACCGCGAACCACCCGAAGTGACAGTGCAGTTGGAATGAACCGTCCGCGCGAGTGATGCGTCATCAACCTGTGAGAAGCGGTGCTGCGAAATCCCTGCGGATTGCCGCCCGTGGGGCAACACTGGGTTCCGACCGACTTATCACAACGGGGGCCGGCATGAACGACGCTTCACGCCGCGGGACAGACACCACAGCAAGCCCATCCATCACGACAGAGCGAAAGATCCCACCCATGTGCCAGCACCAGACACCGTGTCCGACAGCCGACTCCGCCGACCGGGAATCCGCCCGTCTCGTGGCGCACCACCCGGAACAGGGGTGGAGCCTGCTGTGCAACGGCGTTCTGCTCTTCGAGGACACCGGTGAGCTCCTGCCGGACGGACGGGTCATCGACCCGCACCGCCCGCTGGGCACCGCACAGGTGATGACCGCCGCCTGAGCGCCACCGGGCGGCACGCCGCACCGCCCGGAGTACCGAGGGGCCGGCACGCAGCGCCGACTGCGCACCGGCCCCGACGCATGTCCGAGGACAGTCACTCCGTGTAACCCCCCGTGCGGGTTCTGATCGTCCGCTGCGCCCGGTCCACTCCACTTCCCGGTGCCCCTTCCCACGGTCACCCCTTTTCCGGAAGACTCCTGGAAGTTTCGAGGGAGTCGGTACGGAGGTGGGGAAGTGGCAGCACGCGAGGCCGACGCCGAGACGGCGCCCGAGGCCCGGGGGAAGATCACGATCACGGAGATCGCCCGGCGGGCCGGAGTCTCGGTGCCGACGGTGTCCCGGGTCGTCAACGGCCGGTCCGACGTCTCGCCGCAGACCCGGGCGCGGGTCGAGGACCTGCTGCGACGGCACGGCTACCGCAAGCGGCCCGCGGCTCCCGGCACCCGCGCCGCCCTGCTCGACCTCGTCTTCAACGACCTCGACAGCCCCTGGTCGGTGGAGATCATCCGGGGCGTGGAGGAGGTCGCGCACGCGGCCGGGGTCGGCACTGTGGTGTCGGCGATCCACGGCCGCACGGGCGACGCCCGCGAGTGGATGCGCAATCTGCGGGCCCGTGCCTCCGACGGCGTCATCCTCGTCACCTCGGCGCTGGAGCCGGTCCTGCACGACGAGTTGCGCATCCTCGGCGTCCCGCTGGTGGTCGTCGACCCGGCCGGCTCCCCCGCCCTCGACGTCCCGACGGTCGGGGCCGCCAACTGGGCGGGCGGCATGGCGGCCACCGAACACCTGCTGTCGCTGGGCCACCGCAGGATCGGCCTGATCGCGGGCCCGCCCCGGCTGCTCTGCTCCCGGGCCCGCTTCGACGGCTACCGCGCCGCGCTCGAGGGCGCCGGCCTCGCGGTGGACGACGCGCTCGTCGTCCCCGGCGACTTCCGCCCGGAGTCCGGCTTCGCCGGCTGCAACGCCCTGCTCGACCTGTCCGAACCGCCGACCGCGGTGTTCGCGGCCAGCGACCAGATGGCACTCGGCGCGATCGAGGCGCTGCGCCGACGTGGCCTGCGCGTCCCGGAGGACATGAGCCTGGTCGGTTTCGACGACCTTCCGGAAGTCCGCTGGTCGGCCCCGCCGCTCACCACGGTCCGCCAGCCCCTCGCCGACATGGGCAAGCTGGCCGCCCGCACGGTCCTCCGGCTGGCGCACGACGAACAGCCGGACTCCCCACGGGTGGAGCTGGGCACGGAACTGGTGGTGAGGGCGAGCACGGCACCGCTGACCGGAACCTGGCCACCGTCGTCGCCGGACCGCACCGGATGACCAGGCCCTGCGCCACCTGCGCGCAGCCGGCGCCGGTGGCCAGACCTCAGTCACCACCCAGCCAGTGCCGATGACCCGCCCTCAGTCCCCGCCGCTCCCGCCCCGTCCCGAACGTCAGAGCCCACAGACCCCCGTTCCCGGGCACCCCCCTCGTGGGAGCCCGGGAACGGGGCGTTGCTCCGGCGCCCCCTCACGAACGCCGGAGCAACGGGTCCTTACCTCAGCGCCTCCCGGATCGCGAAGTACGCCGGCTTGGGCGCCAGTTGCTCGTCCCACGGGAGCGCCGCGCCCTCGCCCTCGAAGAACGCGGGGATCCACGAGTACTTGTCGGTGTAGTCCCACAGCGTGATGCCCACGCACCGGCGCACCGCGAGGCAGGCCTCGGTCAGGTCGCGGTACCACTCGGCCTGCGTGGCCAGCTTCGCCTCGTCCGCGGGCACGTACATGCGGACGTCCACCTCGGTGAGCGCGGTGTCCAGGCCGAGCCGGGAGAAGCGGCGGAGGTTGTCCTCCAGCGTGGTCGGATAGCCGTACTGGAGTGCCAGGTGGGCCTGGAGGCCGAAGCCGTGGAGCGGCACACCCTGCGCCCGGAGTTCCTTGGCCAGCTTGTGGTACGCGTCGCTCTTCGGGCCGATGGTCTCGACGTTGTAGTCGTTCAGGTAGAGCTTGGCCTTCGGGTCGGCCTGGTGGGCCCAGCGCAGCGAGTCGGCGATGTAGCCGGGGCCGAGCGTCTTGTAGAAGATCGTCTCGCGGTAGGTGCCGTCCTCGTTGAACGCCTCGTTGACGACGTCCCAGGCGTAGATCTTGCCCTTGTAGTGCCGTACCTCCGCCTGGATGTGCTTCTTCAGTACGGCCCTCAGTTCGGTCGCCGTCCAGTCGCGGCCGGTGAGCCAGTCGGGCAGCTGGCTGTGCCACACCAGCGTGTGCCCGCGCACCTTCTGGTGGTTGGCACGGGCGAGGTTCACGATCTCGTCGCCCTTGGACCAGTCGAAGACCCCCTGCTGGGGTTCGGTGGCGTACCACTTCATGCCGTTGCCGGGTGTGATCTGGTCGAACTCGCTGCCGAGAATGGCCTTGTAGGGCTCGTCGACGAGTTCGGGGTTGTCGGTGGCGCTGCCGAAGTAGCGGCCGTGGCGCTCGGCCAGGTCGGCGAGCGTGGGCTGCCTGCCGTGCTCCTCGCCCGCCTGGGCGGCAGGCCCGGTGGCGATGCCCGCGGTGACCAGGACGGTCGCGAGGGCGCCGGCGAGTCTGAGCCGGGTGCGGGAGCGGATCGTCGTAGTGCGCATGGTGCGACTCCTCACGTGCGGTTGTGTGGGTGAGCCGTACGTCCGCCGGCGCGGGTCAGCCCTTCGTCGCACCGGCGGTGAGGCCGCCGACGAGCTGGCGCTCGGCGACCGAGTAGAAGGCGAGGGCGGGGACCATGGCCAGCACCAGGTAGGCGAAGACCTTGGCGGTGTCCGCGGAGTACTGGCCCTGGAACTGCTGGACGCCGATCGGGATGGTCCACCAGGTGGACTCGGTGAACACCAGCAGCGGCAGGAAGAAGTTGTTCCAGCTGGTGACGACGGCGAGGACGGACACGGTGCCGAGCGCCGGCCGTGCCATGGGCAGCAGCACCCGCCAGAAGAACCCGAACGGGGTGCACCCGTCGAGCGTGGCCGCTTCCTCCAGCTCCCCCGGGATCTGCCGGAAGAAGCCGCGCAGGATGATGATCGTCATGGGCAGTCCGAACGCGGCCTGCGGGAGGATCACACCGAGCGGGTTGTCCAGCAGGCCCATGGAGCGCAGCAGCAGGAACAGCGGCAGGGCCGCCACCGCGAAGGGGAACATCAGCCCCATCGTGAACAGGGTGAACAGCACCTCCCGCCCCCGGAAGGCGAACCGGGCGAAGGAGAACGCGGCGAGCGCGGAGGCCGCGACGACGATGACGGTCGTCCCCACGGCGATGAGCGTGCTGCTGCCGAGCAGCTGCCAGAAGGCGCCCGAGCCGAGGATGTCGGTGTAGTTGGAGATCACCCAGGAGTCGGGCAGCCCGATCGGGTTGCGGGAGAGTTCGTCGGTGGACTTGAAGCCGGAGACCATCGCGTAGAGCAGCGGCACGACCATCACCGCGCCGGCGACGATGAGAACGACGTGCACCGGCAGTGACTTCCCACGGGGCTTCTGAGCGGTCGTCACTTCCCGCCTCCTCTCATCGTCGTGGTCGCTCCTTCGAGGTCGCGGCGGAGCACGAACCGCTGGTAGGCGAGGGCGAAGACGAGGCTGATGCCGAACATGACCACGCTGATCGCGCTGGCGTATCCGACCTGGTAGCGCTTGAAGCCGTACTGGAACATGGTCACGGCCATGGTCTCGGAGTGGTGGTCGGGGCCGCCCGCGGTGGTCACCCACACCAGGTCGAAGAGCTGGATGGATCCGATGACGGACAGGAAGACGCTGATCCGCAGGGTCGGCGCGAGCAGCGGCAGGGTGACGTTGCGGAAGCGCTGCCAGGGTCCGGCGCCGTCGATGAGCGCCGCTTCGGTCAGCTCCCGGGGGATGGACTGGAGTCCGGCGAGGTAGAGCATCATGTGGAAGCCGAAGTACTTCCAGGTCATGACGAGGAAGAGGGTCGCCATGACGGTGGAGGGGTCGGCGAACCACTCCCCGCCCAGCCCGTCCAGGCCGATCCCGCCCAGCAGGCGGTCGGCGAGTCCGGCGTCCGGCGCGAAGATCATGCTGAACAGCACGCCGGTGATGGCCTCGGACAGCACGTACGGCGCGAAGAACAGCATCCGGTAGACGGCCCGGCCGCGCACCTTCTGGTTGAGCAGGACGGCCATGGCGAGCGCGAAGGGCAGCTGCAGGGCGAGCGACAGCAGGACGAGGACCAGGCAGCGCCACAGGTCACCGAGGAAGACGGGGTCGCCGAAGAGCCGGGTGAAGTTGTCGACCCCGATGTAGTCGGACGGCATGCCGAAGCCGCCCCAGCGGAAGAACGCGGCGTACAGGGCGAACAGGATCGGCAGCAGCACCAGCACGCCGAAGAGCACCAGGGCGGGCAGCTGGAAGCCGATCGCGGTGAACCAGTTGAGCGTGCGGCGCCGGGCCCGCCCCCGGGCGCTGCCTGCGTCCGGGGGCGGCAAGCCGACGTCGGGGCCGGTCCGTTCGTCGGGAAGGAACGTGGAGGTCATCGTCGGCTACTGCTCTTCCTTCGCGACCTTGGTGATCGACTCGGTGACCTGTTCGGGGGACTTGGAGCCGGCGATCAGCGCGCCGACACTGTCGTTGACCTCCTGGCCGAGGGCGGGCGCGTACGCCTGGTCGAGGTAGAGCTGGAAACCGGTGGCGCTCTTCAACTGCGCCTGTACGGCCTTGATGTTCGGGTCGGCGATGGCGCTCTCGGCACTCGGAACCACCGGGAGGACGCTGGTCTTCTTCACGAGTTCCAGGTCGGTGGCCTCGGAGGCGAAGAACTTCAGGAAGTCGACGGCGGCCTGCGGTGCGCCCTGCCGCAGAGCGTGCCCGCCGCCCCCGCCGAAGACCTCGGTGATGGCTCCCTTGCCGCCCTCGACCTCCGGGAACGGGAAGAAGCCGAGGTCGTCACCGAGTCCCTTGCCGGCGTCCGCCTCGACGACCGGGGCCCACTGGCCCATGAGTTCCATCGCGGCCTTGCCGTTGCCCACCGCGGCGGCCTGGCCGGTGGGGCTGGAGTAGGCGGCGCCGAGGAAGCCCTTCTGGAAGGGCTTGAGGTCGACGAGTTCCTTGAGGTGCTCGCCGGCCTCGACGAACTCGGCCCCGGTGAAGTCCTTGTCGTCGTTGGCCTTCTGCAGTGCCTCGGCGCCGGCGGTGCGCATCGCGAGGTAGGCCCAGTAGTACATGCCGGTCCACGTCTCCTTGCCCGCCAGGGCGAGGGGGGTGATGCCCTTGGCCTTCAGCTTGCCCACGGCGTCGAGGAAGCCGCTCCAGGTGGTGGGGGGCGCGCTGATGCCGGCCTGTTTGAAGAGCGCCTTGTTGTACCAGAAGCCGATCATGCCGATGTCGAACGGGATGCCGTACACCTTCTCGTCGATCAGGTACGGCTCCTTCGCGACCGACAGCAGCCCGTCGGCCCACGGCTTGGTGCGGTCCGTCAGGTCCTCGACGAGCCCCGCGTCGACCTGCTGCTTCAGCACGCCGCCACCCCAGGTGTGGAAGATGTCCGGGAGCTTCCCGGAGGCGGTCAGCGCGGTCATCTTCGACTTGTAGGCGTCGTTCTCCAGTTGAACGATCTTTATCTTCACTTTCGGGTTCTGGGCCTCGAACTTCTTGGCCAGTGCGGCCCAGACGCCCTTGGTGGGCTCGGTGGTCGAGATGTTCCACCACTCGACGGTGGTCGTCCCCGACGACCCTCCGTCCGAGTCGCCGCCGCAGCCGCTCAGTGCCGTCATGCCCAGACCGGCCGCGGCGGACGCCGCCAGGAACCCGCGGCGGGACAGTGCCGGGTCGCCCATTTTGCGCTCCTTGGGTACGGGACGGCGCGTCCACGCCTGTCCGCTGGACCGAAAGTTTCGGAGTTGATCCAGAAAGGTTCGTTGTTGCCGCACCCTAGAGACAGCTCCCAAACGGTGGCAACCCCTTGTACGCGGGGAATGTTGAGCGAGTCCGCCGCCGACTTGTTCCGGAAAGCGGCTGCTTCAGGAGCTCGACGGGGTGTACGCGAACCAGTCGAAGGACGCGCTGCCCTCGGTGACGTACATGCCGATCACACGACCGGTGAAGCCGCCGGCGACCTGTGTGGACAGGTAGCGGCCGTCCAACTCGGCCAGCGGTTCACCGCCTTCGATCGAGAAGACGACCGCGTCGGGGCCCCCTGGTCTGACTCCCGGCGCCCGGTCCCGGGAACTCCTGGCGGTCGGCGGCACGGGGGACGTCGTACGCACCTCGACGACCAGCGTGACCGGCCCCGCGTGCACGGGCCGGCGGACGAGACGCTGCCGTACCGGACCGATCCGGGCGACGATGCTCACCTCGCCCCCGGCGACCTCGACGTCGTAGTGGTGGGCCTCGTCCAGGCGAACGGACAGGCCCGCGCGGGCGGTTCCGGGATCCAGACGCGCCGCCACCCGGCACTCCGGATGCTGCTGACGGCGTCCGACGAAGGTGTGTCCCGGCCGGTCGAGACTGTCCCCGGCCGCCCGCAGGGTCAGCCACCCCGGCCGCTCACCGAGCGACCAGGCGCCCGTCGGCCTGGTGCGCGGGGAGATCCAGTGCGGGGCGAGCTGCCCGGCGTCGAAGTCGTCGCGCTCCGGCGGGAGTTCGGCGGGCTGCCAGGCGCCCGGCGCCGGATGCCGCTCGCGCACCGGTCCGACGCGGGGCCAGCCGTCCGCCCACTCGACCGGGGTCAGGAAGGTCTCCCGTCCCAGGACGTGGAAGGACGGGAAGAAGCCGCGGGGGCGCGTGGCGAGGAGCAGCATCCACCAGGTGCCGTCGGGCGCCTGGACCAGGTCGGCGTGTCCGGTGCACTGGATCGGCGAACCGGTGCCGCTGTGGGAGAGAACCGGGTTGGCCGGCGCCGGCTCGTAGGGGCCGCGCGGATCGCGGGCCCGGGCGATCGAGACGCTGTGGCCGTGCGCGGTGCCGCCCTCGGCCAGCATCAGGTACCACCAGTCGCCGATCCGGTAGAGATGCGGTGCCTCGGGATGCTGAAGTCCCGTCCCCGACCACACCGGAAGGGGACCTTCCAGCACCTTGCCGGTCACCGGGTCGATGCGCGCGACCCGGACCCCGGAGACCGCGCACCAGCAGTTCCCGTCGTCGTCCCAGGCCAGGTCGGGGTCGATACCCGGCAGATCGATCCACACCGGGTCGGACCACGGACCCTCGGGGCGATCGCTGCTCACGAGGAAGTTGCCCTTGCCGGACACATTGGTCGTGATCATGTAGAAGCGGCCGTCATGGTGCCGGATCGTCGGGGCGTAGATGCCACCGGAGGCCACTGTGTCGTCGGGCAGCTCCAACTGCCCCGGCCGGTCCAGCACGTTGCCGATCTGACGCCAGTGCACGAGATCACGGCTGTGGAAGAGCGGGACACCGGGGAAGTACTCGAAGCTCGAGCACACGAGATAGTAGTCGTCACCGACCCGGCACACGCTGGGATCCGGATGGAAGCCACCGATCACGGGATTGCCGTACGTCCGCATGCGCGTCAGTCCCTTCGAGCGTCGCCACGGGCGAAACTTTCGGATGATCCAACGAACGTTACGGGGCGCACTGTAGGGGGCCCTGAGAGCCGCGGCAAGACGCCGTCAGCCGTGCTCGCCCCGGTTCCCGGCGTTCAGGCGGCGGGGGAGCCGACGAGGCCGGGAGTCCGCCGCGGTGTGCTCCTTCAGGGGTGCCGTGCGGACTGGCCGGTGTCTCCGTCCCCGAGTGGGGGCACCGCTCGCGCAGGGCGGCCGGAAAAGGCCGTACGTCATGACTCCGGGTGCCCGCCTGCGGACGGTCTCCCCGCATGGCACGCACCCCGCCTACCGGCCGTCGGACCGGGTGGCAACCTGCTTGACCTGCTGCTGACGTCCACCAGACGTTCTTAACGGAAGCTTGACGCGCTCAGCCCCGCCATCCGTCGGCCCTGGCTTCACTCTCCGCTTACGCTGATCCGGCCGTACACATGATGGCCGGATCGACACGCTGAGCCGTACCCCAGGAGCACGCCCGATGGCCACCACCGAACACCCCCCGCCCAGTCCTCTGCGCTCCTGGATGCTGGAAGGCCTGACCGACATGGGCAAGGGCGGCGGCCCCCAGGGCCCGCACGCCACACCCGAACCCGCGCACACGGGCCGGCGCTGGTGGCGGGTCATGTGCCTCACCGGCGTCGACTACTTCTCGACCCTCGGCTACCAGCCGGGCATCGCGGCCCTCGCCGCCGGCCTGCTGTCTCCCGTGGCGACCATCGTGCTGGTGATCGTCACCCTCGCGGGCGCCCTGCCCGTGTACCGGAGAGTGGCCGAGGAGAGCCCCCGGGGCGAGGGCTCGATCGCGATGCTGGAGCGGCTGCTGTCCTTCTGGAAGGGCAAGCTGTTCGTCCTGACCCTGCTCGGCTTCGCCGCGACCGACTTCCTGATCACCATCACGCTGTCGGCGGCGGACGCCTCCACCCACCTCGTCGAGAACCCGCACCTGACCGCCACGCTGCACGACAAACAGCTCCTGATCACACTGATCCTCGTGGCGCTGCTGGGCGCGGTGTTCCTCAAGGGCTTCCTCGAGGCGATCGGCGTCGCGGTCGTCCTGGTCGGCGTCTACCTGACGCTGAACCTCGTCGTCGTGCTCGTCGGCCTGTGGCACGTCGTCACGGCCGGACACGTGGTCACCGCCTGGTCCAGCGCCCTGACCGCCGAGCACGGCAACGTCTTCGCCATGGTCGGCGTGGCCCTGCTGGTCTTCCCCAAACTCGCCCTCGGCCTCTCCGGTTTCGAGACCGGCGTGGCGGTCATGCCCCACGTCCAGGGCGACCCGGACGACACGGACGAGCGGCCGGCCGGCCGGATCCGCGACACGAAGAAGCTGCTCACCACCGCCGCCCTGGTCATGAGCGCCTTCCTGATCGCCACCAGCTTCATCACCACGCTGCTGATCCCGGAGAAGGAGTTCGAGCCGGGCGGCGAGGCGAACGGACGCGCCCTGGCGTTCCTCGCGCACGAGTACCTGGGCAGCGCCTTCGGCACGGTCTACGACGTCTCGACCATCGCCATCCTCTGGTTCGCCGGCGCCTCCGCGATGGCCGGGCTCCTCAACCTGATGCCCCGCTACCTGCCCCGCTACGGCATGGCCCCGCACTGGGCCCGCGCGGTGCGTCCGATGGTCATCGTCTTCACCCTCGTCGCCTTCCTCGTCACCTGGATCTTCGACGCGAGCGTCGACGCACAGGGCGGCGCCTACGCCACCGGCGTACTGGTGCTGATCAGCTCCGCCGCGATCGCGGTGACGATCGCCGCACGCAAGGCCGGCCAGCGGAACCGGACCGTCGCCTTCGCCGTGATCTCGGCGGTCTTCCTCTACACGACCGTCATGAACGTCATCGAACGACCCGACGGCGTGAAGATCGGCGCCTGCTTCATCGCCGGCATCATCCTGGTCTCCCTGCTGTCCCGGCTGGCCCGCGCCTTCGAACTGCGGGTGACCGGCGTGACGCTGGACGACATGGCGGAACGGTTCATCCGGGACATGGCCAGCCGCAAGATCCGGTTCATCGCCAACGAACCCGACCGGCGGGACAAGGCCGAGTACCGCGACAAGATCGAGCAGATCCGGGAGGACAACGACATCCCCGGAGAGGACTTCGTCTTCGTCGAGGTCACGGTCCTGGACCCGTCCGAGTTCGAGACAGGCCTGACCGTACGCGGCGAGGTCCTGCACGACCGCTACCGCGTCCTGACCCTGGAGTCCTCCTCCATACCGAACGCACTCGCCGCCCTGCTCCTGCACGTCCGCGACGCGACCGGCCGCACCCCGCACATCTACTTCGAGTGGACCGAGGGCAACCCCTTCGCCAACTTCCTGCGCTTCTTCCTCTTCGGCCAGGGCGAGGTCGCCCCGGTCACCCGGGAGGTCCTGCGCGAGGCGGAACCGGACCGGCCCCGCCGGCCGCGCGTCCACACCGGCTGAGCGCGCCACCAGCGGGCCCTCGCCGCGCCCCGCCCCACCTCCACGACCCACCGTTCACGGCCCTATCGTGACCGCATGCAGTCCTACACGATCGGCCAGGCAGCCAGGCTGCTCGGCGTGAGCCCCGACACCGCGCGCCGCTGGGCGGACGCCGGCCGGGTGGCGACCCACCGCGACGACGGCGGGCGACGGCTCGTCGACGGGCGGGACCTGGCCGCGTTCTCGGTGGAGCTGGCCAAGGCCGCGAACACCGACGAGGACACGCCCTACACCTCCGCCCGGAACGCCTTCCCCGGCATCGTCACCGCCATCAAGCTGGGCGACGTCGCCGCCCAGGTCGAGATCCAGGCCGGCCCACACCGTCTCGTGTCCCTGCTGACCCGCGAAGCCGTCGAGGAACTGGGCCTGGAGGTCGGCATGGAGGCGACGGCCCGCGTCAAGTCGACGAATGTCCACATCGACCGCGCCTGAGGCTCCTCTCGGCGCTCCGTGCGCACAAACGCACATGCCACCCTGTACGAGTTTCACCCAGGCTCATGCGATGCCACACCTGACTTATGCCTCGCACATGCGGAAGTATGATCGGCGCAACGGAAGGGTCCGACGGGCTCTTCTCAGGCAGACCGAGGGAGTGGCCCCGTGATGACCCGTTCCGTGCGCCGGACCCGCCGGACCCTGCGGGCGATCGGCGCGGGAGCCGCCGCGCTGCTGGCCCTGAGCGCGTGCTCCTCGTCCGGCTCATCCGAGGCGGACTCGGGCACGGCCGGATCCGGCTCCTCCGCGAAGCTCTCCGGCACGGTGACCGTCTTCGCCGCCGCCTCGCTCCAGGAGAGCTTCACGACGCTGGGCAAGCGGTTCGAGCAGGAGCACCCGAGCACGAAAGTCACCTTCAGCTTCGGCGGCAGCGACACCCTCGCCGCGAACATCACGGGCGGCGCCCCGGCCGACGTGTTCGCCGCCGCGAGCACCAAGACCATGGCGATCGTGACGGACGGGCAGGACGCGGTCGGCGCACCCGCCACCTTCGTCCGCAACCAGTTGGAGATCGCCACCCTGCCGGGCAATCCCGACAAGGTCACCTCCCTCGAGGACCTCACGAAGTCCGGCCTGAAGGTCGTCCTGTGCGACAAGACGGTGCCGTGCGGCTCCGCCGCCCAGACGGCCCTGGAGAGCGCGGGCCTCGAGCTCACGCCGGTCTCCTACGAGCAGGACGTCAAGAGCGCCCTCACGAAGGTCGAGCTGAAGGAGGCCGACGCCGCCGTCGTCTACAAGACGGACGTGAAGGCCGCCGGTGACAAGGTGGCGGGCGTGGCCTTCCCCGAGTCGGCGAAGGCCGTCAACGACTACCCGATCGCCCTCCTCAAGAACGCGCCGAACCCCGCCGCCGCCAAGGCCTTCATCCAACTGGTGCAGTCCGCACAGGGCCAGAGGGTCCTGACCGGGGCCGGATTCCTCACGCCATGACCGGACCCGGCAAGGACAAGTCCGAGACCGTCGCCATGGAGGGCCGACGGCGCCGGCCTCCGCGTGCGGGTCCCCGCCGAGGCGTGCCCCTTCCCCTCCTCGTGCCCGCCCTGGCAGGGCTGGCGTTCCTGCTCCTCCCACTGGTCGCCCTGCTCGTACGAGCTCCCTGGCGCAGCCTCCCCGAGCAGCTGACCAGTGCGGCGGTCTGGGAGGCCCTCCGTCTGTCCCTGGTGTGCGCCACGGCGGCGACCGCGCTGAGCCTGGTCGTCGGTGTCCCCCTGGCCTGGCTGCTGGCCCGCGCCGACTTCCCTGGCCGCGGCCTGGTCCGCGCCCTGGTGACCCTGCCCCTCGTTCTGCCCCCGGTGGTCGGCGGCGTGGCACTGCTGCTCGCCCTCGGCCGCAACGGCGTGATCGGGCAGTGGCTGGACTCCTGGTTCGGGCTCACCCTCCCGTTCACCACGACCGGCGTGATCCTCGCGGAGACCTTCGTGGCGATGCCGTTCCTCGTCATCAGCGTCGAGGGCACCCTGCGTGCCGCCGACCCGCGCTACGAGGAGGCGGCCACCACCCTCGGCGCCTCCCGCTTCACCGCGTTCCGCCGGGTCACGCTGCCGCTGATCATGCCGGGCATCGCAGCGGGCTCCGTCCTCGCCTGGGCACGAGCCCTCGGCGAGTTCGGGGCCACGATCACCTTCGCGGGCAACTTCCCGGGCCGAACCCAGACCATGCCCCTCGCGGTCTACCTGGCCCTCCAGAACGACCCGGCGGCCGCCATCGCCCTCAGCCTGGTCCTGCTGGCGGTGTCGATCGCGGTCCTGGCAGCCCTGCGCGACCGCTGGATGACCCCCTCATGACCCTCACCCGAGTACGCCTCCCCCACCCTGCCCGACCGGAGCAAGACCACACCACCCACCCCGCCAACCCACGCCACCCCACCAACCTGGCGGCCACCCACCCCGCCACCCCACGACCAGCCAACCGCACCCACCCACCCCGCCAACCCACGCACGGCCAGCCGACGCCCCCGCCACCCCACCAACCTGGCGGCCGCACCGACCCCGCCAACCTGCGGGCAGTCGTGCCGCTCGGGGCGGCACGGGTGGGCGCAGGCGGCACCCCGCCAGCGCCGGGCCGCGCAACCCACCCCCGCCAGCCCACACCGACGGCCCGCACCGACCCCGCCAACCTGCGGGCAGTCGTGCCGCTCGGGGCGGCACGGGTGGGCGCAGGCGGCACCCCGTCAGCGCCGGGCCGCGCAACCCACCCCCGCCAGCCCACACCGACGGCCGGCATCGACGACCCGCACCAACGACGCGTACCGACCCCAGCCACACACGATCCCGGTCCGAGCCAACCCCTCCAGGACACGCCCCTCATGACCAACGTCGAGGACCCAGCCGGCACCACAACCGACGCCACAACCGACGCCGCCGCCAACACCACCCGCGGCCCAGGCCTCGCCGCCCACCTCGTCGTCGACCGCGACACCTTCCGCCTGGACATCAGCCTCACCGCCGCCCCCGGCGACGTCGTAGCCCTGCTCGGCCCGAACGGCGCCGGCAAGACCACCGCCCTGCGCGCCCTCGCCGGCCTCGCCCCGCTCACCGGCGGCCATCTGCGCCTGGACGGCGTCGAGTTGGACCGCACACCCCCCGAGTCCCGCCCGGTCGGCGTCGTCTTCCAGGACTACCTCCTCTTCCCGCACCTGTCCGCCCTCGACAACGTGGCCTTCGGACCCCGCTGCCACGGCGCGACCAAGGCGCAGGCCCGCGCGCAGGCCGCCGAGTGGCTGGACCGCATGGGTCTCGCCGACCACGCCGGCGCCAAGCCCCGCCGTCTCTCCGGCGGCCAGGCCCAGCGCGTCGCCCTGGCCCGCGCCCTGGCCACCAGCCCCCGCCTGCTCCTCCTCGACGAACCCCTGGCAGCCCTGGACGCCCGCACCCGCCTGGAGGTACGCGCCCAACTCCGCCGCCACCTCGCAGAGTTCGACGCCGTCGCCGTCCTGGTCACCCACGACCCACTGGACGCCATGGTGCTGGCCGACCGGCTGGTGGTCGTCGAACACGGCCGGGTCGTCCAGGAGGGCACGCCCGCCGACATCGCCCGCCACCCCCGCACGGACTACATCGCACAGCTGGTCGGCCTCAACCTCTACAGGGGCCAGGCCGAAGGCCACACGGTCCGTCTGGACGCCGGCCCCTCCATCACCACCACGGAGGACCTCGCCGGACCGGTCTTCGTCGCGTTCCCCCCCGGCGCCGTGACCCTCTACCGCGACCGCCCCACCGGCTCCAGCGCCCGCAACCTCTGGCGCTGCGAAGTGGCCGGCCTGGAGACCCACGGCGACCAGATCCGTGTGGACCTCACCGGCGAACTCCCCCTCGCGGCCGACCTGACGACGGTCGCGGCGGCGGAACTCGATCTGCACCCGGGTGCACCGGCCTGGGCAACAGTCAAGGCGACCCAGACTCACGCATACCCGGCATAACCCCCGCCTCCGACTACCGTGGGGACCCCACCCCCCGGCTCCCCACCCCCAACGAGGCCTCCATGAGCCTGAGCATCCGCAATCATCTCCCCGGCACCGTCACCGCCGTCACCCCCGGCGAGGTGATGGCCACGGTCAAGGTCCACCTCACCGGCGGCCGGAACCTCACCGCGGCAATCACCGTGGAGGCCGCCGAGGAACTCGGTCTCGCCGCGGGTTCCGCCGTACACGCCCTGGTGAAGTCGACGGAGGTCTCCCTGGCCACCGGCCCCGTCGAAGGCGTCTCCATCCGCAACCAGCTCCCGGGCACCGTCCGCGACATCACGACCGGCGGCGCCATGGCCTCCGTCAAGGTCGCCCTCGACGACGGTGAGCTGACCGCGGTGATCACCAAGGAGGCCGCGACGGACCTGGCCCTCGCACCCGGCACCACAGTCGTCGCCCTGATCAAGTCGACCGAGGTCTCCCTCGCGACCCCGTGACGCACCAGGGCTCCGCCCGGCGAACCGGACGGGGCCCTCATCACGTATCGGCCCTCACCACGTGTACTGCACGTCAGTCCTCGTACGCGTCCAGCGGCGGGCAGGAGCAGACGAGGTTACGGTCGCCGAAGGCCTGGTCGATCCGGCGCACCGGCGGCCAGTACTTGTCCGCGACCGACACACCGGCCGGGAAGACGGCGTCCTCGCGCGTGTAGGCGTGCTCCCACTCCCCGCCCAGCGCACCGGCGGTGTGCGGCGCGTTCCGCAGCGGGTTGTCCTCCGCGGACCACTCGCCCTTGCCGACCTTCTCGATCTCCGTACGAATGGCGATCATCGCCTCGCAGAACCGGTCGAGCTCGGTCAGGTCCTCGGACTCGGTCGGCTCGATCATCAGCGTGCCGGCCACCGGGAAGGACATCGTCGGCGCGTGGAAGCCGTAGTCGATGAGCCGCTTGGCGACGTCGTCGACGCTCACACCGGTCGCCTTGGTCAGCGGCCGCAGATCGATGATGCACTCGTGCGCGACCAGACCGCCCGGACCGGTGTAGAGCACCGGGTAGTGCGGCTCCAGCCGCTTGGCGATGTAGTTGGCACTGAGCACCGCCACCTGCGTGGCCCGCTTGAGCCCCTCCCCGCCCATGAGGCGGACGTACGCCCACGAGATCGGCAGGATCCCGGCGGAGCCCCAGGGCGCGGCCGAGATCGGCCCGACACCGGTCTCCGGGCCGGCCGCGGGCTGCAGCGGGTGGTTCGGCAGATACGGCGCCAGGTGCGACCGCACACCCACCGGGCCGACGCCCGGACCGCCGCCGCCGTGCGGGATGCAGAAGGTCTTGTGCAGGTTCAGGTGCGAGACGTCACCGCCGAAGTGCCCCGGCTTGGCCAGGCCCACCAACGCGTTCAGGTTGGCCCCGTCGACGTACACCTGCCCACCCGCCTCGTGCACCTGGGCGCAGATGTCGGCGACGTGCTCCTCGAACACCCCGTGCGTCGACGGGTACGTGATCATCAGCACCGACAGCTCGTCCCGGTACTGCTCGATCTTCGCCCGCAGGTCCTCGACGTCGATCTCGCCGTCCCCGGCGGTCTTCACGACGACGACCTTCATGCCCGCCATCACCGCGCTGGCGGCGTTGGTGCCGTGCGCCGACGAGGGGATGAGGCACACGGTCCGCTGCTCGTCACCGTTGGCCCGGTGATACCCGCGCACGGCGAGCAGCCCGGCCAGCTCCCCCTGGGATCCGGCGTTGGGCTGCAGCGAGACGTTGTCGTACCCGGTGACCTCGGCGAGCCGCTCCTCCAGCTCGCGGATGAGCGTGAGGTATCCCTGCGCCTGCTCGGCAGGCGCGAAGGGGTGCAGTTGCCCGAACTCGGGCCAGGTGACCGGCTCCATCTCGACGGTCGCGTTGAGCTTCATGGTGCAGGAGCCCAGCGGGATCATGCCGCGGTCGAGCGCGTAGTCCCGGTCGGCCAGGCGACGCAGGTAGCGCAGCATCGCGGTCTCGGAGCGGTACTGGTGGAACACGGGGTGCGCCAGGTACTCGTCGGTCCGCAGCAGCGCGCCCGGAAGGGTCTCCTCGGTGGCCGCGTCGAGCGCCTCGATGTCCCCCTCGACCCCGAACGCGGCCCATACTGCGGCCAGTTGGGCTCGCAGAGTGGTCTCGTCGCAGGCGATGGACACGTGGTCGGCGTCCACGAGACGCAGGTTGACCCCGTTCTCGCGCGCGGCGGCGACCACCTGGGCACCCCGCCCGGGCACACGGACGGCCAGCGTGTCGAAGTAGGAGCCGTGCACGACCTCGACCCCGCCGGCCGTCAGGCCCGCGGCGAGGACCGTGGCGTACCGGTGGGTGCGCCGCGCGATGGTCTTCAGGCCGTCGGGCCCGTGGTAGACGGCGTACATACCGGCCATCACCGCGAGCAGCACCTGCGCGGTACAGATGTTGCTGGTCGCCTTCTCCCGGCGAATGTGCTGCTCGCGGGTCTGGAGTGCGAGGCGGTAGGCCTTGTTGCCGTCGGCGTCCACGGACACCCCGACCAGGCGCCCGGGCAGGCTGCGCGCGAACTTCTCACGTACCGCCATGTAGCCGGCGTGCGGCCCGCCGAAGCCCATCGGCACACCGAAGCGCTGCGTCGTCCCGACCGCGATGTCCGCACCGAGCTCCCCCGGGGACTTCAGCAGCGTCAGCGCCAGCAGGTCGGCGGCGACGGTCACCAGCGCGCCGAGTTCGTGGGCCTGCTCGATCACCGGCTTGATGTCGCGTACGGCACCGGAGGCGCCCGGGTACTGGAGCAGCACGCCGTTGATCTCGCGCCCGGCGATCTCGGCCGGAATACCGTCACTGAGGTCGGCGACCACGACCTCCACACCGGTCGGCTCGGCGCGCGTCTCGATCACGGCGATGGTCTGCGGCAGCGTGTCCGCGTCGACCAGGAAAAGGCCCTTCTTGTTCTTGCCCATGCGCCGGGACAGCGCCAGAGCCTCGGCGGCCGCGGTGCCCTCGTCCAGCAGCGAGGCGCCCGAGGTCGGCAGCCCGGTGAGCTCGGCGACCATGGTCTGGAAGTTGAGCAGGGCTTCGAGGCGCCCCTGGGAGATCTCCGGCTGGTAAGGCGTGTACGCCGTGTACCAGGCGGCGTTCTCCATGACGTTCCGCAGGATGACGGGCGGTGTGAAGGTCCCGTAGTACCCGAGCCCGATCATGGAGTCGAGCACCTGGTTACGGTCGGCCAGCGAACGCAGCTCGGCCAGCACCTCGGCCTCGGTGCGGGCGCCCGGCAGCTCCAGCATGTCGGCGTTCTTGATCACATCCGGGACCGCGGCGGCGGTGAGCTCGTCGAGCGAGCCGTACCCGACCTGCGCGAGCATCTTGGCCCGCGCCTCCTGGTCGGGCCCGATGTGGCGCTGCTCGAAGGGGATTCCCTGCTCGAGCTCGGAAAGCGGAATGCGATGGGCGGTCATTACGGAGGCCTCCTGGTCTGACGCGACCTTCGAGGGTCACCACGGCGCGGGTACCCGGACGGCCTCCCCCTCTGTCATCACAACCTGAGAGCTTCACCGGACACCCGAGGGCACCCGACTTTCACCGTCGGTGAGAGCGGAAGCCGTCGACGCCGTCGGCACCCGCCCTGCTTTCCAGAGTGACCTCGTCCGTGCGGTACGTGGGCCTGAGAGATTCCGGGGAGGATTTGCTCCTTCGGCGCCTCCGATGAAGTCTGGAGGACTCTCCCGCACGGGGTCAGCAGCCGTTGTCAGCGTACCAGCGAGGTCCACACTCCCACCTTCGAGTGGCCGCCATCCTCAATCTGCTCTTTTGTAGTGCTTACGGATGAGTTGCGACCAAGTGGAGGGCCCGTGCAGACCGACATCGATCCGCGCAACCTGATCGGCCGCAAGGCGCTCGACCGCAACGGCACGAAGCTCGGCACCATCGACGAGGTCTACCTCGACGACGCGACCGGCGAACCGGAGTGGGCCGCCATACGCACCGGCCTCTTCTCCAGGGATGCCTTCGTCCCCCTGGAACCGAGCGAACTCGTCGAGGGCACCCTCCACGTCCCCTACGACCGCGCCCTGATCAAGGACGCTCCCGACTTCGGCGTGGGCCGCCATCTCTCTCCCGAACAAGAACTCCAGCTCTACCACCACTACGGTCTGGACCTGGGCGCCCCTCCCCCCTTCCCGGACCGCAACTTCGGCAAGGTGGCAGGCACGGACGACCCGTGACCCCACCGGCACGGCACGAACGCGCCCCAGCCGCCCCGCCACCTGCGGGCAGTCGTGCCGCTCGGGGCGCCACGGGTGGGCGCAGGCGGCACCCGGTCAGCACCGGGCTGCGCCACCCACCCCCGGCCCACACCGACCCCGGTCACGCACGAATCCCCGCGAACCGCCGTCCGCAGGCGCCCCGCATCCCCTCTCGGCCAAGGCCGGTGCGACCCGCACGAACCCATCCCGCCGGCCCTCCTCTCACTACTCATCCGCGCACCCCACCACGCTTCACCCGCATCTCCCCGCCGCGCTTCACACCGCTCGCACCCGGCCCTCATCCGCAGAAGGCCCCCCACCGGCGCCCGCCTCAGGTCTCCGCGCCACCAACGGCAACGGCTCCGCCGGCTCCAACTCCGGGTCGTCGACCCGGAAGGTCCGCACGCGCCCGGGCTCCGAGTCGGGTGTCTCGAAGCGCACGGTGACCCGCCCGAGTCCGCTCCCCTGCACCCACCCGTGCCCGTACTCGGCATGGGTGACGTCGTGCCCCGAGACCCATCTCCGCTCGACCGGCCCGGCCGGTTCCACCGCGGGCACGTCATCGGTGTCCTCCACCGACCCGACGACATCCCCCCGGTCCCCCGCCGCCTGCGCGAACAGGTCCTCCTGCGTGTAGTCGGCCAGGCCGCTCACGCCCACCCCCAGCAGCCGCACGCCCCCTGTCGTGTCCACCGGGTCCAACAGCCGCGCCGCAGCCTCCCGCACCACTGCCGGATCGTCCGTGGGCCCCCGCAGGGTCTCGGACCGGGTCAGCGTCGAGAAGTCGTATCTCCGCACCTTCAGCACGATGGTCCGCCCGGACAGCCCCGCTTCCCGCAACCGCCGCACACACCGGTCGGCCAGCCGCTGTACTTCCATCCCCACCCGGACCCGGTCGTGAATGTCGACGTCGTACGTGTCCTCCACGGACACCGACTTCGTCTCCCGCTCGGCCACCACCGGCCGCTCGTCGTGCGCCAGCGCCATGGCGTACAGCGCGTGCCCGTGGGCCTTGCCCAGCAGCCGTACGAGCTCGTCCTCACCCGCCTCGGCCATCTCGTCGACCGTATGGATCCCGGCCCGCCGCAGATGGTCGCCCGTCGTCGGCCCCACCCCCGGCAGCGTCCGCACCGACATCGGCCCGAGCATGGCCCGCTCGGTCCCCGGTTCGATGACCACCAGTCCGTCGGGTTTGGCCTGCTCCGAGGCGATCTTCGCGAGCATCTTGGAAGCGGCGAGGCCCACCGACCCGGTGAGCCCGGTCACGGCTCGTATGTCGGTCCGCAGTTTCGCCCCGGCCAGCCGCGCCGAGGCGTCGTCCCAGGCCGCTCCCCCGGCCTCCAGGTCCACGAACGCCTCGTCCAGGCTCAACGGCTCCACAAGAGGCGACAGCGCCCGCAGAAGCCCCATCACCTGCTCGCTGATCGACCGGTAGAACGCACCACGCGGCACCAGATACGCCGCGTTCGGGGCGAGCCGACGCGCCTGGGCCATGGGCATCGCCGAATGAACCCCGAAGACCCGTGCCTCGTACGACGCCGTGGCCACCACGCCCCGCGGCCCGAGCCCGCCCACGACGACGGCCTTCCCGCGCAGGCTCGGCTTGGACGCCTGCTCCGCCGAGGCGAAGAAGGCATCCATGTCGAGATGCAGGATCGTGGGCGCGCTTCTCACATCTCCGATGCTGCCCTACGCCACTGACAATGCCGTCCCCGGAGAGCGGGGCCGGCGGTCAGACCGCCCGGTTGCGCCGCCGCGCCAGCTCGTCCGCGGGGTTGTGCCCCACGAGGGTCTCCCCGGTGTCGATCCGCTCGCCGTGCAGCTGGGAAAGCGCGTTCTCCACGTCCCGCCACACGACACCCACGGCGATTCCGAAGATGCCCTGGCCACCCTGCAACAGCGCGTGGACCTCGTCCGGCGAGGTGCACTCGTACACCGTGGCACCGTCGCTCATCAGCGTCATGCGCTCCAGGTCGCTGAAACCGCGTTCCCTGAGGTGCTGAACGGTGGTGCGGATGTTCTGCAGCGACACACCGGTGTCCAGAAAGCGCTTGACGATCTTCAGGACGACAACGTCCCGGAAGCTGTACAGACGCTGCGTTCCCGACCCGTGGGCCGGCCGCACACTCGGCTCGACGAGACCGGTGCGGGCCCAGTAGTCCAGTTGCCGGTAGGTGATGCCGGCGGCCGCGCAGGCCGTCGGACCGCGGTAGCCGATCTGCTCGGACGCCATGGACGTCGCCCCTCCGCTGCTCGGCACGGCCGTCGGTCGCTGCGGAGCGTGATCGGCCGCGTTGCTGTGAAGCGGGTACGGACCGCTCGCCCCGAGACTGCGTCCGGGGGCACCCCCAGCCGTACCGTCGCCGCTGCTGCTCACGCCGACCTCCGTCCTTGACCTGCCTTCTCGACGGTAGGCAGTCACCAGGGGCGCGTCAACGATCGCCACACTCGGCACGCCGGGTGATAATCACCCTTCGAGTGGTTTCCCGCACCCAACCGCGGGGAAAGGCTAGCCGAATGTGCCCTGAGCGGCCCGTACGACTCTCTCACGCACCGCCGGCAAATGCCCGCATGTGAGGCGTCGACGGACATGGCCGAGCCCCGCGGGCCGGTTCGCCCACGAGGCGGCGGACGCCTCACTGGCTGCTGGTTCCGAAGTCCTCGGGCGAGATCTGGTCGAGGAACTCACGGAACTTCTCCACCTCGTCCTCCTGCTCGTCCGGGATCGCGATGCCGGCGTCGTCGAGCACGCCGTCACTGCCGTAGATCGGCGTCCCGGTGCGCAGGGCCAGCGCTATGGCGTCGGACGGGCGGGCACTCACCTCGACTCCGCTGGCGAAGACCAGCTCCGCGTAGAAGACGCCTTCACGCAGATCCGTGATGCGCACTTCGGTGAGCTCCTGCCCGACGGCCTCCAGCACGTCCTTGAACAGGTCATGGGTCAGCGGTCGGGCGGGGGCCATGCCCTGCTGCGCGAAGGCGATCGCCGTTGCCTCCCCAGGCCCGATCCAGATGGGGAGGTAGCGGTCGCCTCCCACTTCACGCAGGAGCACGATCGGTTGGTTGGAGGGCATTTCGACCCGGACACCTACGACATCGAGCTCGTTCACACAGCAACCCTAGGCCGTGCCCGGGACGTTTGGGTAGTCGGGCAGAGAACGGGTGGCCTATCCGGCCCGTGCGAACCCGCCCGCGTCACGGCAACCGCACGCCCAGCGCGGTCTGCACGAGTGCCGCGTGCAGCTTCACCGTGAGCCCGGCCAGTTCCTTCGTACGGGCCTCGGCATGTGCCCTGGTCTGGGGGTTGCGATGGCGCCTCAGCGGGGCCACCACCTGGTCGACCAGCCCCGCCTCGCGCTCGGCCGCCGTCTTCATCACCCGCAGATGCCGCGGCTCGATCCCGAACCGCCCCAGCTCGGCGATGAGCGAGGCCACAGTGGCCGCCTCGGCGTCATACGCCCCGTCGGGCAGCGGAGAGATCAGCCCGTACGACTCCCACTCCTGAAGTTCCTGCTCGCCGATCTCGGCGGCCGCCATCAGCTGACCCCGCCCGATCCTGGCCGCGGTCGGCCCGTCGGCGATCTCCGAAAGACCCTCGCCGTCGCGCTGACGGCCCACTGTCGGCAGTGGCGCGGCCTCACCGCGCTCCATGGCGTCGAGGTGCTCGCGAATCACCTTGAGCGGCAGATAGTGGTCCCGCTGCATCCTCAGGACGTGACCGAGGCGCTCGACGTCGTCAGCACTGAACTTGCGATACCCCGAGGGGGTCCGCTGCGGCTCGACAAGGCCCTCCGACTCCAGGAAACGGATCTTGGAGATGGTGACTTCGGGGAACTCGTCGCGCAGCATGTTCAGCACCGAGCCGATGCTCATCAGCTCACTGTCCGTGGCGGCGGCGCCTTGCCCGGCACCGCCGCTCGGTGTTTGCAGCATGGACCTTCCCGGGAGGGTCAGTAGCCCCGCTGGCTCGCGTAGAAGACCAGCCGGTACTTGCCGATCTGCACCTCGTCACCGTTCGACAGTGCGACCTGGTCGATCCGCTCGCGGTTGACGTACGTGCCGTTCAGACTGCCCACGTCGGCCACCGTGAACGAGCCGTCCGGGCCGCGGCGGAACTCCACGTGTCGACGGGAGACCGTCACGTCGTCCAGGAAGATGTCGCTCTGCGGGTGGCGCCCGGCCGTGGTCAGATCGCCGTCCAGCAGGAAGCGGCTGCCCGAGTTGGGACCGCGGCGCACCACCAGGAGCGCCGAGCCGAGCGGCAGCGCGTCGACGGCAGCCTGCGCCTCTGGGGAGAGCATGGGCATCTGCGTCTGGCCCGTGACCTCGGCGTCGTAGGCCTCGAGCCCGGAGATGGAGATCGTGGACGTCGTCTCGGACGGACGCTCGGGCGTTGCCCCCGCCCGCAGCGGAGCACCGCAGTTGGAGCAGAAGCGGCTGTTCTCCGCGTTGCGGTTACCGCACCTCGTACACACCAGGGCCGACATAGGGGAAAACCCTCCACCCGTGCTTGAGGTTGACGGTTGCCCGAAACCTATGCCTCCGGACTGGGCAGGGTCAACTGACGGCGCGCCCTGACCTCCGGAAACGTCACCGCCCGGACCATCGACCTGGTCCCGGAACAACGGCCGCTGGCCTTCTGCGTCAGGCTGTGCGCGATGACGGGCGGTCGCGTTGTCGCTGCCCTCTCGCGCGCTCTTGCCGAACAACTTCGCAAACAACTTCACGGGCGATTCCCCTTGACCGAAACAGACCCGCCCGTGGGGCAGGACGAACCCTGATTGAACACACCGGTCGATCCGGACATCCTCACAACGTCCGTCTCCACCGGACAGTTTCCACCACGCACCACCCAATCGGTGCGCCGACCCCCCGCAACCTCATGCCCTCGCCGGACGTCCCCCATGCACCCCCGGTTCACTGGGAGGACGACCGAGCGTAGTCAGGCCGCTTCGCCGCTCGCAAGGCGTCAACGACGATCTTGTCCGCCCGCTCGACGGTCACGGTGGCCTGCTCCTTCTCAAGAGTCTGCACCACGCCTCCGGGGATGTTGAGCGCCGGCTCGAGATCCTGCGGCTTGCCGATGACCTTGAAACGATAAGGGCGGTTGATCTTGTTCCCGTCGACGCTGACACTCTTGTCGGAGTCGGTCAGGTAGGTGCCCGCGACGACCCGCACGCCGTTCACCTGGATCGCCTCGGCACCGGCCGCGCGCAGCTCCTGGATCGCGTCGAGCAGCATGTCCGCCTGGACCGCCCCCTTCGGGTCACCGATGGTCATCGTGATGCCCGGTCCCTGCGCGGCCACCGTGCCCGCCAGGATGCCGAGCTGCTTCTCCTTCTCCACCGTCTGTTTACGGGCCTCCTCGGCCTGGTCCGAGCTGTTCTCCAGCTCGTCCCGCTGCCTTTCGAGGCCCTGCTTCTCGTCTTCAAGACGCTGAGTACGGTCATCCAGTTCATCGAGGATACGAACAAGATCTTCCTGACGTGCCCCCCGCAGAGCGCTGTCACTGTCACTGTTCGACGCCACCTGCACGGCCAGCCCGAACCCCAGCCCGAACAGCAGTATCGCGACGATGAGTTGGGCCCTGGTGACACGCGGCGGCCACAGACCGTTCACCAGCCGCTGGCGGCCGGTCAGCTGCGGCGGCTCCTCGGAGGCCTCCGCAGCCGCCGCGGAAGGCTCGGCGGTCACTTCCTCCGGCAGCTCCTTGCGCAGCCTGTTCTCGGGCGTCTCGTCCTGGTTGCTCATCCGCCTCACGCCCGGAAGATGTGCCGGCGGATCGCCGCGGCATTGGAGAAGATCCGGATCCCGAGCACCACGACGACACCGGTGGACAACTGCGCGCCGACGCCCAACTTGTCGCCCAGGAACACGATCAGCGCGGCCACGACCACGTTGGACAGGAACGACACGACGAAGACCTTGTCGTCGAAGATACCGTCGAGCATGGCCCGCAGACCTCCGAACACGGCGTCGAGCGCCGCCACCACGGCAATCGGCAGATAAGGCTCGACGACCGCCGGAACCTCGGGCCGGACCAACAGGCCGGCCACGACTCCCACGACGAGGCCCAGTACGGCGATCACGATGTGCCCTTCTCATTTCTCGGCTGTGCAGTACGTACGATCACACTCGGCGCGGCGGGCAGCCGGAGGTCGTCCGCCACGGAAATGGCGGTCCGGATGCCGTAGTTCTCCTGCAGGGCATGCAGATACAGGCCGTCGGCGCTGTTCTGGAACCTGGTGCTCAGCCGCTTGCCGTCCCCCACCGCAAGCACCGTATACGGCGGAACGAGCGGCTTGTTGTCGACCAGTATCGCGTCACCCGCGGCCCTGATCGCCGACAGCGCCGTCAGCCGCTGCCCGTTGATCGACACCGCCTCGGCGCCCGACTCCCACAGTCCGTTGACCACCCGCTGCATGTCCCGGTCGCGCACCCGCCCGGTGTCGGAGAACCCGGAGGTCTCGCGCGGGCCGCCGTCACCGCCGGAGGAGGCTTCCTTGGCGTCGTCCACGACCAGTTTCACTCCGGGGCCGTGCACTGCCGTGGCGCCCGAGAGAATGCCCATGAGTTCGGCCTGGTCGCTGCCACCGCTGTCCCTGAGGGCCGCTCGCTGGCGCGCGCTCACGTCGTCGCGCAGCTCGTCGACGGAGTCCTCCAGCTTGTCCGCGGCCTCGGTCTCCCGGTCGATGCGGTCGATCAGTTCCTCGCGCTCCTTGGCGACGACAGGAGCGGCGACCCGGGCCTGGGCGGCTCCGACGGTCACGACCAGCGCGGCGAGCACCAGGCCGGCGGCCAGACCCAGCTTCGACCGAAGCGTCTTGGGCAGACCCCCGTCGCCTGCGGCCCTCTTCCGGACGGCGGCCTCGGCATACCCCTCGTCGAGGCTGTGGTCCATGACGTTGGTGAGCAGCGACATGGACGCGTCCGGGCGCGAGGGGCGCGTAGGAGTGCTCCGAACGGGGGGCTGCTGCGGCATGCCGCACATCGTCGCACGTCGCGACCACTACCTCCGAATGGCCCCACCGGCGTGCCGGACAGGCCCCCTGGGAACCTGCCCGGCACGCACGCGTGCGGTGGTTTCAGCGCCCGGCGCTGTCCACGACCGCCGCCCACTCGTCCAGCAAGGCCTGGGCGGAGGCGTCATCCGGCCCTTCCGCCCACAGGTGGGTGACCGCTTCCGCCGGGTCCGGCAGCACCATGACCCAGCGCCCGTCGGTCTCCACCACGCGCACGCCATCAGTGGTGTCCACGAAGCGGTCTCCGGCCGCCTCGACGACCCGCCGCATCACCAGGCCCTTGACGGCCCAGGGAGTCGCCAGATCCCGCTTGAGGACATGCGCCCGGGGAATCCGCGCATCGATCTGGCTGAGCGTCAGCTGCGTCCGCGCCACCAGCCCGATCAGCCGCACGAAGGCCGCCGTACCGTCGAAGACACTGCTGAACTCGGGGACGATGAATCCGCCCTTGCCGTCCCCACCGAAGATCGTCGTGTCGTCGCGGCCGACGCGGGTCAGGTCGTCCGGGGAAGTGGTCGTCCACTCCACCTGCGTCCCGTGGTACGCCGCCACCTGCTCGGCGATCCTGGTCGTGGTCACCGGCAACGCGACTCGGCCACTGCGCCGCTCCGCAGCCACCAGGTCGAGCATGACGAGCAGCGCACGGTCGTCCTCGACGATCCGCCCCTTCTCGTCGACCAGCGACAGCCGCTCACCGACCGGGTCGAACCGCACCCCGAACGCGGCCCGCGCGGACGCCACGATCTCTCCCAGCCGCACAAGCCCCGACCGGCGCCCGTCCGCCGACTCGGTGGGCCTGGACTCGTCGAGCCCCGGGTTGATGGTCAGCGCGTCCACACCGAGCTTTCCGAGCAGGCTGGGCAGCACAAGCCCGGCGCTGCCGTTCGACGCGTCGACGACGACCTTGAGACCGGACTCGGAGATGCCCGTGGTGTCGACGTTCCGCAGCAACGACCCGGTGTACGAGTCGAAGACGCTGGCAGGGAAGTGCAGGTCTCCGATCTCACCCGGGAACGCCCGCCGGTACTCCTGCCGCGCGAACACCCGGTCCAGCTTGCGCTGGCTCCCCTGCGAGAGGTCCGCGCCCTGACCGTCGAAGAACATGATGTCCACGGAATCCGGGATACCGGGCGTGGTCCGGATCATGATCCCGCCGGCGCTGCCTCGCGCGGTCTGCTGTCGCGCCACCGGCAGCGGCACGTTCTCCAGGTCACGTACGTCGATGGCACTGGTCTGCAGAGCGGAGATGACCGCCCGCTTGAGCGCACGGGCACCACGTGAGTGGTCACGGGCCGTGGTGACGGTCGACCCCTTCTTGAGCGTGGTCGCGTAGGCGCCGGCGAGACGCACGGCCAGCTCGGGAGTGATCTCCACGTTCAGGATTCCGGACACACCACGGGCACCGAAGAGGTGGGCCTGCCCCCTGGACTCCCAGATGACCGAGGTGTTGACGAACGCACCGGCCTCGATCGTCTTGAACGGGTAGACCCGCACATTGCCCTGCACGATCGATTCTTCACCGATCAGGCACTCGTCCCCGATGACGGCGCCGTCCTCGATCCGGGCCGCGCGCATGATGTCGGTGTTCTTTCCGACGACGCATCCCCGCAAGTTGCTGTGCTGACCGACGTACACGTTGTCGTGCACGACAGCCTTGTGCAGAAAGGCCCCGGCCTTGACGACGACGTTCGAGCCGATGACGCTGTGCTCGCGGATTTCGGCGCCGGCCTCGACCTTGGCGTAGTCACCGATGTAAAGCGGTCCACGGAGAACGGCGTCGGGGTGTACTTCGGCGCCTTCCGCCACCCACACGCCCGGGGAGATCTCGAAGCCGTCGAGATCGACGTCGACCTTGCCCTCCAGGACGTCGGCCTGCGCCTTCACATAGCTCTCGTGGGTACCGACGTCCTCCCAGTAGCCCTCGGCGATATAGCCGTAGATGGGCTTGCCTTCCTTCATCAACTGCGGGAAGACATCACCGGACCAGTCGACGGAGACATCGGCCTCGACATAGTCGAACACCTCGGGCTCCATCACATAGATACCCGTGTTCACGGTGTCCGAGAAGACCTGGCCCCAGGTCGGCTTCTCCAGAAAGCGCTCGACCTTGCCCTCCTCGTCGACGATCGTGATACCGAACTCCAACGGGTTGGGCACACGCGTCAGGCAGACGGTGACCAGCGCACCCTTTTCCTTGTGGAAACTGATGAGCTCGGTGAGATCGAAGTCGGTCAGGGCATCGCCGGAAATGACGAGGAAAGCATCGTCCTTCAGCGCCTCTTCGGCGTTCTTGACGCTTCCGGCGGTACCGAGTGGCTTCTCCTCATTGGCGTAGGTGAGCTCCATACCGAGCTCCTCACCGTCACCGAAGTAGTTCTTGACCAGCGAGGCCAGGAACTGGACAGTAACGACGGTCTCGTTGAGCCCATGCCTTTTGAGCAGCCGCAGAACGTGCTCCATGATCGGCCTGTTGGCCACCGGAAGGAGCGGCTTGGGCATGCTCGAGGTCATAGGGCGAAGACGTGTGCCTTCGCCTCCGGCCATCACGACGGCCTTCATGTCGGAAGCGTCCTCCTCTAAAAAGATGACGGTCTAGCCGACTTCACCCGTCAGATTGTCCCGCACTTTTCCGCCGCGGGCCATCGGGCCGATACAGCCGTTGCAATCAGCGAGTTCAGTCGGCCATGGCGTCCGCACGGACCAGGCGGCGGACCTGTACCACGTAGAGGACTCCTGCCCACCAATACAGCGTTGTACCCCACCCTGCGAACGCCCATCCGAAAATAGCAGCGAGTGACGCGATCCATCCACTCCCGTCACTGAGCAGGAGCAGGGGGAAGGCGTACATCAGGTTGAAGGTCGCGGCCTTGCCCAGGAAGTTCACCTGTGGAGGCGGATAGCCGTGGCGTCTGAGGATGCCCACCATCACCAGCAGAACCAACTCGCGCGCCAGAAGTGCAGCGGTCAACCAGATTGGCAGAATCTCGCGCCAGGTGAGACCGACCAAAGTCGAAAGAATGTAGAGCCTGTCAGCCGCTGGATCCAGGAGCCGGCCAAGGCTGCTGATCTGGTTCCAGCGCCGCGCCAGCTTCCCGTCCAGGTAGTCGGTGACCCCGCTCAGAGCCAGCACCAGAAGCGCCCACCCGTCACTTTGGGGACCGCCGAACTCAGGCCTGAGGATCAGCCACAGGAAGAGCGGCACCCCAGCGAGCCGCGCCATGCTGAGGATGTTGGGGATGGTGAGGACCCGGTCCGTCTGGACGCGGGTCTCCTGGACCTCCACCCGGGAGCCTCCTGTGCACAATAAGCCGACGATGCCCCCTGACCTTACCTCAACGCAAAAAAGCTCCGGCTCTTGGGCTGCGTGCCCAAGAGCCGGAGCTCTAAAAGGAGTTCGGCGGCGTCCTACTCTCCCACAGGGTCCCCCCTGCAGTACCATCGGCGCTGTAAGGCTTAGCTTCCGGGTTCGGAATGTAACCGGGCGTTTCCCTCACGCTATAACCACCGAAACACTATGAAACTGTTTCAGCCGCACCACACCCGTGACCATGGGCATGGGGCTGTTCGTGGTTTCAGAACCAACACAGTGGACGCGAGCAACTGAGGACAAGCCCTCGGCCTATTAGTACCGGTCAACTCCACACGTTACCG
>NZ_JBVIPA010000006.1:0-303883 GCF_055578365.1 Streptomyces sp. NPDC033131
TACAAGTGCGCCTGGTACGGGCGCGAACTCGTGGTGATCGACCGCTGGTTCCCCAGCTCGAAGCTGTGCGGAACCTGCGGCACGGTCGCGGCGAAGATGCCGCTGAACGTCCGCGAGTGGACGTGCGAATGCGGCACCGTACATGACCGCGACGTGAACGCGGCACGCAACATCCTGGCCGCCGGGCTGGCGGCGTCTGCCTGTGGAGACGGTGTAAGACCTCAACGGGAGTCTTCCCGGACGGGGCGGTCGTCGGTGAAGCAGGAAACCCGGCGGGCGACCGCTGGAATCCCCCGCCTTTTAGGCGGGGGAAGAAGTCAACCGTAGATGTTCAGCTCCTCCTCCTTCGCCCCCGCCAGCTCGTACGCCGCTCCCGCCGCCGACCGCCCCGCGTACAGCCGTACGAGGGTGGCGGCGTCGCCGATGTACCGTGCCGGCGGCCGCTCCCCGGGGACACCGCCCAGCCTCAGCGGCTCGTCGACGTCGTCGAGGTCGGCCTGGAGGGGCACGTGGTCGCGCTCCCGGGTGATCCGGACGAGCAGCGCCAGCGCGTCCGGCAGCCCCGGTCCCGCATACGCCCCCGGCTCGCCGAGCGCCTCGCGCACGTCGCCGGCGTGCACCCACTCCCCCAGGGCGATCCCGTCCAGCACCCCGCCCGCGCGGGCGATCACCGCCCCGGCCTCGGTCATCCCGCGCTCCAGCTCGTCGACGATCCGCGCGTTCGGCCAGTCGGCCCGCTCGGCGATGTCCCGGTCGTTCGACTCGGGCGAGAAGACGTCCTTGTCGTACCTGCTCTCCACCACCCGCATCAACGCGGCCGAACAGTGCGCCAGCACATCGCGCACGGTCCAGCCCGGGCACGCGGGGGCCGGCAGGGCGTAGTCCTCGTCGGGCCTGGCCCGCAGCAGCGGGACGAGGACGTCCCGCTCGGCGGTGAGAAGTCGGCCGGGCAGGTCCGGGTCACGTACGTCGGCAGAAGTCATGGGCACCACGCTAGGGGGCACCCTCGGCTCCCGGGGACAATGGAGACATGGCCGATCCAGACGCCCTGCGCACCCGTTTCGCCCGCGCCCTGGAAGGAGCCCGGGGCCGCGAGGCCGCCGGCCCCGACCCGGCGCCGTACGCCGACAACCTGCTGGCGCGCTGGCAGGAGCCGCAGCGCCGCTACCACACGCTGACCCACCTCACCGCGGTCCTCGACCACGTCGACGTCCTGGAGAAGTACGCCGCCGACCCGGACGTCGTCCGCCTCGCCGCCTGGTTCCACGACGCGGTCTACCTCCCCGACCGCTCCGAGAACGAGGAGCGCTCGGCCCGCCTCGCCGAACGCGCCCTGCCCGAGGCGGGGCTCGCGGCGGAGAAGACCGCCGAGGTCGCCCGCCTGGTCCGCCTCACCACCACCCACGACCCGGCCGACGACGACCCGGACGGACAGGTCCTGTGCGACGCCGACCTCGCGATCCTCGCCGCGCCGCCGTCGGCGTACGCCGCGTACACGGCCGCCGTCCGGGAGGAGTACGGCTTCGTCCCGTCCGACGCCTTCCGCGCGGGACGGGCCGCGGTCCTGCGGCAACTCCTCGACCTGCCCAGGCTGTTCAGGACGCCGTACGGGCAGGCGGAGTGGGAGGCGACGGCCCGCTACAACCTCGCCGCCGAGCTGGAACTGCTGACGGGGTGAGCCCGGCCGGAGTAGCGTCACAGGCCCGGACCTCCGCAGGAAGGATCACCCTCCGTGGGCGACGCCCCGATTCGCATCCACTCCGACCGGCTCATCATGCAGGGCGTCACCCCCGCCGCCGCGGCCAACCTGAGCCTGGGCGGTGAGGGCGGGATCGCGTGGGTCGCGGACGGACCGATCCAGGGGACCCGGGACGGTGCCGGGCTGTTGGTGACGGCGTACGAGGCGGGCGTGCACCGGCCGGAGTGGGGGATGTTCGCGCTCGTCCGGCGCGAGGACGGCCTGGCGGTCGGCGCGATGGGCTTCCACGGGCCGCCGGACGAGGAGGGCCGCGTCGAGATCGGCTACGACCTCGCCGAGTCCGCCCGCGGCAACGGCTATGCCACGGAGGCGCTGCGCGCGCTGTCGCGGTGGGCGCTGGCCCGCCCGGAGGTGCGGGTGCTGTTCGCGGTGATCGAGCGGGACAACCTGCCGTCCCAGGGGGTGATCTCGCGAGCCGGGTTCACCCAGGTGAGCGGCGAGGCCGGCGACGACGAGCACTTCGCCTACGAACTGCGCGGCTGATCCCGCCCCTTCCGCCTCCGCAGCCCGGCCCCGTGCAGCAGCCGCACCACCTCGCGGCTGCTGACCTCCACCGCCCCCGCGGCCACCACCTCGGCGTACCGGTCCGACGGGATGTCGTAGTGGTCCCGCTCGAAGGCCCGCGAGGGCACGCCCAACTTCTCGGCGAACGTGTGCAGTTCGTCGTACGAGACGTCGCTGACGAGGTGGGACCACAGACGCCCGTGGCCCGACCAGGTGGGCGGGTCGATGTACACGGTCATGAGGGCGGCGTCCCGCCGGTGGCCGACCCGAGCGCCCCCACCGCGGCCACCTTCACGCCCGCCTTGTGGCACACCCAGTGCGGGTCGGGACCGAGGTCCGGCTCGACCTCCAGGGCGTGCGGGTCGCCGGTGCCGCACACCGGGCACAGCGGCCAGCGGCCGTACCGGTCAAGGAGCGAGTCCTGTACGTCCTGGGCGATCAGCCCGGACACGAAGCCCGCGCCCTCCGGCCACTGCTCGACCCACCAGCGCCGCTGCACGACGGAGTCCTCGACCATCGACACCACATCCGCGGCGGCCACCTCGCCCGCGGCCAGGTCGGCGAGCACGAGGGCGCGCGCCGCGTGCAACGCCTGCTCCAGGGGGCTGATGGGGTCCATGCACCCATTGTGCGCACTCTTGACCACCACACCGAGCCGAAAATATCTTTCAGGTGTGACCCGGGACGTGAAGGAAATTTTCGGCAACAGTCTCGCCGCGAAGGTGCGCACCCTCGCCCCCTCGATGACCCGCTCCATGCAGCGCGTCGCGGAGGCCGTCGCGCACGACCCGGCCGGCTGCGCCGCCCTCACGGTCACCGGTCTCGCCGAACGCACCGGCACCAGCGAGGCGACGGTCGTGCGCACCGCCCGCGTCCTGGGCTACCCCGGCTACCGCGATCTGCGCCTCGCCCTCGCCGGCCTCGCCGCCCAGCAGCAGTCCGGCCGCGCGCCCGCGATCACCACGGACATCGCGGTGGACGACCCCCTCGCCGACGTGGTGGCGAAACTCGCCTGCGACGAACAGCAGACCCTCGCCGACACGGCGGCCGGCCTCGACACCGTGCAGCTCGGGGCGGCAGTGTCCGCGCTGGCGGGGGCACGGCGGACGGACGTGTACGGGGTGGGTGCGAGCGGGCTGGTCGCCCAGGACCTCACCCAGAAGCTGTTGCGCATAGGGCTGATAGCCCACGCCCACAGCGATCCGCACCTCGCCGTCACCAACGCCGTGCAACTGCGGGCGGGGGACGTGGCGATAGCGATCACGCACTCGGGCTCGACCGGTGACGTCATCGAGCCGCTCCGGGTCGCCTTCGAGCACGGGGCGACGACGGTGGCGATCACCGGCCGGCCCGACGGTCCCGTCACGCAGTACGCCGATCATGTGCTGACCACGTCCACGGCTCGCGAGAGTGAACTGAGGCCGGCGGCCATGTCGTCGCGGACCAGCCAGTTGCTGGTGGTGGACTGTCTGCTGGTGGGGGTGGCGCAGCAGACGTACGAGACGGCGGCGCCGGCGCTGGCGGCCTCGTACGAGGCGCTCGCGCACCGGCACCGGCACCGGCGGTAGACCGCGGGGCCGACCGTCAGACCGAAGTGGAACAGCGCAGTGGAAAAGAGCCATCACCCCATGACCTCCACCTCCGACCCCCGTGACCTCCAGGCCCAGTTGGAGGCCCTCACCACCGAGGCCTTCCGCCCCGAGCTCGCCGACATCGACCGGCTGCCCACCCTCGACATCGCCCGTCTCATGAACGGCGAGGACGCCTTCGTGCCGGACGCGGTGGCGCGGCGGCTGCCTCAGATCGCCGCCGCGATCGACGCCGTGGCCGAGCGGATGAGGCGGGGCGGACGGCTGGTCTACGCGGGCGCCGGTACCGCAGGACGGCTCGGGGTGCTGGACGCGTCCGAGTGTCCGCCGACCTTCAACACCGAGCCCGAGCAGGTCGTCGGGCTGATCGCGGGCGGCCGGGAGGCCGTGGTCACCTCCGTCGAAGGGGCCGAGGACTCGGCGGAGCTGGCCCGCGCCGACCTCGACGCCCTCGCCCTGACCGCCGCCGACACCGTGGTCGGCGTCTCCGCCTCCGGCCGTACCCCGTACGCCATCGGCGCGGTGGAACACGCCCGGCAGCAGGGCGCGTTGACCATCGGCCTGGCCTGCAACGCGAACAGCGCGCTCGCGGCGGCAGCCGAGCACGGCATCGAGATCGTCGTCGGCCCCGAACTGCTCACCGGGTCCACCCGCCTGAAGGCGGGCACGGCCCAGAAGCTCGTCCTCAACATGCTGTCGACGATCACGATGATCCGCCTGGGCAAGACGTACGGGAACCTCATGGTCGACGTACGCGCCTCGAACGAGAAGCTGCGCGCCCGCTCCCGCCGCATCGTCGCCCTCGCCACCGGCGCCCGGGACGACGAGATCGAGCGGGCTCTCGCCGCCACCGACGGCGAGGTGAAGAACGCCATCCTGACCCTCCTCGCCGACGTCGACGGCCCGACGGCCGCCCGCCTCCTGGCGGAGTCGGAGGGGCACCTGCGCGTCGCGTTGGCGGCGGCCCGCTGATACGCCAACGGGGCTTGCTAGTGCTGTGACCGCATAGGTTCACCGGGTTGGCGGTCGTGGCGGTTGAATGGGCGGTGACGTCGCCACCGGCTCGTCTCCAAGGTGTAGACCGCCCGCCCACATCTGTGTGATACCGGAGTCTGACGGGATCCGCCGACAGGGGTACGACCAAGTACCCCTGGAGCCGGACGAGTTGCAGAGAGTCAGGGCCTAGCGTCGACTGCATGATCCCCAGACAACGCAGAGCCGCTGTGGCCACTCTGCTCACCCTGGCCCTATCAGCGCCGCTTTTGAGCGCCGCACCGGCCGTGTCCGTCAACGCCGCGCAGATTGCGCCCCAAGTCCCGTACAGCAGCCGGTTAGAACTACCGCCCCCCACCGGTCCGTACCCCGTGGGCCGCCGCACCCTGCACTTGGTCGACCGGCACCGCACCGACCCATGGGTACCGACGGCCGGTAACCGGGAGCTGATGGTGACGGTGTCCTACCCAGCACGTTCGGCGAGTGGATTACCGGCGACATACATGACAGACGAGGAGGCGCAGCTCCTCTTGGCGGCGAGAGGACTCGACGGCGTCGTGCCCCACGAAACGGTTGCCGGGGCACGTACCCATGCGCACGTGGGCGCTCGTCCGGCGCCAGGGCGTTTCCCCATGGTGCTGCTCTCCCCGGGCTTCTCGATGCCGCGCACCACCCTCACCTCGATCGCCGACGATCTCGCGAGTCGCGGCTACGTCGTCGCCTCGGTGGACCACGCATACGAATCCGTCGGCACGGCCTTCCCTGGAGGCCGGACGCTGACCTGTGTGGCCTGTCAACGGGTCGAGACTCAGGAGGAGCGGGCGGCCGTCGTGCACGGCCGGGTCAAAGACATGTCCTTCGTGATCAGCGAGTTGACCAAGGGCCGACAGGCCGGGGCGCTGTCGCATGTGATCGACCCGAGCCGGATCGGAATCGGCGGGCATTCGATCGGGGGTGCAACCGCGGCGGCAACCATGACCGCCGACCGTCGTGTGCGGGCGGGGGTTGACCTGGACGGTAACTTCCTTGTGCTCCCTGCTGCCGCCGGGCTCGGCGGGCGCCCGTTCATGATGCTCGGCGCCGAGTCCACGCACAGCCCCAGCAGCCGGCCAACCGACTGGCCTGAGGCGTGGAAACATCTGAACGGCTGGAAACGCTGGCTGACCGTGGTCGGCGCTGAACACTTCTCCTTCACGGACCTGCCGTATCTGGCCGTGCAGTTGGGCCTGTCGGACCCTGCCATACCGCTGTCCGGAGAACGCGGGTGGTACATAACCCGCGACTACGTTTCAGCCTTCTTTGACCTCCACCTGCGGGGCATATCGCAGCCACTCCTCGATGGTCCCAAGGCCACGCATCCTGAGGTCGCATTCCAGCAGCCGTGACCTGGCATCCGGTAATCGTGCCGCGACCGCATAGGTTCGCCCAGTTGTTCACGCCGCCGTTTTGAGGGGGCGTCCGCCCCAGCGGATGCCTAAACTCGTACTGCCGCGGCGTACGATCTGCTGCAGCCGCTGCCCTTCCTGGTCGGTCAGTCTGCGCACACGGACAGGCTCGGCCACCGCGCCTCCAGCGGTCGGATCGGACGTCACCGCACATCCAACCGCCCCCGACCACCAACACGGCGAACCTACGCGGTCACAGCACTAGCTTGGGTGTTCGACCAGGGGGAGGACCCGAGATGAAGCCCACGACCACGTTCCGTATCGGCTCGGACCTGGAGGTACGGCGGCTCGGATTCGGCGCGATGCGGCTGCCGACCGAGCCGGCGGACGCACGCGCCGCGTCCGTCGCGCTGCTCCGACGGGCGGTCGAACTGGGCGTCACCCTCATCGACACGGCCCACCTGTACGGCTGGGGAGCCAACGAGGAACTGGTCGCCGAGGCGCTGCACCCCAACCCCGCCGGCCTCCTCGTCACCACCAAGGTCGGCGTCGTACGAACGGAGTCGGGCGACTGGTCCTACGACGCCCGCCCGGCCTCCCTCCGCACCCAGGTGGACGAAGCCCTGCGCCGCCTGCGCACGGAGCGCATCGAACTCCTCCAACTCCACCGCATCGACCCGGACACCCCGCTCGCCGACCAGCTGGGAGCGCTGGGCGAACTCCGCTCGGAGGGCAAGATCGGCCGGATCGGCCTGTCCGAGGTGACGGTCGCGGAGCTGGCCGAGGCCCGCTCGATCGTCGACATCGCGAGCGTCCAGAACCGCTACAACCTGCTCGACCGCGAGTACGAGCAGGTACTCAAGGCGTGCGAGGCGGCGGGCATCGCGTTCCTGCCGTGGCGGCCCGTGGCGCCGGGCGCGGCGGAAAAGGACCCCGAGATCACGGCGGTCGCATCGGAGCTGGAGGCGACCCCGACCCAGGTCGCCCTGGCCTGGCTGCTCGCCCACTCGCCGGTGCTGGTGCCGATTCCGGGGACGGCGAGCATCGGCCACCTGGAGGAGAACGTGACGGCGGCGGACATCCGGCTGACCCGGGACCAGTACGACCGCCTCAACAGGGCAGCCGCCCCTCCGCGTTGACCCTGCGCACCCGCGCCCGCAGCACCTCCTCCTGCGGCGCGGGCCCCGTCGACTCCGGCGGACAGTCCCACTCCCGCCCACCGGCGACCGGCCGGAGCTGCACATTGCCACCCACGTGCCCCATGACCTCCCCGAGCCGCCCGTCCCGCACGTCCACGGCATGCGTACCGATCGCCGGCCGCTCCCCGCGCAGGACGGAGGCCAGCCGCTCGGCGGTACGGACGTTGCAGCGCCCGAGCTCGACCAGGGCGAAGGGCTCGTCGCTCGCGCCGGTCACGGGATCGACGCGCAGGGACGGCAGGACGATGCCGACGCCCACGAGGGCCTCCTTCAGGGACGTCACCACTTCTTCGGTCGACCGCACGGCCTTCTCCCTCCACACAGAGTTGATGATTCGCAACACAGCGTGGCCGCCGTATCCCTAGCCTGGCTATACGGGACATCCCAACAACCTCGTCTGTTCAACCGGGAGCCGCACATGCCGGGACCGAACGATCTCGACCCGTCCTCATCACCGCGCGCGCTGCTGGGCGCGGAATTGCGGCACGCGCGTGAGAAGGCCGGACTGAGCCAGGAGCAGATGGGCCAACGGCTGTTCGTGAGCGGGACGTTCGTCGGGCAGTTGGAGGCGGGGACGCGGCGGATGCAGCCGGAGTACGCCCAGTTGCTGGACGAGGTGCTGGGGACTGCGGACTTCTTCCAGCGGAACTGCGGGGTGTCGGCGAAGTCCAAATACCGGGAGCACTTCGCAGAAGCCGCAGAGGCCGAGTCCAGGGCTGTGGCGATCAGGCAGTACGCGTCAATGCTGATCCCCGGACTACTTCAGACACCCGCATACGCACGTGCCGTCTGCCGCGCCTACCAGCCAACAGCGACTGAAGAGGCGATCGAGGAACTGGTGACGGCCCGGATGGAACGAACCCGCATCCTCGGTGATCCAACAAGGCCGTTGTTGTGGGCAGTGATTGACGAAGCCGCGTTGCGCAGAGCCACGGGCGGGGCAGAGGTGATGGCAGAGGCCCTGCGCCACATCGTCAGCCTGGTCCGCCAGAACCGCGTCATCGTGCAAGTACTACCGTTCGACGCGGGAGCCCACCCAGCGATGCAGGGTTCCATCAAGCTGATGGACTTCGAGGACGCCCCTCCGCTGATCTACCTCGAAGGAGTCGACACGGGACGGCTGGAGGACGACCCCGCGAGCGTCGCGCGCTACAGGCTCTACTACGAACTCCTCACGTCCTCAGCGCTCCCACGCGAGAAGTCTCTGGCCGTGATCGAGGCGATGGCGCAGGATTACGCCCATGAGGAACACCCCTGAGACCTGGCGCAAGTCGACGTACAGCGGCGGTACCGGCGACGACTGCCTCGAAGTCGCCGACGGCCACCCCGCCCTCGTCCCCGTCCGCGACTCCAAGCAGCCCCACGGCCCGAAGCTCGTGTTCCGGGCGCAGACCTGGTCGGCATTCGTCGAGGCGGTCATCGAGGTCAGGATCTGACCTCTTTGACTCCTAGCGTGACCCCATGACCGACACCACACACGCCATCATCACCACCGACGAGCGCACCGACCTGCTGGAAGCCCTGGCCCACAGCCGGCACTTCCTGCGCTTCACCACCCGCGAACTCACCGACGAACAGGCCGGACAGCGGACCACCGACAGCGAGCTGTGCCTGGGCGGTCTGATCAAACACGTGACGTCGGTGGAGCGGCACTGGGCGGAGTTCATCCTCAACGGCCCGTCGGCGATGCCCGACTTCACCGCCATGACCGAGGCCGACTTCGCCCGGCGGGCCGACGAGTTCCGGATGCTGCCCGGCGAGACGCTGGCCGGTGTGCTGGCCAACTACGACGAGACGGCCCGCCGGACCGACGAGCTCGTCACGACCCTGCCCGACCTGAACGCCACCCACCCGCTGCCCAAGGCTCCGTGGAACAAGCCCGGAGCTCGATGGTCGGCCCGCAGGGTGCTGCTGCACATCGCGGCCGAGACCGCCCAGCACGCGGGCCACGCCGACATCATCCGCGAGTCCCTGGACGGCGCGAAGAGCATGGGCTGACCGGCCCCGAAGCTCAAGCCTCCAGCTCCGAGCCCTCTTTCTGAGGAATGGGTGGAGGGCCTCAACCCGCCCTCCCACCCCGCGTGTTGACTTGACGCGTTCGGCTTGCCACGCAGAGTCACGATCGTCTAGCGTGCCCAGATAACGAACAGCCCCCGCCAGGTGCTAGCAACACCTGCGGGGGCTTGACCTACGAGATCGAAGGACAAGTTCGATCCCCATGGCTGATGCCCAGCTTAGTGCTGCCCTCCTGCCCGCGCACGCCCTCTCCCACCCGATGGCCAATCCGGGCTACGGAAAACGCTCCACCCCCGGCCAACGCCCCCGCACCGCGACCGACTTCGCCCATCTCCCGCCCCGCGAAGCCGCCATCGCCGCGTACCTCGACCGGCTCCCCGACGGCGCCGACATCTCCGTAAAGACGCTGGCCAAGGTGCTGCCGTACGGACAGTGCGCGCTCCGCACGGCCCTCAACCGCCTCCAGCAGGCGGGGCACTTGCGGCGGGGACGCGAACATCTGACCGTCGAGTCCTCCGGCTCCCGTTGGATCACTCGATCGTGGTGGTCCCGTACCGCCCGCGACGACGACTGGTGGGCGGCCTTCGCACGAGGTGACGTGCCGGAAGAATCCCGGCCGTCCCCGCCGACCCGCTCCCGCGCCTACATCCTCCTCGCGGCCCTCGGTCGCGAGACCCCCGCGCTCTCCCTCTCCGCCGCCGACTGCGCGGCCCTCGCTCCCCTGGTGACCGAGTGGTACGCCCGCGGCGCCACCGACACTGCCGTACGCCACGCCCTGACCGCCGGCCTGCCCACCCCGGTCCACCACCCGGCCGCCCTCGTCCGCAGGCGCCTGACCACGAAGCTCCCGCCCGAGCCCGCACCGGCCCCGCGCCCACCCCTCCGCATCCTGGAGTGCGCCAAGTGCGGCACCCCGGGCCGCCCGGAGGCGTTGCCGGGTGGCCGATGCAGCGTGTGCCGGGGCGAACGCGCCCCTGCCCAATCCAGTGCCCCCCTGCCCGCACCCGCGATCCACGCCCGCGCGGCCGAGATCCGCACCGCGATGTCCCAGCGACGCCGAGAGAAGGCACCCACATGACGGCTCCTACGGTCCGACGCCACCAGCTCGGGGCACGATGGACGGAAGGAGGCGACGCCATGACCCCAGACACGACCGACCGCCCGCAGATGGATGTCGAAGACTTCGACGAACTCGTTCGCAGGGCTCCGAGGGAGATCCGGAACAGGTTGGAGTTTCTGGGAGGGCGGCTGTGTATCCGGCACGGCCGCCTCGACGTGGACGAGTTCGAGGAGCTTGCTGCGGTGGCTCCCGAGACGGTGCGGCTGGAGTACATCAATGGAAAGGTAGAGGTCAAGGCTGTGCCGGACGGCAACCACCGCTCGATCTTCATGTGGCTGCTGCGTCAATGCATGCGGCACCGCCCTGACCTGGACCTCGTGCCTGAGTCAGGCGTCAAAGCGGAGGCGTACCGCAAGGGCCGCGCTCGAACGGACGGGACTCTCGTGCCGGTGGGCCACTTCCGTGGCGACGGCGAGTGGTCCGACCCCGACGGCTCTCTCATGGCCGTCGAGATCACCTCCCGTGACCGCGACACCAACCAGCGCGACCGCATCGACAAGCCCATCGGCTACGCGGAAGCCGACATCCCCGTCTACCTCCTGATCGACCGCGACAACAACACGGTCACCGTCTTCAGCGAGCCCAAGGACGGCCGCTACCAGCAGTCCGTCTCCTACCCTTGGGGAGACACGGTCGAGCTGCCCTCCCCCGTCGGTATCACCCTCGACACCGAAAAACTCAAGGACTACGCGGACTGATGAATCACGCCCAGCTCACCGCCCTGGGCCGAGCCCTGCGTCTCCTCGGAGAGCACGGCGAGGCCCTCACCGGTGACACCCCCGACACCCGGCTGCACGAGGTCAAGGCGGACCTCAAGCGCGCCCTGGACCTGCTGGCGGACAGCGTCACCGGGGCCGTGCCCTCCACGCGATGCCCCGAGCACCCCAACGGGCCCGTCGACGAGAACGCCCACGATCTCTGCCTGCTCTGCGAGACCCGGCGCCGCGCGGCCCGCCGCTCCGAGTACAACGGGCCCTCCGCGCAACCGCACACGAGCGACCCCACGCCCTCCCGGTACGGCGTGCGCGAGGACCGGCCGCAGCCCCAGCAGCGCTGGCTGCCGGAGCTGTGGAACGGACAGGCGTGGCAGCTGTGCGGGACCCCGCGCCGGGACCGGCACGAGGCCGAGCTCTATCTCGCCGCCCAGCGGCGCGGCCCCCGGGCGGCCATGGCCTACCGGCTCGTGCACGAGTTCACCGACTACGAGGTGCTGCGGGTGTGGGGCACCCCGGTCCGCGTCGACATCGAGCCGCTCGGGAACCTGTAGAAGCCCCCGGCCCCGGTCTCAGCCCAGCAGCGGCATCGGCGGGAACTCGTACCCCTCCCACAGCCGCCTCGACGCCTCCTCCGGATAGGCCCGCACCTGCGGCTCCGCGTCCAGCACCTGCACCAGCCGCTCCTCGGTGCCGTACGCCGGCCAGCCCGGGTCGCCCGTCCTCGCGAACGCCGTCCAGGACTCCCGGAAGCGGTACGACAGCGCCTCGGCCTCCGGCGGGACCTCGCCGCCGGGGAACAGCATGAGGCCGACATCGGCGGTGAACGTGCCGAAGAGCAGCGGGATGTCCAGCGCGTGGCAGGCACCCAGCGCGCCCCCGCCGCCCGGCGCCGTCCAGGTCAGTTCGTAGACGTGGGCGCGGCCGCCGCCCGCGAGCTGGGCCTCGGCCAGGTGGTGGCTGGGCATGCCGAAGAGCCAGTCGGTCTGGACGCGTTCGAACAGCTCACCCGGTGAGGCGTCGGGGAAGGCCGCGCGGTAACCGTCCTCCCCCGTCTCCCCCGCCTCCCCCGGCGCGAACAGCCGCAGTGCCCACCGGGCCTGCTCCTCCGTGATGTTCCCCAGCTGCCCGCCCATCGCCAGGAACAGCCGGAACTCGTCCCGGTTGTGGCCGACGACGAGCTCCACGTCCCGGCCCGCCCCGGCCGCCAGCGCCTGCCAGGGCGTGACCGGCAGCACCTCGCCGTCGACGACGGGAGAGAAGGGGGTGAGCGTCGGGGCGGCCCGGCCCCACCTGTCCAGGTACTGCATCATCTTCCCGCCCAGCGCCTCGCCCGCGGAGGGGAGTGTGCGCGGGTCCATGCTCGACAGGTCCGCAGCCGTCGGCCGCAGGCCCGCCTCCTGCGCGATCGCCGTCGCGATGTCACGGGCCAGGGCGTCGGAGAAGTACGTGCCGGGCACGCTCTGGGCGATGGCCCGCCGGAACAGGCCGGACGCGCTCGGCATGGCCAGCAGCGCCGCCACCGATCCGGCGCCGGCCGACTCGCCGAAGACGGTCACCTGGCCGGGGTCGCCGCCGAACGCCGTGATGTTGTCCCGTACCCACTGGAGCGCGGCGACCTGGTCGAGCAGGCCGCGGTTGGCGGGCGCCCCGTCGAGGTGGGCGAAACCCTCGATGCCTACGCGGTAGTTCAGGCTGACGACCACGACGTCGCCGTCGTGCGCGATGTGCCGGGCGTCGTAGCCGGGGCTGCCGGCGTGGCCGAGCTTGTAGGCACCGCCGTAGATCCACACCATGACCGGGCGGTGGGCGGCCGGGTCCGGGTCGGGCGTCCAGACGTTGACCGTCAGCCAGTCGTCGCCCAGGGGCACGTCCAGGCCCGCGCCGCCCCGGCCGAGGAAGGCCGCCTCCTGTGGGGGCGGCGGGCCGAAGGCGTACGCGTCGCGTATGCCGTCCCACGCCGGGGCCGGGCGCGGCGCCTGGAAACGGGCCTCACCGACCGGCGGGGCGGCGAACGGGATACCGCGGAAGACGGTCAGCGCCCCCTCCCGGCGCCCGCGCACCACCCCGCCTTCGGTACGGACCACAGGCGGGGCGGAGTCGGTCGTGGTGGGGTCTCGGGGCTCGGTCGTCGTCATCGTCGGCGCACTCCTCGCGATCGTTGCCTTACTGAATCATTGCCTTTGGCCATGACTCAGGACAAGCGATCGCGCACCGGTCAGGACAGGGTCGCCAGCGCCGCCGCGTCGTACGGCTGCAGCTCGTCGAAGCGGTCGGAGAGCACCTTCGCCGCCCACTCCGGGTCCTGGAGCAGGGCGCGGCCCACGGCGATCAGGTCGAACTCCTCGGCCTCCAGCCGGTCGAGCAGGTCGTCGATGCCCTTGACCGGGGCGCCCTCGCCCTGGAAGCCCTTGAGGAAGTCGCCGTCGAGGCCGACCGAGCCGACGGTGATGACGGGCTTGCCGGTGAGCTTCCTGGTCCAGCCGGCCAGGTTGAGGTCCGAGCCGTCGAACTCGGGCAGCCAGTAGCGGCGGGTGGAGGCGTGGAAGGCGTCGACGCCGGCCGCGGCGAGCGGGGCGAGGACCGCCTCCAACTCCTCGGGGGTCTCGGCGAGGCGGGCGCGGTAGGCCTCCTGCTTCCACTGGGAGTAGCGGAAGATGACCGGGAAGTCGGCCGAGACGGTCTCGCGGACCGCCGCCACGAGCTCCTCGGCGAACCTGGCGCGGGCCACCGGGTCGCCGCCGTAGGCGTCGGTGCGGCGGTTGGTGCCGGCCCACAGGAACTGGTCGACGAGGTAGCCGTGGGCGCCGTGGATCTCCACGCCGTCGAAGCCGATGCGCTCGGCGGCCGCGGCGGCCTCGGCGAACGCGCCGATGACGTCGTCCAGGTCGCGCTGGGTCATCGCCTTGCCGGTGGGCTCGTCGGCGCCGAGGCGCAGGCCGGAGGGGCCGACGGCGGGGGCGTCGGCGTAGGGCGGCTGGCCCTGCTCGCGCACCATGCCGATGTGCCACAGCTGCGGCACGATGGTGCCGCCCGCCGCGTGCACGTCCGCCGCCACCTTCGTCCAGCCCGCGAGCTGCTCCTCGCCGTGGAAGCGCGGGATGCTGTCGCTCTGCCCCGCCGACTCGTGGCCGACGTAGGTGCCCTCGGTGACGATGAGGCCGACGCCCGCGGCGGCGCGGCGCGCGTAGTACGACGCCACGTCCGCGCCGGGGATGCCGCCCGGGGAGAACGCGCGGGTCATGGGCGCCATCGCGATGCGGTTCGGGACGGTCAGGCCGTTGATCGCGGTCGGCCGGGAGAGGATGCGGGCCGCGCGGGAGGTGGACTCGGTGGTGGTGGCGGTCACGTGAGGGCTCCAATAAGACCAGACGGTATGTGCACGCGCATATACGGTACGCAGGTTTCAACCGGCCCACCGGTCGCCGCATTCCGCCTGGGTTGTGATCCCGGACACGCCCGAGGGCGGCACCCCCTGTCTCCAGGGAGTACCGCCCTCGGCGTCGTACAGCGATGAACTCGCGATCCTCGGGAGGATCAGAAGTCCATGTCACCGCCCGGCATGCCGCCGCCGGCCGGGGCAGCGCCCGCCTTCTCCGGCTTGTCGGCGATGACGGCCTCGGTGGTGAGGAACAGCGCGGCGATGGAGGCGGCGTTCTGCAGGGCAGAGCGCGTCACCTTCGCCGGGTCGATGATGCCTTCGGCGATCATGTCGACGTACTCACCGGTCGCGGCGTTCAGGCCGTGGCCGACGGGCAGGTTGCGCACCTTCTCGACGATGACGCCACCCTCGAGGCCACCGTTGACGGCGATCTGCTTGAGCGGGGCCTCCAGGGCCAGCTTCACGGCGTTGGCGCCGGTCAGCTCGTCACCCTCGAGGTCCAGCTTCTCGAAGACCGAGGAGGCCTGGATGAGGGCCACGCCACCACCGGCGACGATGCCCTCCTCGACGGCCGCCTTCGCGTTGCGAACGGCGTCCTCGATGCGGTGCTTGCGCTCCTTGAGCTCGACCTCGGTCGCGGCACCGGCCTTGATGACGGCCACGCCGCCCGCGAGCTTCGCCAGGCGCTCCTGGAGCTTCTCGCGGTCGTAGTCGGAGTCGCTGTTCTCGATCTCGGCGCGGATCTGGTTGACCCGGCCCTGAACCTGCTCGGAGGAGCCGGCACCGTCGACGATGGTGGTCTCGTCCTTGGTGATGACGACCTTGCGGGCACGGCCCAGGAGGTCGATGGAGGTGTTCTCCAGCTTGAGGCCGACCTCCTCGGAGATGACCTCGCCGCCGGTGAGGATGGCGATGTCGTTCAGCATCGCCTTGCGGCGGTCACCGAAGCCCGGGGCCTTGACGGCGACGGACTTGAAGGTGCCACGGATCTTGTTGACGACCAGGGTCGACAGGGCCTCGCCCTCGACGTCCTCGGCGATGATCAGCAGCGGCTTGCCCGACTGCATGACCTTCTCCAGGAGCGGGAGCAGGTCCTTGACGGAGCCGATCTTGGAGTTGGCGATCAGGATGTACGGGTCGTCGAGCGACGCCTCCATACGCTCCATGTCGGTCGCGAAGTACGCCGAGATGTAGCCCTTGTCGAAGCGCATACCCTCGGTGAGCTCAAGCTCGAGACCGAAGGTCTGGGACTCCTCGACGGTGATGACGCCTTCCTTGCCGACCTTGTCCATCGCCTCGGCGATGAGCTCGCCGATCTGGGTGTCGGCGGCGGAGATGGAGGCCGTGGAGGCGATCTGCTCCTTGGTCTCGACATCCTTGGCCTGCTCGAGCAGGGCACCGGAGACGGCCTCGACGGCCTTCTCGATACCGCGCTTGAGGGCCATCGGGTTGGCGCCGGCGGCTACGTTGCGCAGACCCTCGCGCACGAGCGCCTGGGCGAGCACGGTCGCCGTGGTCGTTCCGTCGCCGGCGACGTCGTCCGTCTTCTTGGCGACTTCCTTGACCAGCTCGGCGCCGATCTTCTCGTACGGGTCCTCGAGCTCGATCTCCTTGGCGATGGAAACACCATCGTTGGTGATCGTGGGCGCGCCCCACTTCTTCTCGAGGACGACGTTGCGGCCCTTGGGGCCAAGGGTGACCTTGACGGCGTCGGCGAGCTGGTTCATCCCGCGCTCGAGACCGCGCCGTGCCTCCTCGTCGAACGCGATGATCTTGGCCATGTGAAGTGGTCCTCCCGGACAGGGGGTGGATTTCTCCGGACCGCGCTGGCGCCCGCGACGGACGGCCTGCCTGCCTCGTGGTTCCTTGCCCCACTTGGCCTGCGGGCCTCACCGACCCGGTCCTCGTTGTCACTCTCACCTTCAGAGTGCTAACGCCAATGATTAGCACTCGCCCCTCGAGAGTGCAAGCGCCCGCGAAGCGGGCTCGTTGAGGGGTGGCGGTCGGGCGACGGGTGGGCGCAAGCGCCCGCCGGGGAACGGTCCGCGCCGCGGCGACCTGTTCCGGACATGCCGAAGGGCTCGTAACCCATGACTCCCCATGGGATACGAGCCCTCCGAAGAACAGAAGAACGTCGCTGTCAGTCGGCGCGTGCTTCAGCCGGTCGCCAGTCGGACCATGTCCGCCTGCGGCCCTTTCTGGCCCTGCGAGATCTCAAAATCGACCCGCTGGCCTTCCTCCAGGGTGCGGTAGCCGTCCATCTGAATCGCGCTGTAGTGGACGAAAACATCCGCACCACCGTCGACCGCGATGAAGCCGTACCCCTTCTCCGCGTTGAACCACTTGACGGTGCCCTGAGCCATGCCTAACTCCCCTATTACTGGCCCTTGCACAGATCCACACTTCGCGGATCCGGGTCAGACCTCACCCCCCACATGGTTGGGGGCGTGCGCCGGAACGCGTCGACCGCGGCCGAATGTATCTGTCCAACTGCCCTCTGCAACAGGTCAATCGGACGAGAATTCTGGACGCGCACGGTCCGGAATGTGGTGAGAATTCACCCGAATTCGGGGCAAGTCGGGCCCCACAAAAAGCACAAAAGCCGCGAAAGAAGCACACACTTTGGCTACTTCTTATCGGGCGCAAGGGGGAAATCAAGGGCTTCCGACCCGGGGATCGGCATCGCGTTCCCCAACTGTACCGCGCTCAACCACATTGAATTGCCCCCTCCGCTTCTCTCGCGGAGGGGGCAATTCAACGAAACTCTCGGTAACCTGCGTTACCGACGGTAATAATCAGCCGCCGGCGACGGCCGGAATGATCGAGACACCGGCGCCGTCCGGGGTCGCGGTCTCCAGGCCCTGCTCGAAGCGGACGTCGTCGTCGTTGACGTACACATTGACGAACCGGCGCAGCTTGCCCTGGTCGTCGAGCACCCGGGCGGCGATGCCCGTGTGGTTCTTCTCCAGGTCGGTGATGACCTCGGCGAGGGTGGCCCCCTCGGCGGCGACCTCGGCCTTGCCACCGGTGTAGGTGCGCAGGATGGTGGGGATGCGGACGGTGACGCTCATTCTTATGACCTCCGGTCAGGTGATCGCCCTCAGGGGCGCGGGGAACTGCGCGACCAGCCCCCACCGGCCCGCAGACGAAAACGGCTAGACGAGGCCGGCCTCGCGGAACGACTCCAGGTTCGGACGAATGGTCGCGGTCAGCCCCGTCCCCGCGACCGCGTCCAGCGTCTTGAGACCGTCACCCGTGTTCAGCACGACCGTGGTCTTCGTCGGGTCGAGGAGACCACTCTCGATCAGCTTGCGGGTCACACCCACGGTCACGCCCCCGGCGGTCTCCGCGAAGATGCCCTCCGTGCGGGCGAGGAGCTTGATCGCGTCCACGATCTGCTCGTCGTTCACATCCTCCACCGCACCGCCCGTACGCCGCGCGATGTCGAGCACGTACGGCCCGTCCGCCGGGTTGCCGATGGCGAGCGACTTGGCGATGGTGTCCGGCTTCTGCGGGCGGACGACGTCGTGCCCGGCCTTGTAGGCGACGGACACCGGCGAGCAGCCCTCGGCCTGCGCACCGAAGATCTTGTACGGCTTGTCCTCGACGAGCCCGAGCTTGATCAGCTCCTGCAGGCCCTTGTCGATCTTCGTGAGCTGCGAGCCGGAGGCGATCGGGACGACCAGCTGGTCCGGGAGCCGCCAGCCGAGCTGCTCGCAGATCTCGTACGCGAGGGTCTTGGAGCCCTCGGCGTAGTACGGCCGCAGATTGACGTTGACGAAGCCCCAGCCCTCGCCGGCCGGGTCGCCGATCAGCTCGGAGCAGAAGCGGTTCACGTCGTCGTAGTTGCCCTCGATGCCGACGAGCTCGCCGCCGTAGACGGCGGCCATGACGATCTTGCCCTGCTCCAGGTCGTGCGGGATGAACACGCAGGAGCGGAAGCCCGCGCGGGCGGCGGCGGCGCCGACGGCACCGGCCAGGTTGCCCGTGGAGGAGCAGGAGAGGGTGGTGAAGTGGAAGGCGCGGGCGGCCTCGATGGCCTGGGCGACGACGCGGTCCTTGAAGGAGTGCGTCGGGTTGCCGGAGTCGTCCTTGACGAAGAGCTTGCCGGCGTCGACGCCCAGCTCGCGGCCGAGGTTGTCGGCCTGGACGAGCTTGGTCCAGCCGGGGTTGATGTTGGGCTTGTCCGCCACGTCGGCCGGGACCGGCAGCAGCGGCGCGTAGCGCCAGATGTTCGCGGGTCCCGCCTCGATCCGCTTGCGGAGTTCCTCCGTGTCGTACGCGGAGAAGTCGTAGGCGATCTCGAGCGGGCCGAAACACTCCTCGCAGGCGAAGACCGGGCCGAGGGGCACGCGGTGACCGCACTCGCGGCAGCTCAGCGCTGCGGCGGGGCCGAGGTCTACGGTGTTCGTGGTGCTTGCATCAGTCTGCACAGCCATGGAGGCGAGGCCCTTTCTCCTCATCTTCCTCACGACGCACTTCGCCGTGAGACGGATTTGGCACCTTCCCTAGTCGGGAGCCTCGCTGGTGACGAGAACCGACTGGAGGGTTGCCGGGGCTTCATCGGGCCGTATCCCTCTGCCCCTCTGGATGAGCGGTATGTAGTTGTTGATCGTTGAAACGGAACGCGGACCCCGACATGCGATGGTCATCAGCGTTGTCCAAGACTGTAACCGAAGGCCAGGACAGTTGAGATAGCCGTCCGAACCGCGAGATGGATCACATGTTCTCCCAAGGGAGCATGGATCACCCGCTCGCCGAGAGAACGCAGAGGAGCCGCGCACCGTGCTGAATGAGGTCGAGCGTTGGCTGAGCACTCGCTCCTGGTCGAAGACCGATCGCCCGCTCCACAAGATCCTGGCCGCGAAACGCGCCACGCGACAGTCGGTAAGTGTCGTACTGCCCGCGCTCAACGAGGAAGAGACGGTCGGTGACATCGTCGCCGTGATCCGTCACGACCTCATGCAACAGGTCCCGCTCGTCGACGAGATCGTCGTCGTCGATTCGGGGTCGACCGACCGCACCTCCGAGGTGGCAGCCGCCGCGGGGGCCCGGGTCGTCCACCGCGACGACATACTCCCCCGCATCCCGATCGCCCCCGGCAAGGGCGAAGTGCTCTGGCGCTCGCTCCTGGCCACCAACGGCGACATCATCTGCTTCATCGACGCCGACCTGAAGGAGTTCTCCTCCGACTTCGTCTCCGGGATCGTGGGGCCGCTGCTCACCGAACCCGGGGTCCAGCTGGTCAAGGGGATGTACGACCGTCCCCTCGGCACTGAGTTGGATTCGCCCGCCTCCGGCAGGACGGCCGGCCAGGGCGGCCGGGTCACGGAACTGATGGCCCGCCCGCTGCTGAACATGCACTGGCCGCAGCTGGCCGGTTTCGTCCAGCCGCTCGGCGGCGAGTACGCGGCCCGCCGCTCGCTCCTGGAACAGCTCCCCTTCCCGGTGGGCTACGGCGTGGAGCTGGGCATGCTGATCGACTCCCTGCACCTGGTGGGCCTCGACGCACTGGCCCAGGTCGACGTGGGGGTGCGCAAGCACCGCCACCAGGACGGCCAGGCGCTGGGCCGGATGTCCGCCGCGATCTACCGCACGGCCCAGCTGCGGCTGGCCCGCGGGCACCTCGTCCGGCCCTCCCTCACCCAGTTCGAACGGGGTGAGGACGGCTTCGAGCCGCGTACCTACTCCGTGGACACGGAGGAGCGGCCGCCGATGGTGGAGATCGCGGAGTACGCGCATCGAAAGGTCGCCTGACCGGGCGTGTCCCGGCCTCCGAGGGCCGTACAGAGCCGTGCAGGGCCGTTTACGGCCCTCGGAGCCGCCCGAACGTTTGAGTGTTTCCGGGCCAGGCTAAGTTGAGGCGTATGGCTTCCACGCACCATGCTGAGGTACTTGTCGCGTCCAACCGCGGCCCGGTTTCGTACGAGGTACGCCCGGACGGTGCGGACGGCTCGCTCCACGCCAAAAGGGGTGGCGGCGGGCTGGTCTCGGGTCTGTCCGCCATCGGACCCGACGCGGGCGCCCTGTGGGTGTGCTCGGCGCTGAGCGACGGCGACCGCGAGGCGGTGCGGCGCGGCGTCGGCGAGCCGGGCGTCCACATGCTCGACATCCCCGCCGACGTGCACGCCGACGCGTACAACGGCATCGCCAACTCCGTGCTGTGGTTCGTCCACCACATGCTGTACCAGACCCCGCTGGAGCCGGTCTTCGACGCGGAGTTCCGGCGGCAGTGGGCGTCGTACGAGACGTACAACCGCGCGTTCGCCGAGGCGCTGGCCGAGCACGCCGCCCAGGGGGCCGCGGTCGTCGTACAGGACTACCACCTCACCCTGGTCCCGGGCATGCTCCGCGAGCTGCGCCCGGACCTGCGGATCGGCCACTTCTCCCACACGCCGTGGGCGCCGCCGGAGTACTTCCGGATGCTGCCGGACGACATCGCCGGGCAGATCCTGCGCGGCATGCTCGGCGCGGACCGGCTCGGCTTCCTCACCCGCCGCTGGGCGGACGCCTTCACCGCGTGCTGTACGGAGTTCGCCGGGGGCCTCGGCGACACCCAAATCGGCGTGCACGGACTGGGCGCGGACGCGGACTTCCTGCGCGAGCGGTCGCACGAGACGGACGTCGAGGAGCGCATGACGGCCCTGCGGGCGGAGATCGGCGAGGGCCGCCGCGCCATCGTCCGCGTCGACCGCACCGAGCTGTCCAAGAACATCGTGCGCGGCCTGCTCGCCTACCGGCAGCTGCTCGTCGACCACCCGGAGTGGCGTGAGCGGGTGGTGCACGTGGCGTTCGCGTACCCGTCCCGCCAGGACCTCGCCGTGTACCGCACCTACATGGCGGAGGTGCAGCGGCTGGCGGACGAGATCAACACGGAGTACGGCACGCCGGGCTGGACCCCGGTCCTGCTGCACCTCAAGGACGACTTCGCGCGCTCCCTGGCCGCGTACCGTCTCGCCGACGTGGCCCTCGTCAACCCCATCCGGGACGGCATGAACCTCGTCGCCAAGGAGGTGCCGCTGGTCTCCGACGAGGGATGCGTGCTGGTGCTGTCCCGGGAGGCGGGGGCGTTCGAGGAGCTGGGCGAGGACGCGATCGCCGTCAATCCGTACGACGTGGTCGGCACGGCGGACGCGCTGCACCGGGCGCTGACCATGCCGACGGGCGAACGCGCCGAGCGGACGAAGCGGCTCACCGCGGCGGCGACCGCCCTGCCGCCGGCGCGATGGTTCCTGGACCAGCTGGATGCGCTGCGCCGCCTGGGCTAGGGCCGGCCGATCCGCTCCGCGAGAGCCCTCAGCACTCCTACGACCCCTTCCGGGCCGTCGACGACCACGTCCGCCCGCTTCCGCAGCTCGGTGACCTCGTCGCTGCCGCTGCAGACGAGCAGGCCGGGTGTGCCGTCGGAGCGGAGTTCGTCCACGGCGGCGAAGGCGGGGAGGTCGCCGAGGTCGTCGCCGGCGTAGAGGACCGACGTGGCGTCGATCTCCCGGACGTACTCCCGGAGGGCGACGCCCTTGTCCATGCCCGGCGGGCGGAGTTCGAGGACGAGTCGGCCGGGCTCGACGATCAGTCCGTGGCGGGCGGCCAGCTCGGTGAGAGGGATGCGCAGGGCCTCGAAGGCGGCCTGCGGATCGGCGGCCCGGCGAGTGTGCACGGCGACCGCGCGCCCCTTCTCCTCGACCCACGCCCCTTCCCGGACACCGGCCTCGTCGAGTACTCCCGGCAGCTCCGCCCGGACGGCGGCGACACCGGGGTGCGGGGCGGGTGCGCTGACGGTCCCGGTACGGGCGTCCCAGCGCTCGGCGCCGTAGTGCCCGAGGACGACGAGGTGTTCGAGACCGGGCACCCCGGCGAAGCCGCCGTGCCGAACGGCCACCGCGGCCGGACGCCCGGTGACCACGGCGACGGCGCCGACCTTCGGAGCGAGCGCGGCCAGCGCGGGTACGGCGTCCGGGTGGGCCCGGGCCTGCTCCGGATCCGCCACGATCGGTGCGAGGGTGCCGTCGAAGTCGACGGCGACGACCGCGCGCCCGGGTTGAGCGAGGAGGGTGTCGAGCCCGTCCCGCCCTGCGGGCGTCGCAGGTGTCGGCAGAGGGTCAGTGACGTCCATGAGTCGACCTTACCGGCGCTTCCCCACCCCCTGGGACGGGGCCGACAGGGGCGGCGCCCCTACCGCTCCGCCCGTCTCGCGTCCCGTACCCGCCGCAACCTGTTCACCGTCACCGGGTCGAACGCCAGCGCCCGCGCATCGTCCAGCAGCGCGTTCAGCAGCTGGTAGTAGCGCACCGGCGCCAGCCCCAGCTCCTCCCGTATCGCCCGCTCCTTCACGCCGGGTCCGCTGAAGCCCCGTCGTTCCAGCGCGAGGATCTCCCGCTCCCGGCGGTCCAGCCGCTGCTCCTCGTCCATGCCCGCACGCTAGCCGCCGGCACTGACAGTGGCCCACCGCGAGCCGCCGGCACCGGCAGTCGCCTACCGCGCGGCCTGCGCCTGGGCGGCCGTCGTCTGCAGGCGGCTCAGCACGGCGGCCGGGCTCCCGCCCGACGCGACGGCCTGCCCGATGCCCCTCTTCACGGCCGCGCTGACCCGCGCCCAGGACGTCTCCCCCACCGGATACGTCTCGGACAGCGGCAGCTCGTCCAGGAACGGCTTGAGGTCGGCGTCCTGCTTCGCCGCGCTCATGACCTCGGACGCGGAGTTGGTGACCGGGAGCAGGTCGTACTCCCGGGAGAAGGCGAGGACGTTCTTCTCGCTGTAGACGAAGTCGAGGAAGTCGCCGATCTGCTCGGCGTGCCCGTTCTTCTTGAAGGCGGTCATCCAGTCGGCGACCCCCATGGAGATCTTGTTCTGGCCGTCCTCGCCGGGCATCGGCACCATGCCGAACTTCACGCCCTTCCTCTCGGCCATCTTCATCAGCGAGGGGTGCCCGTTGAGCATGCCGACGTCCCCGTTCGCGAACGCGGCGAACGCGTCGGCCCGGTTGAGCCTGCCGGGGGCGACCGGCCCGGTCAGCCCCTTGCCGACGAGGTCGTCCTTGAGCCAGGTGAAGGTGTCGACGTTCTCCGAGGAGTCGATGCTGTACGTGCCGAGCGTGTCGGTGTAACCGCCACCGCCGCCGAGCAGCCACTGCATGGTCTCGGCCTGCGCCTCCTCCGGCCCGAGGGGCAGCGCGTAGGGGTACTTCACGCCCTCCGCCTTGAGCGCCTCGGCGTTCGCGGCGAGCTCCTCCCAGGTCGTCGGCGGGGTGAGGCCGGCCTCGGTGAAGAGGGTCTTGTTGTAGAAGAGCAGCCTCGTGGAGGCGGCGAACGGCAGCCCGTACTGGACGCCGTTGACCTCGCCCGCGTTGGACAGCTGGGAGATCCAGTCGGCCTGGACGGGGATGGAGACGAGGTCGTCGGCCTTGTAGAGCTGGTCCGCGTCCGCGTAGTCGGCGTACGCGCCGATCTGCGCCATGTCGGGCGCCTTGCCGGCGTCGACCAGTTCCCTGACCTCGCGGTCGACGTCGTTCCAGGAGTGGACGCTCACGTCGACCTGCACGCCGTCGTGCGTCGACTCGTACTCCTCGACCAGGGCGTCCCAGTACTTCCGGGAGCTGTTGGCCGTGCTGTCGCCGTAGTCGGCGGCGACCAGCCTCAGCGTCACCTCGCCGGACTCGCCGGTGAGGCCGCAGCCGCCCAGGACCGCCGTCAGGCCCAGTGCGGACACCGCCGCGATCGTTCCCGCCCTACCCCGCTGCACTGCCATCGCTCCAACATTGTTGATCATCGAAACTCTCGAAAGGTCATACATATTAATTCCATAAGGTCTACACCACGTGAGTGGACTAGACCTCTTGAGGGTCCACGGGTCAGACTGTCCTCGTGAGACACGTCATCGCCCTCGATGTGGGCGGCACCGGGATGAAGGCCGCCCTCGCAGGGGCGAACGGCGAGCTGCTGCACCAGGCCCGGCGCGCCACCGGGCGCGAACGCGGGCCGGACGCGGTGGTCGAGGGCATCCTCGGCTTCGCCGCCGAGCTGCGCGCGTACGGCATCGGGCACTTCGGCGAGCCCGCGGCCGCCGCCGGCGTCGCCGTCCCCGGCATCGTCGACGAGGAGCGGGGCATCGCCGCCTACGCGGCCAACCTGGGCTGGCGCGACGTACCCCTGCGCGCGCTGCTCGCCGAGCGACTGGGCGGAGTACCGGTCGCCCTCGGCCACGACGTCCGCACCGGCGGTCTCGCGGAGGGCCGGATCGGCGCGGGCAAGGGGGCCGACCGCTTCCTGTTCGTCCCCCTCGGCACCGGCATCGCGGGCGCCATCGGCATCGGCGGCCGGGTGGAGTCGGGTGCCCACGGCTTCGCGGGCGAGATCGGTCACATCGTCGTACGGCCCGCAGGGGCCCCCTGTCCGTGCGGGCAGCGCGGCTGTCTGGAGCGGTACGCGTCCGCGGCGGCGGTGAGCCAGGCGTGGGCGGCGGCCACCGGGGACACCGGGGCGGACGCGGCCGACTGCGCGAAGGCCGTCGCGTCCGGCGACCCGGACGCCGTACGGGTGTGGCAGGACGCCGTGGACGCCCTCGCCGACGGCCTGGTCACCGCCCTCACCCTGCTGGACCCGCGCACGCTCATCATCGGTGGCGGGCTCGCCGAGGCGGGCGAGACCCTGTTCACACCGCTGCGGGAGGCCGTCCGGCGGCGGGTCACCTTCCAGAAACTGCCGTCGATCGTCCCCGCGGCTCTCGGGGACACCGCCGGATGTCTCGGTGCCGGGCTCCTCGCTTGGGACCTCCTCGAATCCACCGACCGTACGGAGGTAACCCCCTGATGGCCACCCCCCCAGGGGCGCGGGGCAGCGCCTATGAGCGGCTCCGCCGCGGGGCACGACCAGCCACAACGCACCCGCAGGTACTCACCGGCGCCCGCGTGGTACTACCCACCGGCACAGTGCCCGACGGCAGCGTCACCATCGACGGCACCCGCATCGCCGCCGCCGGCACCCCGCAGGGAACCGTCATCGACGTACGCGGCCACTGGCTCGTGCCCGGCTTCGTCGACCTCCACAACCACGGCGGCGGCGGAGCCTCCTTCACCTCCGGAACGGTCGACGAGGTCCTCAAGGGCATCCACACCCACCGTCTGCACGGCACCACGACCCTCGTCGCCTCCACGGTCACCGGCGACATGGACTTCCTGGCCCAGCGGGCCGGACTGCTGTCCGAGCTGGCCGAACAGGGGGAGATCGCCGGGATCCACTTCGAGGGGCCGTTCATCTCCCCGTGCCGCAAGGGCGCGCACTCCGAGGAACTGCTGCGCGACCCGGACCCGGCGGAGGTCCGCAAGCTGATCGACGCGGCGCGGGGCACGGCGAAGATGGTGACCCTCGCCACCGAGCTGCCCGGCGGCATCGACTCCGTACGGCTGCTGGCGGAGCACGGCGTGATCGCGGCGATCGGGCACACGGACGCGACGTACGAGCAGACGGTGGAGGCCATCGAGGCGGGCGCCACGGTCGCCACCCACCTCTTCAACGCGATGCCGGCCCTCGGCCACCGCGCCCCCGGCCCGATCGCCGCCCTGCTGGAGGACGAGCGGATCACCGTCGAGCTCATCAACGACGGGACGCACCTGCACCCGGCCTCCCTCCAGCTCGCGTTCCGGCACGCGGGCGCGGACCGGGTGGCGTTCATCACGGACGCGATGGACGCGGCCGGCTTCGGCGACGGGCGCTACATGCTCGGCCCGCTGGAGGTGGAGGTGGCCGCCGGCGTGGCCCGACTGGTGGAGGGCGGCTCGATCGCGGGCTCCACCCTCACCCTGGACCGCGCGTTCAAGCGGGCGGTGACGGTCGACGGGCTGTCCGTCGAGGACGCGGTCGCCGCCCTCTCGGCCAACCCGGCCCGCCTGCTCGGCCTGGACGACACCGTCGGCTCCCTGGAGCCCGGCAAGGACGCCGACCTGGTCCTCCTGGACGCCGACTTCGAGCTCAGGGGTGTGATGCGCCGGGGTGAATGGGTGGTCGATCCCCAACTGGGGTGATCTGTCCGTCTGTTGAGGGCGGCGGTTGTCCTGTCAAACTGGGAGGGCCGTCGTCCGTTCGGCCTGACCGGTCCTACGGGCAGACGGACGCAAGCGCGTTCTGCGTTGTTCCTCGGGGAAGGTCGAGCCAGGTGATCCTCACGGTCACGCCGAACACCGCTCTCGACATCACCTATCGCGTGGGGTCCCTGCGCCCGCACGCCTCCCACCGGATCACGGACCTGACCGAACGGCCGGGCGGCAAGGGTGTGAACGTGGCCCGGGTCCTCGCCGCCCTCGGCCACGAGGTGACGGTCACGGGCTTCGTCGGCGGCGCGACGGGACAGGTCGTCCGGGACGGCCTCGCCGCGGTGGCGGGCCTGACGGACGCCCTCGTCCCGGTCGCCGGCGCCACCCGCCGCACGATCGCCGTCGTGGACGAGGCAACCGGCGACACGACCCAGCTCAACGAGCCCGGGCCGACGGTCACGTCCGCCGAGTGGTCCGCCTTCCAGGAGGCGTACGAGGAGCTGATCCTGTCCGCGTCCGCCGTCGCTCTGTGCGGCAGTCTGCCGCCGGGGGTGCCGGTCGGGGCGTACGCGGGGCTCGTCCGGACCGCGAAGGCGGCCGGTGTCCCCGTCCTCCTCGACACCAGCGGGGAGGCACTGCGGCGCGGGGTGGCCGCCCGGCCCGACATCGTGAAGCCGAACGCCGACGAGCTGGCCGAGCTGACCGGCTCCCACGAGCCGTCGCGTGCCACGCAGGACGCCCGGCGTCGCGGTGCCCGGTCCGTGGTCGCCTCCCTGGGCCCCGCGGGCCTGCTCGCCGTCACCCCGGAGGGCCGCTGGCGGGCCGCCCCGCCCGCCCGCGTCCACGGCAACCCGACCGGCGCCGGCGACTCGGCGGTCGCGGGCCTGCTGTCGGGGCTGGTCGCACGACTCCCCTGGCCGGACCGGCTGGCCCGCGCGGTCGCCCTGTCGGCGGCGACGGTGCTGGCGCCGGTGGCGGGGGAGTTCGACCGGGAGGCCTACGAGGAGCTGGTGGGGCGGGTGACGGTGACGGGGGAGGTCGGCGCGGCCTGACGGGCTACGACTTGACCCAGCCCTTCACCAGCCACATCTGGTCGAGGAGGGCGTCGCACTGGTTCCCCTGCTCGCAGGAGACCTTGATCGTGTTGGTGCCCTTGTTGAGCTGGATGTAGTTGTACGTCTGCGTCCAGCCCTTCGCGTAGTCGCCCGCGGCGGCGTTCGCCCAGTTCTTCAGGTCGACCGGCGTGTTGGAGGCCGTCCCGTTGACCGTGAGGGTGGCGTTCTGGTCCTTGCCGGGGACGCTGTAGCCGACGAACACGCTGTACTTGCCGCTCTTGGGGATGTTGTCGACGGTCCAGGTGACCGAGGAGCCGACCTGGTTGAAGCCGGTGATGTAGACACCGCCGTCGGCCTTGGCGCCCTTGACGTCGGAGGCGGTGGCGGCAGTCCCGCCCAGGGCCAGCGCCTTCGCGTCGATCGTCGGCAGGTCGTCCTCGCTCGCCGCGCTGTTGCTGTTCGACGGGCTCGGCTCCGCGCTCTGCGAAACCGTCGGCGTCGCGGACGCCTCGTTCCCGCTCGCCTTGTCGTTGCCGTCACCGACCGTCATCGCCACCCCGATGCCGATGACGACCGCGGCGACGACCGCGATCGCGCCGATCAGCAGCCCCTTGGTGTTGGGGCCACGCCGGCCGCCGCCGCCACCGCCGTAGGACGGCTGCGGCTGGTGGGTGGTGGGAGCGCTGCCCGGGAAGGTCTCGGGCGCCGCGTAGTGGGCGCTCGCCTGACCCTGGGCACCCTGCTGCGGCACCTGGCCGTAGGGCGCGGTCGCGGCGGCCGGAGCCTGCTGACCGTACTGTCGCTGGCCGACCGCACGCACCCGGTTGACGGAGCCCGGATAGCCGTAACCACCGGCACCGGAGGGCGGCTGGGCGCCGTTGGCCTGCCCGTCGGCGTAGAGATAGCCGAACGGGTCGTCGTCCTCGGGCGTGCTCGCGCCGTTGTTGCCGGCCGTCATCCCTTGGTCTCCTCAACAGGTGCGGTGCGGATGCGATTGGTGTGGTGAGAAGGGCGAGCCTACCCGCTCCTGATGGCCCAAACGGGTGACTCGGATCGCATCAGCTCACTGACCTGGGGATCATCCCGCGCGTCTGTGTTGTTTGGGACGCGATCGTTTCTCGACGTACATCCGCTCGTCGGCCGACTTCAACACCTCGTCCGCCGTCATCCCGCAATGGGCCCAGCCGATGCCGAAGCTGGCGCCGACCCGCATGGCCCGTCCGTCGACCCGGATGGGCTGGATGATCTCGTTGCGCAGGCGTACGGCGAGGTCCTGGGCGTCGGCCCGGCCGAGCCCGTCGGCCAGCACGACGAACTCGTCGCCGCCGAGGCGGGCGACGGTGTCGCCGTCACGGACGGCCCGGGACAGGCGCCGGGCGACCTCGATGAGGACCGCGTCACCGGAGTTGTGCCCGAACCGGTCGTTGATCGACTTGAAGCCGTCGAGGTCGCAGAAGAGGACCGCGAGCCCCTTGGTGCCGTCGTCGTGTTCACCCTCAGGGGCGACGGTGTGCACGTGGTGGTCGTAGTTGTCGTACGCCTCGGTGCCCGGCCGGAAGTCGAAGCCGTGGCCGCCCGTGTCGAAGACGGGGTGGCTGTACGCGGCGTCCACCGGCTCCAGGACGCTCGCGTGGTCGGCGCGCCGGCACAGGCGCGAGGCGAGCCGGGAGCGCAGCTCGGCGGAGTTCGGCAGGCCGGTGAGCGCGTCGTGCGAGGCGCGGTGGGCGAGCTGCAGTTCGCGGCGCTTGCGCTCCTCGATGTCCTCGACGTGCGTGAGGAGGAAACGGGGGCCGTCGGCCGCGTCGGCGACGACGGAGTTGCGCAGGTGGACCCAGATGTACGTGCCGTCGCGGCGGCCGAGCCGGAGTTCCGCCCGGCCGCCCTCGGCGGAGGTGCGCAGCAGGGTGCCTATGTCCTCGGGGTGGACGAGGTCGGAGAAGGAGTAGCGGCGCATCGCGGAGGCGGGGCGGCCCAGCAGTCGGCACAGGGCGTCGTTGGTGCGCAGGATCCGGCCGTGCTGGTCGCCGCCCATCTCGGCGATGGCCATGCCGGAGGGGGCGTACTCGAAGGCCTGCCGGAAGCTTTCCTCGCTGGCGCGCAGGGCCTGCTGCTCCCTTTCGAGCCTGACCAGTGCACGCTGCATGTTGGCGCGTAGACGCGCGTTGCTGATCGCGATGGCGGCCTGGAAGGCGTACATCTGGAGCGCTTCGCGTCCCCATGCGCCCGGACGGCGGCCGTTGCGCGGCCGGTCCACGGACAGCACGCCGATCAGCTCACCACTCACGCCGCCGGGCGGGCCGGGCGTGAACATGGGAGCGAAGAGCCGGTCGGAGGGGTGCCACTCGTCCTCGAAGCGGGGCGCGGGCCCGTCGGTGTACCACTGCGGGACGTCGTCGTCGTCGAGGACCCAGCCCTCGGTGTGCGGTATGAAGACGAGGTCGCCCCAGTGCTCGCCCATGGCCAGCCGGCGCTCCCAGGAGTCCCGGGAACCGACGCGGCCGGTGATCAGCGCCTCGGCGGCCGCGTTGCCCGCGAAGGCGGCGACGACGAGGTCACCGTCGGGGCGTACGAGGTTCACGCACGCCAGCTCGTACCCGAGGGCCTGGACCACGCCGTCGGCCACGGTCTGCAGTGTGTCGGCGAGGCTGCGGGCCGTGTTCATGTCGGCCATGACCTGGTGCAGCTGCCGCAGGGACGCAAGGCGGACGTAGGGCTCCGACTCGCTTTCCATGCTCGCCCTCCCCCCCGAGACCTCGCAGCGAATCAAGGGTTCTCATCGGCGTATCGTCCTGGCAGCTTCCCTGCCACTGAATCACAGCGCGCTGCCCACTCGGTACACAGGGTCAACAATTAGTCTCTCTTGTGACTCAAGTCACAGCTAAAGATGAACAATTGAGTGGAGTTTCTGCATTTTCCCCGTGCGTTTACCGACCGCGAAGTTTTGTGAATGTGATGACCGCAGGGGAGACCGCGAACGGAACACCACGAACGGAACACAGAGAGTACACACGGAAACTCGTCCGCGAGTCCTAGGACCGGTCTCGGCCGGAGGCCCGATGCGGCGTGCACGGACCGACGGCTAGCGTTCCGGGCGTGCCGAACACTCTCCCCGCCCCGCCCGCCACCCTCGCCGCTCCCCCCGCCGGGCATGCTGTGGGGGTGAGCAACGACGAGTTCCGAGCAGCCCTGTCCCGGCTGGCCGCCGGCGTGGTCCTGGTGACCGCGCGGGAGGCGTCGCTCGACGCGGACGACCCGCAGGCGCCGACCGGCGAGGACGTCGGCATGACCGCGACGGCCTTCATGTCGGTCTCCCTCGACCCGCCCCTGGTGCTGGTCAGCCTGCGCGAGGGCTCCCGCATGGACGACCTGCTCGACGAGCAGCCCCTGTGGGCGGTGTCGGTGCTCTCCGAGAGCCAGCGGCACATCGCCGGCCGGTTCGCCATGAAGAACCGCATCAGCGACCGTCTCCTCTTCGAGGACATCCCGTACGTCCGCGGCGAGGCGTCCGGCGCTCCCCTGGTGGGCGGCGCCCTGGCCACACTGGAGTGCCGCACGGAACAGCGCGTGCCGGCCGGCGACCACGTCCTGGTGATCGGCCGGGTCCTGACGGCGGCCGTACCGAGCGCGGACGGCGGCCCGCTGACGTATTTCCGGGGCCGGTACCGGCAGTTGGGCTGAGCCGGGAATTCGATCGCCTCCTCCCGGCCCGCCTGCCCAGGGTGCGCGCATGACGACGACTCCCGCACCGCGCCTCGTGGAGATCACACCCCACAACTTCGAGGCCGCCACCGGCATAAAGGTCCGCCCGGAACAGGAATTCGCGGTCTCCCCGGTGATGCAGTCCCTCGCCGAGGCGTACGTCCACCCCGCCGGCGTCGCCTGGCCCCGCCTGATCGTCGACGGCGACCGGCCCGTCGGCTTCCTGATGGCCTTCGTCGACTGACTGACTGGTTGGCTGAGCCCTCTTCCGCTCCGGCCTGTGGCGGCTGAACATCGCCGCCGGCGAACAGGGCCGGGGCTACGGCCGGTTCGCCGTGGAGTCGGTGGCGGCCGAGATCCGCCGCAGGGGCGGCAAGGAGATGTACGTCACCTGGCACACCGGTCCCCACGCGCCGGAGGACTTCTACCTGAAGCTCGGCTTCCGTACCGACGGGGAGACGAGCGAGGGGGAGGTCGTCGGGGTGCTGGAGCTGCCGTAGCTGCCGTAGCTGTCGCAGCGCGAGGCCCCGGGCGTCATCCCCAGTCGCGGCCGGTTCTCCCCCGCTTGGTGTCCGAGCGCTGCTTCTTCTCCCGCAGCCGGCGTTCGTTGATACCCCGGGGGATCCGGGTGGCCCGGCGCGGCTTGGGCGGCGGGGCCGTCGCCTCGGCGAGGAGAGAGGCCAGGCGTACGGCGGCGGTCTCGCGGTTGCGCCACTGGGAGCGGTGCTCGGAGGCGCGCACGGTGACGACGCCGTCGACGAGCCGGCCGGCCAGCGTGGCCAGGGCCCGCTGCTTCCACACGTCGGGCAGTGCCTCGGTACGGGCGAGGTCGAAGCGGAGCTCCACCTGGGTGTCGCTGGTGTTGACGTGCTGTCCGCCGGGCCCGGAGGACCGGGAGAAACGCCAGAGGAGCTCGGCCTCGGGGAGCGAGACGGAGCCGCGGATGACGTAGGGACCGGACATGACGTCCATGTTCCCCGAGCTGTCCGGTCCACGTCACGCGATTATCGGCGCGGCAGGGGAACAGCTCGGTAAAGAAAGTAAAGAGACCAGGAACCTCGCGTACCCCTCTCCGCGTTGATACCGGTAGCTGTAGCTTCATGCTGCCGTATGTCTAACGAGGGAAGGACTCCCAACAATGGCTGTAAGCCTGTCCAAGGGTGGCAACGTCTCGCTCACCAAGGAGGCTCCGGGCCTGACCGCCGTCACCGTGGGCCTGGGCTGGGACGTCCGCACCACCACCGGCACGGACTTCGACCTCGACGCCTCCGCGATCGCGGTCAACACGCAGGGCAAGGTCTACTCGGACGGCCACTTCGTGTTCTTCAACAACAAGCAGACCCCGGACCAGACCATCATCCACACCGGTGACAACCGCACCGGTGAGGGCGCGGGCGACGACGAGGCGATCAAGGTCAACCTCGCCGGCCTCCCGGCCGACATCGAGAAGATCGTGTTCCCGGTCTCGATCTACGACGCCGAGAACCGCTCGCAGAACTTCGGCCAGGTCCGCAACGCCTACATCCGCATCCTGAACGAGGCGGGCGGCGCCGAGATCGCCCGCTACGACCTCTCGGAGGACGCGGCCACCGAGACGGCCATGGTCTTCGGCGAGCTCTACCGCAACGGCGCCGAGTGGAAGTTCCGCGCGGTCGGCCAGGGTTACGCCTCGGGCCTGGTCGGTATCGCCCAGGACTTCGGCGTGAACGTCTGATCGACGTCCACCCGCAGCTCCGCCGAAGCCCCCGGCCGTCGTGACGGCCGGGGGCTTCGGCGTTCCCGCCACCTCACCGCCGGCCGGCCGAGACGTCGCCGCCCGACCACGGCCTCCCGGGCCCTGTGCGTGCGGAGCCCGCCGCGGCCCCGGAGCCGGTGTGGCCGCCGGATTGGCGCGACTGCTGGACGAGTCGGGCTAGCTGCCCTCCTGGAAGATGCCGTCCAGGTGGTGTGCGAGCACCGCGGCCGCCGATTCCGCGCTGCGCTGCCCGACCAGGATGCCCGTGCCGAGCCCCGCGGACATGGCGAGCAGCCCGGCCGCCGCCGGCCGCGGGTCCACGTGGGTCCGCAGCAGGCCCGCCTCCCGCGCCTCGCCGAGGAGCGCGGCCACGACGTTCTCGGCGGCGTCGGGATCCCTGACGAAGGGCTGGGCGGCGAGCGCGGGGTCGCTCACGGCGAGCACGGCGTACGAGGTGAGGACGTGGTGGAAGGTGCGGCTCTCCTCGTCGACGGGCAGCGCCGTCGTCAGCAACGCCTCGATGCGCGCACGCGGTCCGGGGCTGTCCCCGGCGTCCCGCAGCCGGGCGGCGACCCGCTCGCCGAACCGCTCCGTCAGGTGCCGCAGCCCGAAGAGCAGCAGCTTCTCCTTGGTCTCGAAGTAGTACTGCACCAGCCTGAGTGACACTCCCGCCTCGGCTGCCACATCACGCATCCCGACGGCATGCAGCCCGCGCCGCCCGGCGACCCGGACGAGCGCCTCGGCGATCTCGGTACGCCGTTCGGCATGGTCCACGCGCTTGGGCATCGGCCGTTTCTCCGCTCGTCGTTCGGTGCCGGTACGCCCCTGGCGGGGCCCGTTGATGATACAGCGGTACCATCATCATGGTACGTTCGTATCACCAAGCCCCCCAGACGAACCCGACCCCCCGGAGGTGCCCCGTGCCCGACACCGCTGCCCGCAGCCGGCCGGACGTCGGCCGCTATGTGAGCGACGCCTGGCGCGACCGCCACTTCGCGGCCTGCGACGCCCTCTACGCGCTCGGGGCGCCCGCGCTGTCGGAGCAGGACGTGGAGACCTCGTTCGGCACCACCCACGTCTACCGCTACGGCCCCGCCGCCCCGGCCGACCCCTCCCTCGCCCCCGTCGTCCTGGTCCACGGAGCGGGCTCCTGCTCGGCCATGTGGTACCCGAACACCCCCGACCTCAGCGCCGAGCGTCCCGTCTACGCGATCGACACCCCGGGCGACCCCGGACGCAGCGTGCAGCGCGAACCCATCCACCAGCCCGAACACGCCGCCCAGTGGCTGGACGAGACCCTCGCCGGCCTCGGACTCGACCACGTCCACCTCGTCGGCTCCTCCTACGGCGGCTGGCTCGCCCTGAACCAGGCGCACCGCCGGCCCGACCGCCTCGCCTCGGTCACGCTGCTCGACCCCGGCGGCCTGGAGAAGGTGGGACTGCGCTTCTTCGTCTGGATCTTCGCCGGCCTCTTCGCGACCTTCGCCCCCAAGGCCCTGCGCCCCCGCCTCGCGGCCTGGCTGGAGCAGCCGGTCCTCGTCGTGCCGGAGCTGCGCGCGATGATCAGGACGGCCGTCCGCGCCTACCGCATACGCCGGCCGGCTCCCCTCCCCCTGTCCGAGGCGGAACTGTCCACCATCCGCACCCCGCTCTACCTGGTGCTCGGCAAGCGCAGCCTGCTCGTGCACCCGGAGCGGCAGGCGGAACGCGTCCCCCGCCTGATCCCCGGTGCGCGGGCCGAGATCATTTCCGACACCGGCCACGGACCGCAGATCGACCACGCGGAGGAGGTCAACCGCCGGATGCTCGACTTCATGACGTCGGCCGACTGAACGCCGCCCGCCCCGCCCTCACTCCCGGGCGGGCGCCGGCTTCCCCTCCCCGTACAGCCAGTCCGCCCAGATCGCGGCGACGTCCTTGCCCGGCGCCCGCCGCTCCACGTACGCCGTGAAGTCGGCCGTGTCCGCGTTGCCGTGCCGGTGGGCGGTGGCCCAGCCGCGCAGGAGGGCGCGGAAGGCGGTGTCACCGACCGTCTGACGGAGCCGGTGCAGGACCATCGCGCCGCGCTCGTAGACGGGGCTGTCGGAGAGGTGCGCGGCGCTCGTCGGCTCGGCGGGCGGGAAGGACCAGAGGTCCTCGTAGGTCTCCTCGCCGTGGTCGTACAGCGCGTCGAAGGTCTGCTGGGCGCTGTCGCCGCCGTGCTCCTCCTGCCACAGCCACTCCGCGTACGTCGCGAAGCCTTCGTTGAGCCACATGTCCTGCCAGGTCTTCGGCGTGACCGAGTTGCCGAACCACTGGTGGGCGAGTTCGTGGACGAGAAGCGCGGTGTCGGGGACGCCCGGGAAGACGGGCCGGTTCTGGGTCTCCAGGGCGTAGCCGGCGTCACCGGCGCGGTCGACGATCGCTCCGGTGGAGGAGAAGGGGTACGGCCCGAAAATCCCCGTGGCCCACTCCATGATCTCGGGGATCCCCTGCAGCACCTTCCGGCTCGCCGCGGCCAGGCTCGGGTCGACGGCGACGTACACGGGCAGTCCGTCGGCGGTGGTGGAGCGGCGGACGTCGTAGTCACCGACGGCGACCGTGGCCACGTGACTCGCCATGGGCTCGGCGGTGCGCCAGGTGAACGCCGTACGGCCCCCGCCGGTCCGCTCTCCCACCAGCTCGCCGTTGGACACGGCCCGCAGTCCCTCCGGCACGGTCACCGTGACCTCGTACGACGCCTTGTCCAAGGGGTGGTGGTTGCCCGGGAACCACGCCATCGAACCCGTCGGCTCCCCGAGGGCGAGCGCCCCGTCCGCGGTGCGCAGCCAGCCCTCCTGGGAGCCGTCCGGATCGGTGATCGTCACCGGGGTGCCGGAATAGCGGACGGTCACGCGGAAGGGCTCGTCCTCACCGGGCCCTTCGCGTGGACGCACGGTCAGCTCCTGCCCGGCGCGGTCCCAGCGGGCGTCCTCGCCGTCCACGGTGACCCCGCCGACCTCGAGCCCTTCGAGGTCGAGGTCGAAGGCGGAGAGGTCCTGGGTGGCGCGGGCGCTGATCGTCGCCGTGCCGGTCAGGTCGCCGGTGCCGGGCTCGTAGCCGAGGTCCAGGTCGTAGTGCGTGACGTCGTACCCCCCGTTGCCCGCTTTCGGGAAGTACGGGTCGCCCGCACCGGAATCGCCGGGGCCGCCGGACGCCTCCCCGCCACCGCACGCGGTCAGGGTGAGGGCCAGGACCAGGGCGAGGGCGGGAAGCCGGGACGCACAGGTCCGGGCAACGGGTGCGGATCGGGACACGCCGGTGATCCTACGAGGGCGCGCGTGGCACCATCTCGTACGTGCTCGACATCGGCTACGCCCTCTCCAACCGCTTCCCGGACCCCCCGCAGACCGACTACCGCCGCGCGGACGTCCACACCCTGCGCCACGACCTGTTCTGCGGGGACGTCTACCTCGCCGACACCAAGGCGGACCGGGAGCTGTCCACGGCCTGGGGATGGGTTCCGGTGCTCGACTTCGCGTGGGCCCTGTGCGACATCGTCGAGCAGATCGACCGCGACCCGGCCGGCTCCCGCGCCGCCCGCCCGCAGCGCGCGGAGCTCGACTTCACCGAGTCCACCGACCGCATGCTCTTCGAGCGCCGCTTCGGCTGGGTGGACATCGAGGCCGACTGGATGCCGGCCGAGGAGCCCCCGCTCAGTTTCTCCCACGCCGAACTCCGCAAGGAGGCGCGGGACTTCCTGCACGATCTGATCGCCGACCTGGTCGACCTGCACGACGACCTGGGCGAGAACCCGGCGATCTGGACCCTCCAGGCGCGCTTCCCCCGGGCCTGAACCGCCGCGTCCCCTTCCCTCTCCCCCCACGGCGGGCTGGGACACCCGTCACCCGTCACCCTCCCCCCACGGCGGGCTGGGACACCCGTCACCCGTCACCCTCCCCCCACGGCGGGCTGGGACACCCGTCACCCGTCACCCTCCCCCACGGTGGGCTGGGGCACCCGTGAACCGTCACCGTCCACCCGTCCCCCATCACCCCCGTTCCCCCATCACCCCTCCACCCGAACCCCCAGCTCCGCCGCCAACACCGGCGCCAGATCCAGCAGTTGAGCCGGGCTGATCACCGCCCCCGCCAGCCGGTCCACGCCACGCGCGATCTCCAGCGAAGCGGCCCCGCGCAGGTCGACGTCCTTCAGCGTGGCCGCGCTGAGATCCGCCCCCTTCAGCTCGCAGTCCACGAACTCGACCCGCTCCAGCCGCGCTCCCCCGAAGTCCGGCTCGACCAGCACACAGCTCTGGAAGACGACGTCCTTGAGGCGGGCCGTGCGCAGGTTCAGATAGTCGATCTTGCCGCCGCGGATCAGGACGCGCTCCAGGACGGCTCCGTGCATCTGCGTCCCGCCGAGCCGGGCGTCGACCAACTCGACGTCCCGCAGCGTCGACTCGGCCAGGTCGGTGCCCACGCCCCGGATGCCGGTGAGCACCGAGTCCAGGAAGCGGGCGTGGTGCAGCCGGGTCTCGTCCAGCGCGCACCCCGTCAGCGCGCAGTCCATGAAGCGGGCGCCGCGTCCGTCCTGCCCGGCGAAGTCCGCCGTCACGAACTCCAGCCCGTCGTAGTCCCCGTCCGGCTCCAGCCCCCCGCCGTCGTACGGCTCCAGCGGAGGCAGCCGTATCTCAGGGCGCCGCGCCGCCTTCACCCCGGTCCCACCCGCCCGACCCGTCCCGCCCACTGCTCTCCTCGCCATGCCCCCATGCTGCACCCCACCACTGACAATCGCCCTGACCTGTACAAACACCGGCGATGTCACATTCGAGGGCCCCGCATCGGTCGTATCCACAGGACCGACCGAAGGAGACCCGAACCATGCACCGCATCACCGTCATCGGCGGCGGCTTCGCCGGACTCACCGCCGCCCTCACCGCCGCCGAGGCGGGCGCCAAGGTCACCGTCTACGAAGCCCACCACACCCTCGGCGGGCGGGCGCGGACCGCCGAGGGGCCGTACCGGACGAACGAAGGACCGCACGCCCTCTACAGCGGCGGCCCGCACTGGGCCTGGCTCAGGCAGCGCGACCTCATCGGCCCGCTCGCGCCGATCCCGCCCCTGGAGGCGGCCCGGCTGCGGCTGCGCCACAAGGGCGTCCTGCGCCGCACCCCGCCCTTCGCGATGCTCAAGCTGCTGCGCCCCGGCGTCCGGCAGGCGCCCGTCGACGTCGACTTCATGGCCTGGGCGACCGAACAGACCGGCGAGGAGGGTGCCCGCGCCGCCGCGCACTACTCGGCCGTCGCCCTCTTCCACCACGACCCCGGCTCCCTGTCCGCGGCCTTCGTACAGGAACGCCTGCGCCGCGCCACCAAGCTCCCGCCCGAGGCCCAGTACCCGCGCGGCGGCTGGGCCAGTGTCATCGACCGGATGGCCTCCCGGGCCTGGAACCTGGGAGTCCGGATGGAGACGCTCGCCCGGATCGACACCCTCCCCACCGACACGCCCGTCGTCGTCGCCACGTCCCTGGACGCCGCCCGCCGCCTCCTCGGCGACGACTCCCTGACCTGGTCCAGTGGCCGTACCACCCTCGTCGACCTCGCCGTACGCACCCGGCGCGGCGACGCCTTCGCCGTCTCCGACCTCGACTCCCCCGGCTGGCTCGAACGCTTCACCGCCCAGGACCGCTCCCTCGCCCCCGCCGGCGAGCAGCTGATCCAGGGGCAGATCCCGATCGCCCCGCACGAGACGAAGGCCGACGGCGTCGCCCGTGCCGAGCAGCTTCTCGACCTCGCCTTCGAGGGCTGGCGCGGGCGCGTCACCTGGCGCCGTGAGGCCGTCGCGAACGGCCGTACCGGCGCCGTCGACCTGCCGGGCACGAGCTGGCGCGACCGGCCCGCCGTCGACCGCGGCGACGGCGTCTACCTGGCGGGCGACCAGGTCGCCGCGCCCGGCGTCCTGTCCGAGGTCTCCTTCAACAGCGCCCTGACCGCCGTCTCACTCGCCCTCGGCCGGAACACCCTTGACCTCAAGCATGCTTGAGGTTGAAAGGTGGGCCCTGACGACAGCACGGCAGCAGGCAGCACGGCGGCACAGCAGCTCGCCGACGCGCCGACGCGCCGACCTCAGCGACCGATGGGGGACTCCCATGCACGCCATCCGCCTGCACGCCTTCGGCCCGGCCGACCACCTCACCTACGAGGAGACCGACGATCCCCGGCCCGCCCCCGGCCAGGTCCGTATCGCCGTGGCGGCGGCCGGGGTCCACCTCCTCGACACCGCCCTGCGCGAGGGCATGCGGGGCCCCCTCCCCGCGCCGCCCACCCTGCCCACGATTCCCGGCCGCGAGGTCGCCGGTGTCGTCGAAACCCTTGGCGAGGGCGTCGCCGGGCTGTGGCTCGGCAAGCGCGTGGTCGCCCACCTCGGGTTCGCCCCCGGCGGCTACGCCGAACTCGCCGTCACGGAGGTGGAACGCGTCCACGAGATCCCCGCGAACCTGGACTTCGCCCAGGCCGTCGCCATGATCGGCACAGGCCGTACGACCATGGGGATCCTCCAGTTCGCCGAGCTCGGCCCCGGTTCCGTCGCCGTGATCCCGGCCGCCGCCGGCGGCATCGGCACCCTCCTCGTCCAGTACGCCAAGCACACCGGCGCCACCGTCGTCGGCCTCGCCGGCGGCCCGGAGAAGACCGCCCGCGTCCAGGCGAACGGCGCCGACCTCGCCGTCGACTACAAGGACCCGTCCTGGCCGGACAAGGTCCGCGCCTACCTGGGCGGCCTCGCCGCCACCGTCGTCTTCGACGGCGTCGGCGGCGACGTCGCCCGCGAGGCCGTCGGCCTGCTCGGCCCCGGCGGCAGGCACATCGTGTTCGGCTGGTCCGGGGAGGGCATCCACGACGGCGGGCCCTACCTCGTCGACGGCGTGTCCGAGCAGGTCCTCGGCCCGCTCATGATGCAGAAGGCCGGCGGCCCCGACCCCGTACGCACCCTCGAACTGCGCGCCCTCACCCAGGCGGCCGAGGGCCGCCTCACCCCCGCCGTACAGCGCTTCCCGCTCGCCGAGGCCGCCGCCGCACACCGGGCCCTGGAGACCCGCGGCACGACCGGAAAAGTCGTCCTGGAACCATGATCCGGCGGGATGCGGAGGGCCCCGATCCATGGTCTGCTGACCGGATGAGCGTGACCCCAGCAGGTGATCCCGAAGCCGCCGACCCCCGCCGCTGGTGGGGCCTGGTGATCATCGCCCTCGCCCAGCTGATGGTCGCCCTCGACGCGACCATCGTGAACATCGCGCTCCCCTCCGCACAGCACGACCTCGGCATCTCCGACGGCGACCGGCAATGGGTCATCACCGCCTACACGCTCGCCTTCGGCGGCCTGCTCCTCCTCGGCGGCCGCATCGCCGACCTGGTCGGCCGCAAACGCGCCTTCGTCATCGGCCTCGTCGGCTTCGCCGCCGCCTCCGCCCTCGGCGGCGCCGCCACCGGCTCCGGCATGCTCTTCGGCGCCCGCGCCCTCCAGGGCGTCTTCGCCGCCGTACTCGCCCCCTCCGCCCTCTCCCTGCTCACCACCACCTTCACCGACCCGAGAGAACGCGGAAAGGCCTTCGGCATCTACGGCGCCCTGGCCGGCAGCGGCGCCGCCATCGGATTCATCGTCGGCGGCCTGCTCACCGAATACCTGGACTGGCGCTGGTGCCTCTACGTCAACGTCCCCATCGCCGCCGTCGCCGTCTTCGGCGCCCTCGCCCTCCTCCACGACCGCCCCCGCCACACCGGCGCCCGCCTCGACATCCCCGGCGTGCTCCTCGGCTGCGGAGGCCTGGTCGCGATCGTCTACGGCTTCAGCGAGGCCGAACCCCGGGGCTGGGCCGACCCCGTGGTCCTCGGATTCCTCGCAGGAGGCGTCGCCCTCCTCGCCACGTTCGTGTGGTGGCAGACCCGGGCCCCGAGGCCCCTGCTCCCCCTCCACGTCATCAAGGACCGCAACCGCGCCGGCTGCTTCCTGACCATGGGCCTCGCCGTCATCGGCATGTTCGGCCTGTTCCTCTTCATGACGTACTACCTGCAGGTCGTCCTCGCCTACTCCCCCGTGCAGACAGGCCTCGCCTTCCTCCCCCTCACCGCCTCGATCATCACCGGCTCCACCCAGATCTCGGCCCGCCTGATCAACCGCGTACCACCCCGCATGCTCATGGTCCCGGGCATGATCCTCGCCTCGTCCGGCATGATGCTCCTCACCCGGATGACGGTGGACAGCTCGTACGCGACCGACATCCTCCCCGCCCTGATCCTCCTGGGCCTCGGCATGGGCCTCACCTTCATGCCGGTCTTCTCCACCGCCACCGCGGGCGTCGCCCCACAGGACTCCGGCGTGACCTCGGCGACCCTCAACACCTCCCAACAGGTCGGCGGCTCCATCGGCACGGCACTCCTCAACACCATCGCCACCACCAGCAGCACCGCCTACGTCACCGCCCACCTAGCCGACCCGGGCGACCGGGCCCGGATGGCCGAGGAAGCCGTCGTCCACGGCTACACGGTCGCCATCTGGTGGGCCGCCGGCATCATGCTCCTGGCCGGCCTGATCGCCGGCCTGATGGTGACGACGAACCCCACGAAACGCGGCGCCCCGGAGAGCCGGACACAGGTGCCGGGGGCGCTGCGGACGTAGCGCATGTCCACACCCTGTGGATACGCCGGTCAATTCACATGAGGCGATTCCCGCACGCGAGTAGGGTCCGCACCGTGATCGACATTCCGGAGGCGCTGGCCGCATCGCAGGAGGAGTTCAACGGGGAGGCGGGCCGCGCTTTCATCGCCGGCCTGCCGCGACTGACCGCGGAGTTCCTGGAACGCTGGGAACTGACCGTCGACGGACGGCCGATGCACGGCGTCACCGCACTGGTCCTGCCGGTCGTCCGCACCGACGGCACTCCGGCGGTCCTGAAGCTGCAACTCCTCGACGAGGAGAGCGAGGGCGAGCCCGTCGCCCTGCGCGTCTGGGACGGCGACGGGGCCGTACGGCTCCTCGATCACGACGAGACCACCGGCACCCTGCTCCTCGAACGCCTCGACCCCACCCGCATGCTGTCCCACCTGGGTGACACCCGCGAGGCCGTCCTGGTCATCGCCCGCCTCCTGGCCCACCTCATCGCCGTGCCCGCCCCCCAGGGCGTACGCCGCCTCGGTGACATCGCCGAGGCCATGCTCGACCGGACCCGGTCGGCCCTCAGCCACATCCCGGACCCGGACACCCGCCGCCTGGTCGCCGACTGCGCGGCCGCCGTACGCGAAGTGATGGACGAACCCGGAGACCGCCTCCTGCACTGGGACCTGCACGACGAGAACGTCCTCGCCGGTGACCGCGCCCCCTGGCTCGCCATCGACCCCAAGCCGCTCGCCGGCGACCCCGGCTTCGAACTCTGGCCCGCCCTCGACAACCGCTTCGACGCCGACGAGGTCCGCTGGCGCTTCGACGCCATGACCGACGTACTCGGTCTGGACCGCGCACGCGCGCGTGCCTGGACCCTGGGCCGGCTCCTCCAGAACGCCCTGTGGGACGTCGAGGACGGCCGCCCGCCGAAGCCCCGGCAGCGGGAAATCGCCAAGCGCCTGAGGAACGCCGGGAGCTAGCCTCCGGGCATGATCCGCACCGCGACTCCCGCCGACGTTCCCGTCATCCACGCCCTCGTCCGCGAACTGGCCGAGTACGAGAAGGCCCCGAACGAGGCGAAGGCGACCCCGGACCAACTCCACGAAGCCCTCTTCGGCGAACGCCCGGCCGCCTACGCCCACATCGCCACCGACGACACGACCGGCGAACCCGTCGGCTTCGCCCTGTGGTTCCTGAACTTCTCCACCTGGCGCGGAGTCCACGGCATCTACCTGGAGGACCTCTACGTCCGCCCCACCGCCCGGGGCGCCGGCCACGGCAAGGCCCTGCTCACCGAACTGGCCCGGATCTGCGTCGACCGCGGCTACGAACGCCTGGAGTGGTCCGTCCTGAACTGGAACACCCCTTCCATCGCCTTCTACGAGGCGCTCGGCGCGCGGCCCCAGGACGAGTGGACGGTGTACCGCCTGACGGACGGGGCGCTGGCGGAGCTGGGGACCCTGACATGAAGAAACCCAGGCCAGATACCACCTGACCTGGGTCTTTCCTGAGCGGGAGCCCCCTGTCGGATTCGAACCGACGACCTACGCATTACAAGTGCGTTGCTCTGGCCAACTGAGCTAAGGAGGCCTGCACGCGTGTGACGTGAGGACGTGCCCGTGCAGTGTACCCAGGCCACACGGTGCCCTTCTCGAAAATTTCGGCGAAGTTCACACTCCCCCAGCTACTGACAGATGAGGTTGACGCCAGGTACCGTCCTGACCCAGTTCACACGCGTGGACTACACCACCCCGGACCTGGTCCGGGGCGGCTCACCACCTTCCTACAACGGATCGTCCGGCACGTTCCTGCCGGTAGAAGGGGGCCCTTCACCATGGCCACTGTCTCGTTCGACAAGGCGACCCGGATCTACCCGGGTTCCACCAAGCCCGCGGTCGACGCTCTGGAGATCGACATCGAGGACGGCGAGTTCCTCGTCCTCGTCGGTCCGTCGGGTTGCGGCAAGTCCACCTCGCTCCGGATGCTCGCGGGGCTCGAGGACGTGAACGGCGGCGCCATCCGCATCGGTGACCGCGACGTCACGCACCTGCCGCCGAAGGACCGGGACATCGCCATGGTGTTCCAGAACTACGCGCTGTACCCGCACATGTCGGTCGCCGACAACATGGGCTTCGCGCTCAAGATCGCCGGCGTCAACAAGGCGGAGATCCGGCAGAAGGTCGAAGAGGCCGCGAAGATCCTCGACCTGACCGAGTACCTGGACCGCAAGCCGAAGGCGCTCTCCGGCGGTCAGCGTCAGCGTGTCGCCATGGGTCGCGCGATCGTGCGTGAGCCGCAGGTGTTCCTCATGGACGAACCGCTGTCCAACCTGGACGCCAAGCTCCGTGTGTCGACGCGTACGCAGATCGCGTCGCTGCAGCGCCGCCTCGGCATCACCACCGTCTACGTCACCCACGACCAGGTCGAGGCCATGACGATGGGCGACCGGGTGGCCGTGCTGAAGGACGGCCTGCTCCAGCAGGTCGACTCGCCGCGCAACATGTACGACCGGCCCGCCAACCTCTTCGTCGCCGGCTTCATCGGCTCCCCCGCGATGAACCTCGTCGAGGTCCCGATCACCGACGGCGGCGTGAAGTTCGGCAACAGCGTCGTCCCGGTCAGCCGGGACGCCCTGGCGGCCGCCGCCGACAAGGGCGACCGCACGGTCACCGTCGGCGTCCGCCCCGAGCACTTCGACATCGTCGAGCACAACGGCGCCGCCGCCTCGGCCCTGTCGAAGGACACCGAGGACGCCCCGGCCGGTCTCGCGGTCTCCGTGAACGTCGTCGAGGAGCTCGGCGCCGACGGTTACGTCTACGGCAGCGCCAAGGTCGACGGCGACCTCAAGGACCTGGTCGTCCGCGTCAGCGGCCGCGCGGTCCCGGACAAGGGCGCCACGCTGCACGTCGTGCCGCGGCCGGGCGAGATCCACGTGTTCTCGACCTCCACGGGCGAGCGCCTCACCGACTGAGCGAAAAGAACCACCGACCCGGGCAGATTCACCCGAGTTGACGAAGAGGGCCCCGCAGCCTGCTGCGGGGCCCTCTTCGCTGTCGACAAATACCCCGGCAGACCGGTCATTTCGAGCAGTGTGCGTCAACCCGGTACCCGGAAGAAGGCACCAGTTCATCCCCCGAACCGGTGACTAAATGTCGCCAAATCATCACCCCGCGCTACCCTCACACGCGTGAAGCACTCCACTAACCAACAGACGCGACGCGGCCGGGGCCCCGCCCGCCGGATCGGCCGCACCCTCGCCCTCGTCCTGCCCGTCGTCCTGGTGCTCTCCGGGACCCTCGCGGTCACCCGGGTCAACTGGTCGGGGAATCCCTCGAATTCCGTGCTCACCGCGTCGGACGCCACGCTGTCGGACGCCAAGGCGCCCGCGGCCCGTGCTCCGCAGGACGTGCTGCGCGACCAGCTCCTGACCGAACTCCAGGAGAAGAACCCGGGTCTCGCGCTCACGCACCTCCAGGAAGCGGTCAACGGCCGTCCGTCGCTGGCGAAGCACTGTGTCTCCATCGCGCGTGCCCTGGGCCGTGCCGCGGTCCGGGTGTACGGACCCACGCGTGCGCAGTCGTACGCCCGCCCGGTCTGTGACACGGCCTTCGCGACGGGCGTCGCGGCGGCGCACAGCTGATCGCGGACCAACCGGGGGGGAGGGTGGTAACGGCTGATTAAGGAACGGTTGCAGGCCCCGGCCGCGGGCGGGACGCCACGTACAGTTCGGTCATGACCGATCCGAACGCCGCGTCCCGCCCTGCTCAAGCCGTCATTCTGGCCGGCGGCCAGGGCTCCCGGCTGCGCCCGTACACCGACGACCGGCCCAAGCCGATGGTCGAGATCCCCGGCACGGGGACTCCGATCATCGGCCATCAGCTTGTCTGGCTGGCGGAGGAGGGCGTGACGGACGTGGTGGTCAGCTGCGGCCACCTCGCCGACGTCCTGCAGAAGTGGCTGGAGAGCGCCGATCTCCCGGTGAACGTCACGACGGTCGTCGAGACGGAGCCGCTCGGCCGCGGCGGCGGCCTGAAGTACGCCGCCGCGCATCTCCCGCACCCGGACCGGGCCTGGTACGCCACCAACGGCGACATCTGGACCCGCTTCTCGCTGCGCGACATGGCGGACTTCCACACCGAGCGCGACGCGGTGGCGACCCTCGCGCTGGCCCGCCCCCGCATCCCGTGGGGCGCGGTGGCGACGGACGGCTTCGGGCGCGTCACGGACTTCATCGAGTCCCCGCCGACGACGTACGACATCAACGCGGGCGTCTACGTCTTCTCGCCGGAGTTCGCCGGGCTGCTGCCCGAGCGCGGCGACCACGAGCGCACGACGTTCCCCCACCTCGCCCGTGAGCGGCGGTTGGCCGGCTTCCCCATTCCGCAGGGCTCGTACTGGCGTGCCATCGACACGGCGAAGGATCTGACGGAGGCGGCCAAGGAACTGGCCGCGCTGGGCCGCTAGAGACGGCCCGGAGCATGACGACGGGGGTCCCGCACTTGTGAAGTGCGGGACCCCCGTCGTCGTACGGGCCGGGGTGTTCAGCCGGCAGGCGTGCCCAGAATCCCGCCCACCGGCTCCGTTACCCCAACAGGCCGCCCACCAGGCCCGGCTGGGAGGAGGAACCTCCGCCGTCGGAGCCGCCTGAGGAGCCCACGCTGGCGCTGCCGCCGGAGGTGGGGCCGGAGCTGGTGCTGGGGGCCTCCTGGACCGGGGAGGACTGCTGCGGTGGGGCCTGGCCGGTGGTGCCCTGGGTCTGGGTGGGCGAGCCGCCGGTGGCGGTACCGGTGTCGCGGGTGGCGTCCGGGGTGGCAGCGGTTCCGGCGGAGGGGCTGGTCGTGGCGCTCTGGGTAGGCGAACTGGAGGCCGACGGGGTCTTCTTCTGCCGCTTGGCGGGGTCCTGCGGGAGCGGGGAGCCGGGCAGTTCGTTGCGCGGGGCCTCGCCGGGGCCGGGGACGACGACGCGGTCGGCGTCACGGACGGCACCGCCGAGGAGCGAGCCGACGAGCAGGGTGAGACCGGCGGCGATGACGGTGATGAGGGCGCCGCGGCGCAGGACGTAGTGGCGCAGGTCCCAGATGTCGGCGCGGGGTCCGAGGCGGCGCCAGGCGCTGCCGGCGAGACGGCCGTCGATGGAGTAGACGGGGGCGCCGGCGATGATCAGCGGGGACCAGGCGGCGAGGTAGATGATGTCGGGGGTGTCGTAGGCGGGGACGCTCTTCCAGCTGACGGTCACGAGGAGCGCGGCGGACAGGCCGGCGCCGACGACCGCGGCGACGCGCTGCCAGCAGCCCAGGATCGTGAGGACGCCCACGATGACCTGGAGGAAGGCGATGACGAGCCCGGCGCCGACCGGATGCTGGAGGGCGAACTGCCGCAGTGGCTCGGCGACTTCCCAGGGGTGCAGGGTGTTGAGCCACTTGACCATGGAGCCGCGTTCGCCGCCGTCGAAGTAGACGGGATCGCAGAGTTTGCCCATGCCGGCGTAGATGGAGATGAAGCCGAGGAAGATGCGCAGCGGGAGGAGGACGACGCCGAGGTTCATGCGGCGGCCCGGGTAGTAGGCGTGCCGGGCGGGGTCGTCGCTGTGGCGCCTGGCGCGGTGACCCCGGTCGGTGCCGCTGTCCTCGTACTCCTCGAACTCCTCGCCCGCGTAGGCGGGTTCGTCGTCGACGCTGCCCACGGTCCGCATGTGGGGCAGGAGCCGGGTGCCGTCGGAGTCGTGCGTGCGCTGGGCGCCGACGACGGGGGTCTCGACGGTCTGGGCGAGGTCGTCGTAGCCGTCGTCGGCGTAACGGCCGTCGCGGTAGCCGCCGTTGACGTCGACACGGGGGATGACCTGGGTCGCTCCGGCGTCGGCCGCCGCCGGTTCCTCGCCGTGGCGGACGCTGCCGCCCCGCACGGCCTGGAGCAGGCGGTGGGCGCCGGTGTCGTCGGGGTCGGACTTGCCGCTCCACACGACGGCCCGGCGGCGGGCGCCCGCGGCAGCGCCGGGTCTGCCCGCCGCGGCGCCGACCGCGGAGATCCGGGCGGTGTCGTCGGCGGTCAAGTGCCGGGCGACCCGCGGGGATTGGGTGCGTCGCGTCGACGCACCCAGCTGCACGCGGAAGCTCGCATGATTGACGATGATCTGCGCCGGATCGCTCGGCACCTTCACCATGCTCAGCGCGGGAGCGTCGTCGAAGCCCGACGGGCCGTCCCCCGTGGGTGTGCGGGGTGTTCTGGTGTCCACACTCATCTAACCGAGTGACATGTGCTTAGGACACTGCTTTGACTGGGCGGATCTGTCCGGACCCCGTCAAGGTTGTCCTCGACGCCAGGAATACCCCGTGTGGGTGACTACGTCGAACAGTCGTCAGGCGCGTCGGCGTGCCGTTTCGTACAGCACGATGCCCGCCGCGACACCGGCGTTGAGCGACTCCGCGCCGCCCGGCATCGGGATCCGCACCCGGTGGTCGCAGGTCTCGCCGACCAGTCGCGACAGGCCCTTGCCCTCGCTGCCGACGACGATGACGACGGGCCCGGACAGTGCCTCCAGGTCGCCGAGTTCGGACTCGCCGTCGGCGGCGAGGCCGACGACCGTGATGCCGGCCTTCTTGTACGCCTCCAGGGCGCGCGTCAGGTTGGTGGCGCGGGCGACGGGCGTCCGGGCGGCCGCACCGGCGGACGTCTTCCAGGCACCGGCGGTCATGCCGGCCGCGCGCCGCTCGGGGACGACGACGCCGTGGCCGCCGAAGGCGGAGGCGGACCGGACGACGGCGCCGAGGTTGCGCGGGTCGGTGACACCGTCGAGAACGACGATGAGCGGGTCCTCGCCCTTGTCGTAGGCGGCGTTCGCCAGGTCCTCGGGGTGCGCGTACTCGTACGGCGGGACCTGCAGGACGAGGCCCTGGTGGTTGAGGCCGTTGGTCATGCGGTCGAGCTCGGGGCGGGGGGCCTCCATGAGGTGGATGCCGCCGCGCTCGGCGACGAGCTGCAGCGCCTCGCGCACCCGCTCGTCGTTGTCGATGAACTGCTGGACGTAGAGCGTCACCGCGGGCACGCCCTCGCGCAGCGCCTCGACGACGGGGTTGCGGCCGACGACCATCTCCGAGGTGCCCTTGCCGCCCCGGCCGCGCGCCGTGGGGCGGCGTACCGCCTGCTTCGCCTTGGCGTTGGAGATGCGGTTCTTCTTGTGTCCCTTGCGCGCCTCGGCAGGCGGGGTCGGGCCCTTGCCCTCCAGGCCCTTGCGCCGCTGGCCGCCACTGCCGACCTGCGCGCCCTTCTTGCCGGACATGCGGCGGTTGTTGGCTGCCATGACCTACCTGTCTGTTCTCTGCGACGCCGAAGCGTGCGGGTGCGTGCGTGTGTACGTATATGCAGTGTGCCGCCCGGATGGCCGGGCGGCACAATCGATCAAGAAAGGGTCAGCGCGGGCCGAGGCTCCAGCGCGGTCCCTGCGGGCCGTCCTCGATGACGAGGCCGGACTGGTTGAGCTGGTCGCGGATGGCGTCCGCGGTGGCCCAGTCCTTGCGGGAGCGGGCCGCTTCCCGCTGGTCGAGCACCAGTCGTACGAGACTGTCGACGACCCCGTGCAGGTCGTCCCCGCGGTCGGCCTCGCCGGCCCAGTGCGGCTCGAGCGGGTCCAGGCCGAGGACGCCGAGCATGGCGCGGACCTCGGCGAGACGGGCCACCGCGGCTTCCTTGTCGTCGGCGGCCAGTGCGGAGTTGCCCTGCCGGACGGTGGTGTGCACCACGGCGAGTGCCTGCGGGACGCCGAGGTCGTCGTCCATCGCCTCGGCGAAGGCGGGCGGGACGTCGGCGGAGGGCTCGACGACTCCCCCGGCCTTCTCCACCACGCGCTGCACGAAGCCCTCGATCCGCGCGAACGCGGACTCCGCCTCGCGCAGGGCCTCCTCGCTGTACTCGATCATCGAGCGGTAGTGCGGGGTGCCGAGGTAGTAGCGCAGCACGATCGGGCGCCACCGCTGGACCATCTCGGACACGAGGACCGAGTTGCCGAGCGACTTGGACATCTTCTCGCCGCTCATGGTGACCCAGGCGTTGTGCAGCCAGTAGCGGGCGAACTCGTCGCCGTAGGCCTTGGCCTGGGCGATCTCGTTCTCGTGGTGCGGGAAGATCAGGTCCAGGCCGCCGCCGTGGATGTCGAAGGCGGAGCCGAGGTACTTGTGGGCCATCGCCGAGCACTCCAGGTGCCAGCCGGGGCGGCCCCGGCCCCACGGCGTCTCCCAGTCGGGCTCACCGGGCTTGGCGGCCTTCCACATGGCGAAGTCGCGCGGGTCCCGCTTGCCGGTGATGCCCTCCTCGGCGGGCTGGCGCATCTCGTCCAGGTCCTGCCGGGACAGCTCCAGGTAGGCGGGCCAGGAGCGCACGTCGAAGTAGACGCTGCCGTCGGCCTCGTAGGCGTGTCCGCGTTCGATGAGGCCGCGCATCATCTCGACCATCTCGGTGACGTGGCCGGTGGCGCGCGGTTCGTAGGTCGGCGGCAGGCAGCCGAGGGCGTTGTAGCCGTCGTTGAACGCGCGCTCGTTCTCGTAGCCGATGGACCACCAGGGGCGGCCCTGCTCGGCGGCCTTGGTGATGATCTTGTCGTCGATGTCGGTGACGTTGCGGATGAACGTGACGTCGTAGCCGCGGTACTGGAACCAGCGGCGCATGATGTCGAAGTTCAGGTAGGACCGGACGTGCCCGATGTGCGGTGCCGCCTGCACGGTCGCGCCACACAGGTAGATCGAGACGCAACCCGGCTGGAGCGGGGCGAAGTCACGGATCTGCCGGGCGCTGGTGTCGTACAGGCGAATAGTCACGACTCCAGGGTAGTAGGCGCAGGGCAGTGCCTTGCGCCCGTTTCTGCCAAGGGGCACACATTCGTGACGTGGGGTCGGCCCGGTCAGCCGGTCCGGGCCACGAGGGCCGTCGCCACCGCCATGAGGCCCTCGTCCCGGCCGGGGAATCCGAGGCCGTCGGTGGTCGCGCCGGACACCGACACCGGGGCGCCGGCCGCCTCCGAGAGGAGCTTTTCCGCCTCGTCGCGGCGCTTGCCGATCTTCGGGCGGGGTCCCACGACCTGTACGGCGATGTTGCCGATGGTGAAGCCCGCCTCACGGACGATCCGGGCGGCCTCCGTGAGCAGGGTGACGCCGGACGCGCCGGACCACTCGGGGCGCCCGGTGCCGAAGTGCTGTCCGAGATCACCCAGCCCGGCCGCGGAGAACAGGGCGTTGCAGGCGGCGTGGGCGACGACGTCGGCGTCGGAGTGACCGGCGAGGCCCGGACCCTCGCCCTCCCACTTCAGGCCGGCGCACCACAGTTCGCGGCCCTCTTCGAAGGCGTGGATGTCGGTGCCGATGCCGACCCGGGGAAGCAGGGGTGCCTCAGAAGCCATCGTTGAGCCTCCTGCGGGCCAGGACCGCCTCCGCGAGGACGAGGTCCAGCGGGCGGGTGACCTTGAAGGCCTCTTCGTGTCCGGGGACGGTCACGACCGTGAGGCCGAGCTGCTCGACCATGCCCGCGTCGTCGGTGACGTCGCCGGTGACCGTCTCGTGGGCGCGGATCAGGGTGGCGCGGTCGAAGCCCTGGGGGGTCTGCACGGCACGCAGGCGGGCCCGCCGCGGAGTGGCCACCACCGGCTCCGGCTCGCCCGGGGTCTCGGCGGGCTCGACCTCCTTGACGGTGTCCGTGAGGGGCAGCGCCGGGACGACGGCCACGGCTCCGTCTCGTACGGCCTCGATGACGGCGTCCACCGTGTCGACCGGGACGAGGGGGCGGGCCGCGTCGTGCACCAGCACGATGTCGTACGCGGGCGGCAGGGCGTCCAGGCCGAGCTTCACGGACTCCTGACGGCTGTCGCCGCCGGGCACGACGAGGAAGTCGGTGCGCTCGGGCAGGGCGTGCGCGTCGAGCAGCGACTTGACCTCGGCGGCGCCGTCGGGCGGGGCGACGACGACCACGAGGGACACGGCCCGGGAGGCGGCCAGTGCGCGGAGTGCGTGGATGAGCATGGGGGTGCCGTTCAGCGCGCGGAGCGCTTTGGGGGCGCCCGGGCCCAGGCGCACGCCTCGGCCGGCGGCCGGGATCACGGCAGCCGTGCGGGCAGCCGTACGTGCGGGCACGGGCGAAGGAGGCGAAACGTCAGACATCGGTTCCTGTCAGGTTTGTGTGCTCGGCCTAGGTGGGTATGGCCTCAGCGTGCCGGGTACGACAGCTTGACCGGAACCCTTCCGTGACCCTGGTCGAGCCCGTTACCCGGACCGGGCACACCGAGTGTCGGGGGATTTCCCCCGAGGTGAACCCGCTTACGGGCGCCGGAGTGCGAACATGCCGCAGCGCCCGGCGACGGGAAATACGTCATCGGGCACCGCGGCATTTCAAATGTGCTGAGGCTGGCTTGCGCCGGCGTCAGGACGCGAGAACCTCGTCGAGCAGGGCCTCGGCCTTGTCCTCGTTCGTGTTCTCCGCGAGCGCGAGCTCGCTCACCAGGATCTGGCGGGCCTTGGCGAGCATGCGCTTCTCACCGGCGGAGAGTCCGCGCTCGCGCTCACGACGCCACAGGTCACGCACGACTTCCGCGACCTTGATGACATCGCCGGAGGCGAGCTTCTCCAGGTTTGCCTTGTAACGACGCGACCAGTTCGTGGGCTCCTCGGCGTACGGCGCGCGCAGCACCTCGAAGACCCGGTCCAGCCCATCCTGACCGACCACATCACGCACGCCGACGAACTCCGCATTGTCCGCTGGCACACGCACCGTCAGGTCACCCTGGGCGACCTTCAGAACCAAGTAGGTCTTGTCCACGCCTTTGATCTGGCGAGTTTCGATAGCCTCGATCAGCGCGGCCCCGTGATGGGGATAGACCACGGTGTCGCCAACCTTGAACGTCATGTGACAGGTACCCCTTCCGTGGCTATCCAGAGTAACACGGAAACTGCGGGTTCTGAATGGCGTTTCCGCAGGTCAGGGCATATCTCGGGGCTTGACAACAGCAACAGGAACGTGCTGCGCGGGGCGAGCGGAAGAATGTATTCGCAGGTCGGAGCGGCTGTCCGGCCGAGGTGAAACGCGTACGTTACACGCACTCGGAGACCCCTCCGAGCAGCCGAACGTCCCCATATGTCCGCTTCCAAGCGTGCGACTTCCGCTACTCCGTTCGGTGAGCGGAGTCGGGTACGAGACGAATCCGGAATTGATCACAGGGGTGCCCGACCGGCGGGACGGTGATCAATTCCCGGGTTCCCGGATTCCTGCACGAAAAATCCCCGGGGCACGGTCGGCGGTACTTATGTGAATGCCGGACAAGCGTCGCGACCAATGTGACGCAGGAGGCACTTGTGAGCACCGCGGCTACGCCCCGCCCGAGGGAAGACGGACGGAAGACAGCGCGAAGACGAGGCGAAGACCGAGCGAAGAAGGCGCGAAGAGGGCGCGAAGAGGGCGCGTGGACCGAGCGAAGACGAACGGAAGAAGGACGGAAGAAGCGGGCTCGGGGGAGGGTCGGGTGCGGTCCCGTCGGAACGGCTCGGTAACCTAAGGCCGCTGACAGTCACTTAGCGCGGCTTTACGGGCCGCCTCGCTCGAGTCAAGGAGTTGCCGCCGCCGTGAGCAGCAGCCTTCGACGCGGTGCCCTCGCCGCCACCGCCATCGCGTTCTCGATCGCCTCGCTCTCCGCGTGCGCGGCCGGCAACAACGCTCAGACCCTGGAGATCAAGCCGGACAACGCTGCCACGACCATCGGTGACCTCGAGCTTCAGGGCATCGTGATCATCACCCAGCCGGACGCCGCGGCCGAAGGACCGGCCGTGATCTCCGGCACGCTCTACAACAACGGCAGTACCCCCCAGACGCTGGACTCGGTGAGCGTCGCCGGTGGCGGCAACGCCGAGCTCAAGCCCGCCAGGGGCTCGGGCAAGGTGACCGTCCCCGCCAACGGCTCCGTCATCCTCGGCGGCAAGGGCAACGCCTCCGCGGCGCTGAACGGCCTCGGCGAGAGCGTCCAGAACGGCAACGCCCAGAAGATCACCTTCACCTTCAGCAAGACCGGTGACGTGAGCCTGCGCGCGTTCGTCGTCCCGGCCGAGAGCTACTTCTCCACGTGGGGCCCGACCAAGATCCCGGCCACGCCGGGTGCCACGGCGAGCCCCACCGCGACGACCAGCGAGGAGCCGGGCGCCGGCACCTCGGGCTCCCCCTCCGAGCCCGCGTCGGGCACCCCGACCGGCTCGGCCACGCCGAACGCGGGCGAGCCGGCGGACACCGCGGCCGCCGGCCACTGAGCGGCCGTACGAGATCGTCGTACGCCGAAGGGCGGGACCTCACCAGGAGGTCCCGCCCTTCGGCGTCAGTGCGCGTACGGCCCGCGTGTGGAGCCTGCGCATTCGACTTGCGCGTTCGGCCTGCGCGTTCGGTTTACGGCTCGAACTTGTAGCCGAGGCCCCGGACCGTCACCAGGTACCGCGGCGCGCCCGGGTCCGGCTCGATCTTGGCGCGCAGGCGCTTGACGTGGACGTCGAGGGTCTTGGTGTCACCCACGTAGTCGGCGCCCCAGACCCGGTCGATGAGCTGCATGCGGGTCAGGACACGGCCCGCGTTGCGCAGGAGCATTTCCAGGAGGTCGAACTCCTTGAGGGGGAGGTCGACCTTGGAGCCGGAGACGGTCACGACGTGGCGGTCCACGTCCATGCGGACCGGGCCCGCCTCCAGGGCGGCCGGGGTGACCTCCTCGGGCTCGCCGCGGCGGCGCAGCACGGCACGGATGCGGGCGACCAGCTCGCGGGAGGAGAACGGCTTGGTCACATAGTCGTCGGCTCCTATTTCCAGGCCGACGACCTTGTCGATCTCGCTGTCCTTGGCGGTCACCATGATGACGGGCACGTTGGAACGGTTGCGCAGCTGGCGGCACACCTCGGTACCCGGCAGGCCGGGCAGCATCAGGTCCAGGAGGACGAGGTCGGCGCCGTTGCGCTCGAACTCGTCGAGTCCGTCGGGCCCGGTGGTCGCGACGGCGACCTCGAAGCCTTCCTTGCGGAGCATGTACGACAGGGCGTCGGAGAAGGACTCCTCGTCCTCGACGACGAGCACTCGGGTCACGGAAGGACCTCCGGGGAGGGGAGCGGTTCACAAGAAGATGGCTGGGGGGACGAAGAGCCGGCCTCGTCGTCGAGGCCGTAGAGACCGCCGTGGCCGGCGTTCCGGTGGGCGCGGTCGCGAGCCGCGCCCGTCTCCGGCAGTCGGAGGGTGAAGGTGGAGCCCTGTCCCTCGGAGCTCCACACCGTGACCTCCCCGCCGTGCGAGGCGGCCACGTGCTTGACGATGGCGAGGCCCAGGCCCGTGCCGCCGGTGGCACGGGAGCGGGCGGGGTCGACGCGGTAGAAGCGCTCGAAGATGCGCTCCTTGTCCTTGTCGGAGATCCCGATTCCCTGGTCGGTGACGGCGACCTCGATCATGTCACCGCCGGGCGAGGTCACCCGGCGGGCGGCTATGCCGACGCGGGTGCGGGCGGGCGAGTAGTTGACCGCGTTCTCGACGAGGTTGCCGAGCGCGGCGGCGAGCTGGCCGCGGTTGCCGTAGACGTGCAGGTCGGCGGTGCCTCCTGAGGCCATGGTTATCTGCTTGGCGCCGGCCTGGTGCCGGCAGCGGTCGACGGCCTCGGCGACGAGTTCGTCGACACGGACCGGTTCGGCGTCCTCGAGGGGATCGTCGTTCTGTACGCGCGACAGGTCGATGAGCTCCTGCACCAGGTTGGTGAGCCGGGTCGCCTCGATCTGCATCCGGCCGGCGAAGCGCTCCACCGCCTCCGGATCCTCGGAGGCGTCCATGACGGCCTCCGACAGGAGGGAGAGCGCGCCGACCGGGGTCTTGAGCTCGTGGCTGACGTTCGCGACGAAATCGCGCCGCACCGCCTCGATGCGCCGGGCCTCGGTGAGGTCCTCTACGAGGAGCAGCACCAGGCGGGAGCCGAGGGGTGCGACGCGAGCGGAGACGGCGAGGGCCTCGCCACGGCCGGTGCCACGTCTGGGGAGGTCCAGTTCCACCTGGCGTATCTCCCCGTCGCGTCGGGTGTCGCGGGCCATCTGGAGCATGGGTTCGATGGAGAGCTTGCCGCCGCGGACCAGTCCGAGGGCGTACGCGGCCGAGCTGGCCTTGACCACGGCGTCCGCCTCGTCCAGTACGACGGCCGAGGACCGGAGCACGGACAGGACGGTGTCCACACCCGGCGGAAGCACCGGGTCCGTATGCAGCGAGGTGCGGGTGGGGCGTTTCTGCTCCCGCTCGCTCCAGCGGAACGCCAGCATGGCGATGACGCCGGTGAGCACACCGGCGATCGCTGCTGCTGCGGCGACCGCCGCGTTCACGTCCATGCACCCAGGTTAGGCATGGGATGGGCTCCGGCCACAGCCGTCCGAGTGCGAGCTCGAACACTCGTCGCCCAGAGTTCACCTTGGAGCCAGTGATGGTTCATTTGGGGGGACGGAAACCGACGCGTACGGGGCGGAACGTGGGAGCGTGGAGTGCGAAGCCGCGGTTTCGCACGCGACAGCCGCGCCGGGCCCCGGCCCCGGTGACCCCCGAAGATCACGTACGAGAGGGAACCCCTGATGCGGGACGCGTACCACGAGGAACTTGATTCGATCGGCGACGGTCTGGTGGAGATGGCCCGGCTGGTCGGGTCGGCGATCGGGCGCGCCACGACGGCGATCCTCGACTCCGACCTGAAGCTTGCCGAGAGTGTCATCGAGGGCGACCAGAAGGTCGACGACCTGCAGCACGAGCTGGAGGCGCGGGCGATAGCCCTGCTGGCCCGCCAGCAGCCGGTGGCGACGGACCTGCGGATCGTCGTCACGTCGCTGAGGATGTCCGCCGACCTGGAGCGCTCGGGCGACCTGGCCCAGCACGTGGCGAAGCTCGCCAGGCTGCGCTTCCCGGCCCGTGCGATTCCGCACGACCTGCACGCGACCATCCTCGAGATGGGCCAGCTCGCGCAGCGCCTGATGGCGAAGGCCGCCGAGGTGATCATCACCAAGGACGTCGACCTCGCACTCCAGCTGGAGCAGGACGACGACGCGATGGACCTCCTCCACCGCACGCTCTTCCAGCACCTGATGGACGACCGCTGGAAGCACGGCATCGAGACGGCCGTGGACGTCACCCTGCTCGGCCGCTACTACGAGCGGTACGCCGACCACGCGGTCGCGGTCGCCAAGCGGGTCGTGTACCTGGTGACGGGCGAGCACGCGGACGAGCTGCAGCAGGAGATGCCGTCGGTGGCGGGGGTGGAGGGGGCCTGACCCTGCGGGGGCGGTGCGGGGGCGGTGCGGGGGTGTCCCGCCCCCGGGCTCCGGGATGTGCGGGGGCCCGTTCGAGGCGTGCGGGAGCCTCTGTGCGCCGTTGATGCGCCCAGCGGAACGGGCATCCAATGGGCACAGGCACAGCCTTGAGGAGGGACCATGACCGAATCCCCCAGCACGCCCGGTACCGCACCCGACCCCACGCGGGAACGCCCGACCGAACAGCCCGCCGAGATCAGGAACCTGACCTTGATAGCCGCGTGCGGCTGCGGGTCGGGGTGCGGATGCGGGTGCCAGTCGGGGAACCCGTGCCAGTGCGGGTGACGGCGGGGTAGGGCACGGAGCGTTCCGTACGGCTTGGTTTCGTACGACGGTGAAGGGTTCCGGCGCGTGTGCCGGGGCCCTTCACCGCTGTCGGACGCCGGACGCCGGATGCACGCCGACGGTCGGCCAGGCCATGAGGGGGCACGGGTAGCCCGGACTGCCACCCGATCAACCGAGGCAGGCGCATGACGCAGACCTCGCCATAGAAAAGGAGGAGGGCGTGCACTTCGAGCGGCCTGGGCCGACCCCGAGTCCGGCACCGTGTACTGCCTCTCCGAGGCCCCCGACGCCGACGCGGTCCAGCGCGTCCACGAGCGGGCGGGCCACAAGGCGGACGAGATTCACCGGCTGCCGCTGTCGATCTGAGGCGCGGCGGGGAGGAGTCTGGTCGGCTGGTCAGTCGGCCATCGTCGGTTGTTTCGCTCGGCTGCCGTCGTGGCGGTTGCTGTACCCCGTCGCTGCGCGGCGGTCACGGGATCAGGAAAGCCGCCCGGCCTCGTGCAGCGCGTCGAAGGCCATCTCGTCGACGGCCGAGACTCGGTCCCGGTCGGCGTAGCGGAACCATGCCTTCTCGGCGATCTCCCTCGCCGGGGTCAGTTCACCGCGGTGATCGGCGGTGTAACAGATCATCCGGAAGGGGCCGTGATCCGGATGTCCCTCGCCGATCTCGAACGTGCCGAAGTGCACCATGGAAGCCGGGTCGATCGCCGCCCGCAGTTCCTCGTCGATCTCCCGGACCAGGGTCTCGCCGTCGGACTCGCCCGGCTCACGATGACCGCCCGGGAAGTAGAAGCGATCTCTGCCGTGACTACGCGTCACCAACACCCGCTCGTCCCGGACCAGGATCCACGCCACCTTCTCCGGCACACCGTTGCCATTCGCCATGGCTCTGGACCGTATCGGAGGGCATCGTCTGCGTCAGCTCCGTAGCTGAGTGACGACGCTCCCGGAGCCAACGAGCCGGCGAACCAGATGCAGGAAGCACGCTCAGCCCTCTCCAGCTCCGGCAGGAAATCGCCGGATCGTAGTGCCCATCGGATCAGTGGGCGGGCCAGAGGGAGATGCCTGCAGTGTGGAGTCCGGCCAGGTGACGCGCCCAGGGGCACCCGATCCGGCGACGGGCGGCACCGCCACGTGCACTACGACAACCGGTGCAGAAACAAGCCCCCTTCCTGCGAGAAAACCGCAGGTAGGGGGCTTCTTCAGCTCGGCTTACTTCTTCTTGCCCTGATTCTTGACCGCCTCGATCGCCGCCGCGGCCGCGTCGGGGTCCAGGTACGTGCCGCCGGGCTTCAGTGGTGTGAAGTCCGCGTCGAGTTCGTAGGACAGCGGGATGCCGGTCGGGATGTTCAGGCCCGCGATGTCGGCGTCGGAGACGCCGTCGAGGTGCTTGACGAGGGCGCGGAGGCTGTTGCCGTGGGCCGCCACCAGGACCGTGCGGCCGGTGAGGAGGTCGGGGACGATGTCGTCGAACCAGTACGGGAGCATGCGGACGACGACGTCCTTGAGGCATTCCGTCCGGGGGCGCAGCTCCGGCGGGAGGGTCGCGTAGCGCGGGTCGTCGAACTGCGAGTACTCGGCGTCGCGGTCCAGCGGCGGCGGAGGCGTGTCGTAGGAGCGGCGCCACAGCATGAACTGCTCCTCGCCGAACTCGGCGAGGGTCTGGGCCTTGTCCTTGCCCTGGAGGGCGCCGTAGTGGCGCTCGTTCAGGCGCCAGGAGCGGTGTACGGGGATCCAGAGGCGGTCCGCGGACTCCAGCGCGAGCTGGGCCGTGCGGATCGCTCGCTTCTGGAGCGAGGTGTGCACCACGTCGGGCAGCAGGCCGGCGTCCTTGAGCAGCTCACCGCCGCGGACTGCCTCCTTCTCGCCCTTCTCGTTGAGGTTGACGTCCACCCAGCCGGTGAACAGGTTCTTCGCGTTCCATTCGCTCTCGCCGTGGCGGAGGAGGATCAGCTTGTACGGTGCGTCGGCCATGCGTATGAGCGTAATCCAAGGGGTCGATGCCTTGTGCGCCCGCTCGGCAGGCGGACGGTTGACGGGATCTGTTAATTGGGTGGCCTGCGACGACAGCGGAATCGTAATGTGTGCTCGCCGTCTGAGCCACTTACAAGTCGCTTGCACCCGTCGCATCCGTGGGGGATCCGCCATGTCCGTCGCCGCCCTGAGACGTGCCACCCGCGAGACCGTTTTTGGCCTCCCCGGCGAGTTCTGGTGGCTTTGACATCCTCCCCCTCTTAAAAGAGGGGGATTCCAACCGATTCAGGCTGAGGTTCACGGACGTTCGACCGCTGTGTGGGCGGCGCCGTCCCTCCGGCACCGGCTGTTCGCCGGGGGCGGGGGATCCCGCCCTGTCCTGCCGCGACGTTGATACTCGCGTTGGTGTCCGCGTTGCAGGCGAAGCCGCAGGAGGAACAGACGAACTCGGCTTGGCTCTTGCGCGAGTTCTTGTCGATCCATCCGCAGGCACTGCACCGCAGGCTCGTGTACGGGGCGGGGACGTCTTCGACCCGGCCGGTGGCCTTGTGCTCGGTGCGCTGGCGCAGCAGGCCCCACCCTTGGGCGAGGATCGCCCGGTTCAGTCCGGCCTTGGCCGCGCGGCCGTTCCTGAGGTACTGGCCGGGCTGGTCGGGGTCGGGCTTGGCCTTTGCCCTGGCGGTCATGTTCTTGATGTTCAACTTCTCGAACCGCACCAGGTCGTAGGTGCGGGCGAGCATGGTGCTGGTCTTCTCGCACCAGTCCTTGCGCCGGTCGGCTTCGCGGGCCTTGAGGCGGGCGACCTTGGCGTACTCGGCGCTCTGGCGGTCGCTGCCCTTGGGTGCGCGAGCGGCGCGGCGTTGGTGCTTGCGGATCTGCGCGCGCTCTTTGGTGGTGAGCTGGGGGCAGTTGAGGGTGCGGCCGTCGGAGAGGGCGGCCGTGATGGTCACGCCCCGGTCGATGCCGATGACCTCGCCCGTGGCGGGCGCGTCGATGGAGTTGGGGATGACAGTGAACGCCGCGTGCCAATGCCCGTTGCGGAAGGTGACTCGGAACGTCTTCGCCACAGGCAGCTCCGGGCGGGTGAGGCGGAAGCGGACCCAGCCGCAGCCGGGCACCTTGACGTGCGCCCATCGCTTGTTGAGCTTCTGTACCACGACGGAGCGGCCCATGACCTGCTTGCCGGTCTTCGCGTTCAGCTTCGGCGTGCCGTCCTCGTTGCACTCGGGTGTGCGGTCGGTGCCGATGACCCGGAAGCCCTCGTGCCGGAACTTCTTGCGCCAGGTCGGCTCGCCGAACCCTGAGGTGAAGCGGGCGTTCTTGGCCTTGGCGAAGTCCTTCAGGGCCTGCTGCTGCACGTCAGCGTTCCCGGCACAGAGCCATTCGTTGTCGCGTCGGGCTTCGGCGAGCTGACGGCACTGCTCGACAAAGCCCGGTGCAGACTTGCGCCACCTGCGCCAGTGCGAGTGCTGCTCGACGGCGAGGTTCCAGACGTACCGGGCGTGCGCAGTGCAAGAGCAGCTGCTCTTCCTGCTCGCGCGTCGGGTACATCCGGAAACGTGACATGCCGCCATCATAGTGGCATGATGGCGGCATGATCAAAGTTACAGTTCGCATCCCCGATGAGCTTCACGCCCGACTGGTCTCGCAAGCAGAGACCGACCGGCGGTCCCTCAACTCCGAGATACTGCATCTGCTTGAGGTCGCCCTCACCGCCGTGGACGGCGACGACCAATCGCCCTGAAGGCGATTGCTCCATCCCATGCCCCGCTAGGCGGAAACGGGCATTCACCCCGGCCCTGAAGGACCGGGCACCCTGCCCGGCAAGATCGGTGGACCAGCACGCTCGTCAACCGGCTCGGTGCGTTCGTGGCCACGTTCATGGCCCTCTATCTCACGCTCGACCGTGGGTACTCCGCCTCGTACGCCGGGCTCGTCGCCTCGCTGCACGGCCTGGGCGGGGTCGTTTCCTCGCTCGTCGGCGGGGTGATGGCGGACCGGATCGGGCGGCGGCCCACGCTTCTCGTCGCCCAGGCGTCCACCGCGGTCTTCGTCGCCCTGCTGGGGTTCGTGCATCATCCCCTCGCGATCGCCGGCGTCGCCTTCCTCGTCGGGATGGCCTCCAACGCCTCGCGGCCGGCCGTGCAGGCGATGATGGCGGACATCGTGCGGCCCGAGGACCGGGTGCGGGCCTTCTCGCTCAACTACTGGGCCATCAACCTCGGGTTCGCCGTCTCCTCCATGGGCGCCGGTTTCATCGCCGAGGTCAGCTACCGCGCGGGCTTCCTCATCGAGGCGGGGATGACGGCCGTCTGCGCGGTCCTGGTGTTCCTGAGGCTTCCGGAGTCGCGGCCCACCGTGCACAAGTCCGAGGAGACCAAGAACGACGAGGTCGGCCTCGGCACCGTCCTGCGCGACGGGCGCTTCATGAGTGTCGTCGGGCTGTCCTTCCTCGTCGCGCTGATCTTCCAGCAGGGCGCGGTCGGCCTTCCGGTGGCCATGGGAGAGGCCGGGTTCACGCCCGCCGACTACGGACTGGCGATCGCGGTCAACGGCGTGCTGATCGTCGTGCTGCAGATCCCCGTCACCCGGTTCATCGAACACCGGGACGCCAAGCGGCTGCTGGTCGTCTCGTCGCTGCTGGCCGGGTACGGCTTCGGGCTGACCGCCTTCGCCGGGTCGATCGGCGTCTTCGCCCTCACGGTGTGCGTGTGGACCCTGAGAGAGATGATCAACGCGCCGACGCAGACGGGACTGGTCGTCCGGTTGTCGCCGGCCCACGGCCGTGGGCGCTACCAGGGCATGTACACCCTGTCCTGGGCCCTCGCGGCCCTGATCGCCCCCGTGATGTCCGGCGTCGTCATCGACCACTTCGGCGCCGATTGGCTGTGGGGGCTGTGCGCGGTCGTCGGGACGGTCGCCGCGGTGGGGTTCGGGACCTTGATGCGGCGGCTGCCGGCGGAGCAGCCGGCCCTCGTCGACGTGCCGGGTGCGGCGAAGCCCGAGGTCAGTTCGGCCTGAGGCCTGCGGGCGCAAGGTGACAAGGCTTCGTCGCCGGGCACGGCGCCGGCACCATGGGCGTCCTCACGGATGCATCCGCGCCCCCTTCACCACCTTGTCGACCGCGTTGCGCGGCCCGTACACGGCCAGTCCGACCAGATCCAGGTCGCCCGTCGGCACCGCCCGTACGGCGGCCCGGTTGTCCCGGTCGTTCCCCGTCGAGAAGAGGTCGGACGTGAACAGGGACCTCGGCAGCGCGCGGGACAGCACGCGCGCGTGGGCCGCTGTCAGCGTCTCCTTCGCGGCCTCGAAGACCATGACCGGCTGGCGGAACATCGGCAGATAGGGCACACCGTCGGCGTCCTCGTACGGCTCGCCGATCACTTCGGGGACCTGTGTGCCCAGGCCGCTGACCAGGAAGGCGGTCACGTTCAGGCGCTGCCAGGGCTCCAGGTCCTCCCGCAGCAGGACGGCGATCTTGGTGTCGAATCGGATGGGTTCAGTGCTCATGCGGCGAGACTGCCGTCCGCCCCACGACACGGTCTTGTACGTTCTTTGCATGCCCGCTCGGCGTGATGTGTCCGCCTGGCGCCCGACCGTCCCGGGCGTCGTGGAGGTCTTCCACGCCCATTTCACGGAGTACGCCTATCCGATGCACGTCCACGACGCGTGGACGCTGCTCATCGTGGACGACGGTGCCGTGCGGTACGACCTCGACCGGCACGAGCACGGGACCCCGCACGACACGGTGTCCCTCTTGCCGCCGCACGTGCCGCACAACGGCTCCCCGGCGACCCCGGAGGGCTTCCGCAAGCGGGTGCTCTACCTGGACGGCACCCATCTCCCCGACGACCTCATCGGTGCCGCCGTCGACGGGCCCGGTCTGCGGGACCCCGTACTGCGGCGGCGGGTCGGGCAGGTGCACGCCGCGCTCGCCCGGCCCGGGGACGAGCTGGAGGCGGAGAGCAGGCTGACGCTGGTCGGCGAACGGCTGCGGACGCGACTGCGGCCGAGTGCCGCCGCGCCCGTGCCGCGCCGCGATCCGCTCGTCGCCCGGCGGCTGCGCGAGCTGCTCGACGAACGGGTCGTCGAGGGGCTCGCGCTCGGCGAGGCCGCGCAGCTCGTCCAGGCTCACCCCGCCCATCTCGTACGGGCGTTCAGTGGCGCGTACGGCATCGCGCCGCACCAGTACCTGAACGCCCGTCGCGTCGACCGGGCCCGCCACCTGCTGCTCGCGGGGCGCGGGCCGGCCGACGTCGCCGCCGTCACCGGGTTTCACGACCAGGCTCATCTCACCCGCCACTTCAAGAAGTTGGTGGGGGTGACGCCGGGGCGCTACCGGAGCAGCGGGGGCCGGGAAGGCCGTACGAGACCCGATGTCACCTGATGTCGACGTAGTCGCCGGCCGCCGTCGCGCCGCCCGTGGTGGAGGTCTCGCCGAAGGTCCAGCGCCAGTAGCCGTCGGTGGCCGCGGTGACCGTGGTCTTCAGGGCGCCGGCGGAGTTCAGGCTGCGGCAGGCTAACAGCGGATGTGCGGAAGTTCGTTCGAGGGATCGGCGGAAGCCGTCCGTCCTGTGGCCGTCGCCGATTAGCGTCACCTCCATGGAAAACCCACAGAACCCACAGAACCCGCGGAACGCCCAGGACGGCCAGGACGCCCAGGACGGCCAGGTCGGCCAGGACGCCCAGGGGCCACGGGACTCGCGCTCTTTGTCCATGCCCCGCGCCTTACGGGCCGGCCGGCTGTCGACCGCCGTCGCGGGAGCCGCGGCCCTGGTCGCCCTCAGCGTCGGCGTCGCCCTCGCGGCGAGTTCGGAGGACGCCCCCACCCCCACCCCGACCTCGGAGTACAGCGACGCGCCGGTCGAGGACACCACGGGAGGCGGCACGATCGGCGGAGGCTCGACGGGAGGCGGCTCGGCCGACGGCGGCACGACCGGCGGTGTCGATCCGGTCCCGAGTACGCCGCAGTCGACCACCTCCCCGCTACCGACGGAGGTGCCCTCCGACCCTCCGGCCACTCCCTCCGCCCCGGCCGACCTGGAAGAACTCAACCGGCGGATCGCGGAACTCGACCAGAAGGTCGATCAGCTGCCCACCAAGCGGGAACTGGCCGACGCGCTGCGGGCCTTCGCCGACCAGCTCGACAAGCCCGAGGACTGACGAGCCCGAGGACCAGGACACCCTCCCGGGGTCAGTCGGCCTGCCGCCGCGTCAGGTGTGCGAACGCGTCCAGGTTGCGGGTCGGCTCGCCCCGGGACACCCGCCACTCGTACTCCTTGCGGATGGCGCTCGCGAAGCCGAGTTCCAGGAGGGTGTTGAAGCTGCCGTCGGCCGCTTCCAACACCTGGCCGAGGATGCGGTCGATCTCGTCGGCGGTGACCGCGGGCAGGGGCAGTTTGCCGGTGACGTAGACGTCGCCGAGGGGGTCGACGGCGTAACTCACGCCGTACAGCTTGAGGTTGCGTTCGAGGAGCCAGCGGTGGACGCCGGACTCGTTCTCGTCGGGGTGACGGATGACGAAGGCGTTCAGTGAGAGGGAGTGCCGGCCCACCAGCAGGGACACCGTCGTCGACAGCTTGCGGGTGCCGGGGAGCTTCACCACGAAGTTGCCGGGTGCGGGGCTCTCCCATTCGAGTTCGGCGTCCTTCAGCACGCCCTCGATGACCTGCGCTGCCTGCGCTGCCTTCTGTGCGTCAGCCATGGTGGGAGCGTACGCGACGCCGATAGGCCACGGCCGCGGCCGTGTAGACGTCCGCCGTCGCGGCGGCCGCGGTGTCCCAGCCGAAGGACTGGGCGTGCCGGGCGGCGGCCTCGCCCATCCGGGGGGTCAGGTGCGGGTCGTCGGCGAAGCCGGCCAGCACGCGCGCGTAGTCGGCGGGGTTGTGACCTCGTACGAGGATCCCCGTCCGTCCGTCGTCCACGGCCACCGGCAGCCCGCCGACCGCGGCGGCGATCACCGGCGTGCCGGCCGCCTGGGCCTCTATGGCGACCAGGCCGAAGGACTCGCTGTAGGACGGCATCACGAGGACGGACGCGGCCCGGAACCAGTCGGCGAGCTGCTCCTGGCCGACGGGCGGGTGGAACCGTACGACGTCGGCGATGCCCAGGCGCGCGGCCAGCTTCTGCAGTCCCTCGGGCTTGGCGAGGCCGCTGCCGCTGAGGCCGCCGACGACGGGCACGAGGAGGCGGGAGCGCAGGTCGGGGCGCTCGTCCAGCAGCACGGCCACCGCACGCAGGAGCACGTCCGGCGCCTTGAGGGGCTGGATGCGGCCCGCGAAGAGGGGGATCAGGGCGTCCTGCGGGAGGTCGAGGCGGGCGCGCGCGGCGGCGCGGCCGTCGGCGGGGCGGAAGCGGTCGAGGTTCACGCCCGGGTGGACGACGGCGACCTTGTCGCGCTCGGCCGCGTAGTGCCGTACGAGCTGCTCGGCCTCCTCGGCCGTGTTCGCGATCAGGCGGTCGGCGGCGGCGACGATCTGGGTCTCGCCGATCACACGGGCGGCGGGTTCGGGGGTGTCGCCGTCGGCCAGGTTGGCGTTCTTGACCTTGGCCATGGTGTGCATGGAGTGCACCAGGGGGGCGCCCCAGCGCTGGGCGGCGAGCCAGCCGACGTGGCCGGAGAGCCAGTAGTGGGAGTGGACGAGGTCGTAGTGGCCGGGGCGGTGACCGGCCCACGCCTGCATCACACCGTGCGTGAAGGCACAGAGCTGGGCGGGGAGCTCCTCCTTGGCGAGGCCCTCGTAGGGGCCGGCGTCGATGTGCCGGACCAGGACGCCCGGAGCGAGCTCGACGGTCGGCGGCAGGGCGGCGGTCGTGGACCGCGTGAAGATCTCCACCTCGATGTTGATCGCGGCGAGGCGCTGCGCGAGTTCCACCATGTACACGTTCATGCCGCCCGCGTCCCCGGTGCCCGGCTGGTGGAGCGGTGAGGTGTGCACGGAGAGCATGGCGACCCGGCGGGGCCTGCGGTGCAGGCGGAGCCGGGAGGGTGCGGCCGACGAGCGCCGCCCGAGCCTGGTGACGTACTGGCTCACGGGGCGTTCCTCCTCGCTGCGGGCATGGCTGGCGGAGGGTGTGGGGCGCCCTCCAAGGTGATGCAACGCCGGAGGAGGCCGCTCCATTTCCGCCGGGCCGGGATTTGCCGAATCATTACCGGAGATCGCTCAACCGTTCGAGGTCGAGCTGCGTGGCGCCGTCCAGGGGTGCTTGCCGTCCACCGCTCCGAGTGCCCGCATACCCTCCTACGTATGACTCCCCGCGCCGCCACCCGCCCCGTGGGCACGGTGACGCGCGGGACGACCAATCCGAACCGGCTGCGGCGCATGGACCGCTGGATCGCCGCGGCGTACGGCGCCGAGCTGCGCAGGGCGGCGGATCCCGTCGCCGTGGACCTCGGTTACGGCGCCGCTCCCTGGACGGCCGTGGAACTGCTGCACCGCCTCCGTACGGTCGCGCCACACGCGCGCGTGGTGGGCGTCGAGATCGAACCGGCGCGGGTCGCGGCGGCGAAGCCGTACGAGCGCGACGGGCTGGTCTTCCGGCACGGCGGCTTCGAGATCCCGCTCCCCGGGCGGCTCCACCTCGTCCGTGCGGCCAACGTCCTGCGGCAGTACGACGAGGCCGAGGTGGCCGCCGTGTGGGAGCGGCTGCGTTCCCGCCTCGCCCCCGCGACCGGCGCCTCCCGCGGCGGGCTGCTCGTCGAGGGGACCTGCGACGAGATCGGACGCCGGCACGTGTGGGTCGCGCTCGGCCCCGAGGGGCCGCGGACGGTCACCTTCGCGACCCGGCTGGGCTCGCTGGAGCGGCCCTCGGACCTCGCCGAGCGGCTGCCGAAGGCGCTCATCCACCGCAATGTGCCGGGCGAGCCGGTACACGCCTTCCTGCGCGACTTCGACCGCGCGTGGGCCGCTGCCGCGCCCTACGCGTCGTACGGCGCCCGCCAGCGGTGGATCCGGGCCGTACGGGACCTCGGCGCCGACTGGCCGGTGACGGACGGGCCGGCGCGGTGGCGACAGGGGGAAGTGACGGTGGCGTGGGGGGCGTTGGCACCGCGGGCGTGAGCCCCCTGGCATCCCTGCACTGCCCGCCGCGCTCCCGGCCCTCCTCCATCCGCCCGCCGCGCTCCCGGCCGCCCTCCACCCGCCCCCCGCAGTCCCGTTGCCGGGAACGATCTCGGTGAGTCGTTCGTCACACCGGTGGGGAGATCGTCATGCCGGGGGTGGAGGGGCGGAAAGGGGGGCAGCACTGACTCTGTCGTCGTCTGCGGCGACCTCTGTCGTTTCGCGCGGGTACGTGGCACGATCCCCCAGGCGTCCGTAAGTTACTGACGGTTAATCAGTTGGGGGCAGGGGTATGGGGACGGGCAAGCGTGGCCTGATCGCGTCGGGGGTGGCCGTGGTCTGCGCGGTCACCGTGCTGGCGGCACCGGGCACGGCGTTCGCGAGCCCGACACCGACACCGGGGGCGAGCGCGTCCTCGACACCCATGCCCACCAAGGACCTTGAGGCCGTACGCGAGAAGCTCGACAAGCTGTACCGCGAGGCGGCCGCCGCCACGGACGCGTACAACGCGGCCGAGGAGAAGGCGCAGAGGCAGTCCGCCGAACTCGTGGAGCTGGCGAAGAAAGTCGTCGAGGGCAAGGAAGAACTCCGCGAGTTGAAGGAGCGGGCCGGCGCCGCGGCCCGGGCCCAGTACCGCAGCGGCGGGCTGCCGGACGAGGCCCACCTGATGCTCAGCGACGACCCGCAGGACTTCCTCGACGGCGCGGGCCGGGTGCTCCGGGGCCAGCACGCCACCAAGGGACTGATCGCGGCGACGGCCCGCGCCCAGCAGGACTTGGAGCAGTACTCCCAGGACGCCTCGGCCCAGTGGAAGAAGCTGGAGGCGGGCCGCAAGGCCAAGGCCTCGGCCAAGAAGAGGATCGAGGAGCGGATCTCGGCGGCCGAGGACCTCGAGTCCCAGCTGGAGGAGAGCGAGAAGAAGCGCCTCGCCGAGCTGGAGAAGCAGGCCGCGCTCAAGGCACAGACCGCCTGGCTCGACTCCGGCGTCCTCGATGAGATCAGCGGCAAGGCGACCGAACAGAGCAAGAAGGCGGTGGAATACGCGACCGCGCAGATCGGCAAACCGTACGAATGGGGCGCCGAGGGCCCGAAGACGTACGACTGCTCCGGCCTGACCTCACAGGCCTGGGCCAGCGCCGGCAGCCCCATCCCGCGCACCTCGCAGCAGCAGTGGCAGCAGCTCACCCGGGTCGACGTCGAGGACATGCGCCCCGGCGACCTGGTCATCTACTTCGGCGACGCCAGCCATGTCGCCCTGTACGTGGGCGACGGCGCCATCGTCCACGCTCCACGACCGGGCCGCACGGTGACGCTCGCGGGGGCGGGGTCGATGCCGATACTCGGGGTGGTGCGGCCGGGGGCCTGAGGTGGGCGGGGCGCGGGACGCCGGGCGGCGTTCTCCGGGACGGGACGAACGGCGGTGTCTGCGGGCCGTGAGAGCCGCAGCCCGGTGGTCCGCGACCCGCAGCCCGGTGGTCCGCGACCCGCAGCCCGGTGGTCCGCGACCCGCACCACGTGACCTGGCCCACCCTCAACAGTCCGCCAAACCCCCCGCGGACGTGACGTTCGTCATCCCCGGTACGGTCCCGGCCTGTCCAACTGCGGTAGGGATCGCGGCATATGACAGCGGCGAGCGGCCACGCGGCGTGTCTCACGCCATTCCGTTGCGGTGCCGACTACCGCTATGGTCCCCGTCGGTAGGTCGAGGCCCCTCGCCCTGCGGTGCCCTCGGGGGGAGGGAAGGAACCCAAGACGATGCCCGTACCCGTACCGCGGCAGAGAGCGATCCCGGCCGTGGAGAGTGGTCAGGCGCAGGCCGCGTCCCCAGGCGGCGGCCCCTCCAAGGCAGAGGCGCCGCGCAAGGCGGAACCGACCGGGAACACGACGGCCGGGGCCACCGGCCGTACCGCTGCCACCCACACGAACGGCATGACCGGCGCAGCCGCCGCAGGCGACTCGCACGGCACCTCCGGCACGCCTCTCACCCTCCTGGTGATCGAGGACGACCCCGGCGGTTCCACCGTCGTGCCCGAGCTGCTGGACTCCGCCGGCAAGCCCATCCGCGTCCGCACGGCCCGCAACCTCACCGAGGCCGCGCGGCTGCTCACCGACGACGTCCACTGCATCCTGCTCGACCTCGCGCTGCCCGCGACCGGCCGCCCCGGCGACGACGACGAGCTCGCCGTGCTCAGGCACGTGCTGGAGATAGCGCCCCGGCACGCCGTCATCGCGCTCACCACGTCCGGCGACGCCGAGCGCGGCACCGAGGCGGTGCGCGTCGGCGCCCAGGACTATCTCTTCCGCGACGAGCTGGACAGCCGGCTGCTGAGCCGGGCGATCCGGTACGCGGTGGAGCGCAAGCGTTCCGACACGGCCGAGCGACGGCTCGCCGAGGGCCGGATGCGCGCGCAGGAGAACCGCCGTCTGGAACGCGGCCTGCTGCCCACCCCCCTGCTGGAGGGCTCCTCGCTCCGCTTCGCCGCCCGCTACCGCCCCGGCCGCTCCCGCGCCCTGCTCGGCGGCGACTTCTACGACACCGTCCGCACCCCGGACGGCACCGTCCACGCCATGATCGGCGACGTCTGCGGCCACGGCCCGGACGAGGCGGCGCTCGGCGTGGAGCTGCGCATCGCCTGGCGCGCCCTGACGCTGGCGGGCCTGTGCGGCGACCAGCTGCTCGGCACGCTCCAGCAGGTCCTGGAGCACGAGCGCTCCGACGAGGAGATCTTCGCGACGCTGTGCACGGTCGACATCGCGCCCGACGGCCGCCGCGCGGGCCTCTGCCTCGCCGGCCACCCGTCCCCGCTCGTCGCCCGCCCGGGCCGGCCGGCCCAACTGCTGCCGTACGACAACAACGGCCCCGCGCTCGGTCTGCTGCCGGGCGCCCGCTGGCCGCGGATGCAGGTGGAGCTGGGCGCCGAGTGGAGCCTGATGCTCTACACCGACGGTCTGATCGAGGGCCGCGTCGGTCAGAGCGGCGAAAGGCTCGGCCAGGGCGGCATGGTGAACATGGTCCGGCGCCAGCTCTCCGAGGGGCTGCGCGGCGAGCAGCTGCTGCGGGCGGCGGTGAACGAGGTCCGCGACCTCAACGGGGGCGAGCTGACGGACGACGTGGCGGTCGTGCTGCTGGACCGGGTGCCGTAGGGCCGCAGGCCACGCGCGGGGGCCGGACGCCGTACGAGGTGGGTCAGCGTCCGCCGTTGTACGGGCCGTAGGGGCCGTCGCTGCTGGAGCCGCCCCGTCGGCTGCGGCCGCCGCCCGGCATACCGCGCAGGGCGGGCCGTACGTCGACCATGTACACGATCGTCGCGATGAGGCCGATGATCGGCAGGAACGACAGGATGTTGAAGATCAGGTTCACCACGAAGGCCAGGGCGAGGACGATCAGCCAGAACGGCTTGGTCTTCTTGTCGGCCGCGCGATAGGCGTCCTCGCGGCGCGTGGCGGCGTCGATCAGCGCGAAGCCGCTGAACACGATCAGCGCCATGCTCAGCAGCCACATGAAGCCTGCGAACCCCTGCATCAGCACTACGTCCACCACCAGACTCGGCTCGTCCTCACGCGGTCACCGTACCGTTCCCGCAAGCGCCCTACCCGCACAACGGGCCGGGCACTCCGAGAGTGCCCGACCCGTGATCCCCGCCGCGACGACTACTTCGCGGGCGGCGTGGTCTTCTTGGCGGTGGTCTTGCGGGTGGCCGGGGCCTTCTTGGCCGCGGTCTTCTTCGCCGGGGCGGTCTCGGCGGGCGTCGGCACGGCCTTGACCTCGACCGGCTCCGGCGCCGGCTCGGCCTGGGGCTCGACGGCGATCGCCAGTTCCTCGATCTCCTCGGCGGCCTCGCCGCGCCAGGTCTTCACGGTCTGCTCGCCGTGCTCGGCGACCTTCTCGTAGGTCTCGCGGGCCTTGACGGCGTACTCGGCGGCGACGCCGACGCTGCGGAGGGCGAAGTCCTGGGCGGTCTCGCCCAGCTTCTTCAGGTCCGCGTCGAGGGTGGTGCCGATCTTCTTCAGGTCACCGTCGAGGGTGCCGATGAACTCGCCGACCTTGGTCTGGATGCTCTCCTGAGCCTCCTTGGCCTTGGCACTCGCCTCCTTGGCGCGCGCCTGGGCCTTCTCCTGCACGGTCTTCGGGTCGGTGTTGCGCACGGCGTCGATCCGCGCGGGCGCCTCGGCGCGCAGCTGCTCCACCAGGCCGGGCACCTTCTTCGCCTGCTGCAGGGCCAGGTCGGCGGTGCCGGCGGCGAAGTAGAGCGGAGTCGGGTCGCTGAAGGTCTTGCGCAGGTCGTCGGTGATGGCCATGGTGATGGTCCTCCCGGATTCGCTTTCGGCTGAGGGTTTTGTGGTCCGCAGTCAGGCGGTCGGTGCCCTGGTCCGGCTCAACTGGCCGTCTGCTGCGGGCCGGCGTCATTGCCGCCGGTCGTGCGGGTGGTGCGGGTACGGCGTGCGGCGGGCTTGCGTCCGCCTTCCGCGCGGGTTTCCCGTACGGCGCTCTCGCCGTCCTGGGCGTCCATGGCACCGTCGGTCCGTGCACCGGTGACGGCCGCGTCGGGCGTCTCCGTCTCGGCACCCGCCGCGTCGATCCCGAACCCGTTCTCCTTGCGGAAGGACTCGTAGATCTGGAGCAGCACCTGCTTCTGCCGCTCGTTCAGCGTGGGATCGGCGAGGATGACGGCACGCGTCTCCACCTCGTCGAGCTCCCGCTCGGCGTCGAGGATCCCGGCCCGCACGTACAGCGTCTCGGCGGAGATCCGCAGGGCCTTGGCGACCTGCTGCAGCACCTCCGCGCTCGGCTTGCGCAGCCCGCGCTCGATCTGGCTCAGATACGGATTGGACACCCCGGCGGCATCGGCGAGCTGCCTGAGGGACAGCTGCGCGTTGCGCCGCTGCTCGCGCAGGTACTCACCGAGATTGCCGACGTTGAGCGTTGCCATGCCTCCACCTTGCCCCACCTCCGCTAACTATTGCAAGCACCCGCTTGCAAAAGTGTGCCGCGCCACTGCCGCCGCACCACCTGCGCCCTCCCCGGCCGCTCGCTCAGCCGGCGGCGGCGTGCTCAGCCGGCGGCGGCGCCGAACCACTTCGGCAGCCGGGCGAGCAGTTCCCGCTGGTCCTCGCCGACCCACGCCACGTGGCCGTCCGGCCGCAGCAGCACCGCGGGCACGTCCAGCTCCTCGGCGGAGTCGACGACGTGGTCGACCCGGTCCGCCCAGCCCGTCACCGAGAGCCGGCCGGTCCGGTCGAGCAGCAGGCCGCGGGCGCCGTGCATCAGCTCGTAGAGGCGCCCCTGCTTCAGCTGCACGTCGCGCAGCCGCCGGCCGAGCAGTTCATGGTCCTCGCCGAAGTCGTAGCGGACCTCGACCCCGGTGATCATGCCGGTCACGTACCGGTTGACCTCCTCGAAGTCCATCAGCGTCGCGAACAGCTCCCGCAGCGCGGTCGCACCCGGGTCGGCGCCGAGGAGCGTCATCTGCGCCCGGGTGTTGTCCAGTACGCGGGCGCCCACCGGGTGCCGTTCGGCGTGGTAGCTGTCCAGCAGGCCCTCCGGGGCCCAGCCGTTGACCGCGGCGGCCAGCTTCCAGCCGAGGTTGAACGCGTCCTGCACGCCGAGGTTGAGCCCCTGTCCGCCGGTCGGCGGGTGGATGTGCGCCGCGTCGCCGGCCAGCAGCACCCGGCCGACCCGGTAGCGCTCGGCCTGCCGGGTGGCGTCGCCGAACCGGGACAACCAGCGCGGCGAGTGCACGCCGAAGTCGGTGTCCGCGACCGCCCGCAGCTGCTTCCGGAAGTCCTCGAGGGTCGGCGCGGTCGCCCGGTCCTCGGCCACACCGTCGGCGGGCACGATGACGCGGTACGCCCCCTCCCCCTGCGGGACGAGGCCGAACCGCAGTTGGGTCCTGCGGACCTCCTCGACGACGGCGGCGATCGTCGCCGGATCCTCGGTCGCCTCCATGTCGCCCAGCAGGGTCTCGACCCTGGCGGGCTCGCCGGGGAAACCGACGCCGATCAGCCTGCGCACCACACTGCGTCCGCCGTCGCAGCCGACGAGGTAGCGCGAGCGCAGACTCCCGCCGTCGGCCAGCTCGACGGTCACCCCGTCCTCGTCCTGGCTCAGCCCGACGACCTCGCAGCCGCGCCGGATGTCGGTGCCCAGTTCGAGGGCGCGCTCGTTGAGCAGCCGCTCCGTGACCGGCTGCGGGGTGGCGAGGCCGTACGGGTGCGCCGTGTCCAGGCGGTCCGGCCACGGCTTGGCGATGCCGCCGAACAGACCGCCGACCTGGAACTTCTCACTGACCGCGAGGAACCGGTCCAGCAGGCCGCGCTGGTCCATGATCTCGACGCTGCGCGCGTGCAGGCCCTGCCCGCGCGACTGCCCGGTCGGCTCGGTCAGCTTCTCCAGTACGACCACCCGTACACCGGCCAGCCTCAGCTCACTGGCCAGCATCAAGCCGGTCGGCCCGCCGCCGACCACGATCACGTCCGTCATGAATGCGCCCCCAGGTGCCGAGAGATACCGCGCCAGGACGCCGTTTCCGCAGGTCCTGGCCTTGGCCGACGATTCTGCGGCACGACCTGGGCCTTGCCGCAAGCCCCCTGGTGCGCTATACGTTGAGCATGGCAAGGAGTGTGCGCACCGGCCGTGCCATGCCGGTCCGGTGACGCTGGCGGACCTGGTCCGGCTCCGCCGGGCCCGCGATCAGATGGACCGCGACTACGCGGAGCCTCTGGACGTCCCGGCGCTGGCACGCGCGGCCCACATGTCGGCCGGCCACTTCTCCCGCAGCTTCCGCGCCGCCTTCGGCGAGAGTCCGTACAGCTACCTGATGACGCGCAGGATCGAGCGCGCCAAAGCACTGCTGCGGCGCGGCGACCTGCCGGTGACGGAGGTCTGTTTCGCCGTCGGCTGCACCTCGCTCGGGTCGTTCAGCTCGCGGTTCACCGAGCTGGTGGGGGAGAGCCCGAGCGCGTACCGGGCGCGCCGGCACGACGAGGGCGCGGCCATCCCCGCCTGCGTCGCCAAGGTCTTCACGCGACCGGTCAGGCACCCCCGGGCGGGCCGGAAAGCGGAGTCGGCGGGCAGCCCGGAAACGGCCGGGAAGGCCGGACCGGCGGGTCCCGCGGAAGCCGTCAGAAACGGAGAAGCGAAGGACGCCGCCCGCCCGTAGCGTGGCCGCATGGACGTCAAACTCTCACAATGCTTCATCGCCGTCGACGACCACGCCAAGGCGCTCGCCTTCTACCGGGACGTGCTCGGACTCGAGGTGCGCAATGACGTCGCGTTCGAGGGGATGCGCTGGGTGACCCTCGGCTCGCCGTCCCAGCCGGACGTGGAGATCGTCCTCGAGCCGCCGCTCGCGGACCCGAACGCCTCGCCGGCCGACAAGCAGGTCATGGCCGAGCTGCTGGCCAAGGGTGTGCTGCGCGGCGTCATCTTCTCGACCGACGACTGCGACGCTACATTCGAGCGCATCCAGGCCTCGGGCGCCGAGGTGCTGCAGGAGCCGTTCGACCAGCCGTACGGGGTTCGCGACTGTGCCTTCCGCGATCCCGCGGGCAACATGCTGCGCTTCAACCAGCGCCCCGCCGCGTGAGCCCGGCCCCGGCCGGCCACCGCACCGGCGACAGCACCCGCCACAGACCGCGAAGGCGCCCCGCCCGACAGATGGAGGACCGATGAGCACGGTCACGAGGACGGACGCGCAGCCGCCGGCGCTGCACGTTGCCGACAGCCACGACCTGATCCGCGTGCAGGGCGCGCGCGTGAACAACCTCAAGGACGTCAGCCTCGAGATCCCGAAGCGCCGGCTGACGGTGTTCACCGGCGTCTCCGGCTCCGGCAAGAGCTCTCTGGTCTTCAGCACGCTCGCCGCGGAGTCGCAGCGGATGATCAACGAGACGTACAGCACCTTCGTGCAGGGCTTCATGCCGACGCTGGCGCGGCCCGAGGTCGACGTGCTCGAAGGGCTGACGACCGCGATCATCGTCGACCAGCAGCGGATGGGCGCCGACCCCCGCTCCACGGTCGGCACCGCCACCGACGTCAACGCGCTGCTGCGCATCCTCTTCAGCCGGCTCGGGAAGCCGCACATCGGCCCCCCCAGCGCGTACTCCTTCAACACCGCCTCGGTCCGGGCGAGCGGCGCCATCACGGTGGAGCGCGGCGCCAAGAAGGCGGTGAAGGCGACGTTCAACCGCACCGGCGGCATGTGCGTACGCTGCGAGGGCCGGGGCACGGTCTCCGACATCGACCTCACCCAGCTCTACGACGACTCCAAGTCGCTCAACGAGGGCGCGCTCACGATCCCCGGCTACAGCATGGACGGCTGGTACGGCCGTATCTTCGCCGGCTGCGGTTTCTTCGACCCGGACAAGCCGATCCGCACGTTCACGAAGCGGCAGCTGCACGACCTCCTCCACAAGGAGCCGACCAAGATCAAGGTCGACGGCATCAACCTGACGTACGAGGGCCTGATCCCGAAGATCCAGAAGTCGATGCTGTCCAAGGACATCGAAGCGCTGCAGCCGCACATCCGCGCGTTCGTGGAGCGGGCGACGACGTTCGCCGTCTGCCCGGAGTGCGACGGCACCCGGCTCAGCGAGGGCGCCCGGTCCTCGAAGATCGGGAAGATCTCCATCGCCGACGCCTGTGCGATGGAGATCAGGGACCTGGCCGCCTGGCTGCGCGATCTCGACGAGCCGTCGGTGGCGCCGCTGATCGCCGCGCTGCAGCACAGCCTCGACTCGTTCGTGGAGATCGGTCTCGGCTATCTCTCGCTGGAGCGGCCGTCGGGCACGCTGTCGGGCGGTGAGGCGCAGCGCGTCAAGATGATCCGCCACCTCGGCTCCTCGCTCACCGACGTCACCTACGTCTTCGACGAACCCACCATCGGACTGCACCCGCATGACATCCAGCGGATGAACAACCTGCTGCTGAGGCTGCGGGACAAGGGCAACACGGTGCTCGTCGTGGAGCACAAGCCGGAGACGATCGCGATCGCCGACCACGTCGTCGACCTCGGTCCCGGCGCCGGTACGGCGGGCGGCACCGTCTGCTTCGAGGGCACCGTCGAGGGGCTGCGGACCAGCGGCACCATCACCGGCCGCCATTTCGACGACCGGGCCTCCCTCAAAGAAGCGGTGCGCAAGCCCACCGGCACGCTGGAGATCCGCGGCGCGACGGCGAACAACCTGCGCGACGTGGACGTCGACATCCCGCTCGGGGTGCTCACGGTCATCACCGGCGTCGCCGGCTCCGGCAAGAGCTCGCTGGTGCACGGGTCGATCCCGGCCGGCAAGGGCGTGGTGTCGATCGACCAGGGCGCGATCCGCGGCTCGCGACGGAGCAACCCGGCGACGTACACCGGACTGCTCGACCCGATCCGCAAGGCGTTCGCGAAGGCCAACGGCGTGAAGCCGGCGCTGTTCAGCGCCAACTCCGAGGGCGCCTGCCCCACCTGCAACGGTGCCGGAGTCATCTACACCGACCTGGCGATGATGGCCGGCGTGGCCACCACCTGCGAGGACTGCGAGGGGAAGCGGTTCGAGGCCTCGGTCCTCGACCACCACCTCGGCGGCCGTGACATCAGCGAGGTGCTCGCGATGTCGGTGACCGAGGCCGAGGAGTTCTTCAGCACCGGCGAGGCGCGTACGCCGGCCGCGCACCGCATCCTCGACCGGCTCGCGGACGTCGGGCTCGGCTACCTCAGCCTCGGCCAGCCGCTGACCACGCTGTCCGGTGGCGAGCGGCAGCGGCTCAAGCTGGCCACCCACATGGCAGAGAAGGGCGGCGACCAGCCCGTCTACGTCCTCGACGAGCCGACCACCGGCCTCCACCTCGCCGACGTCGAGCAGTTGCTCGGCCTGCTCGACCGGCTCGTCGACTCCGGCAAGTCGGTCATCGTCATCGAGCACCACCAGGCGGTCATGGCGCACGCCGACTGGATCATCGACCTCGGCCCCGGCGCCGGCCACGACGGCGGCGAGATCGTCTTCGAGGGCACGCCCGCCGACCTCGTCGCCGCCCGCTCCACCCTCACCGGCGAGCACCTCGCGGCCTACGTCGGCACCTGACCGGCCTCCCGCGCGGGCCGCGCGCGAGCCGCGGCGTTCAGGGCGACCGCGCGTCGACGCCCTCCGCGAGGCCCGGACGTGACTGACACGGTGCGCCAAGTACCCACTTTTTTGTGGGTACTTGGCAGCTCCGGCCGCACGGCGGAGGCTGGTGGTGGCCGGTCAGCCGTCGGCCACCAGCGGGCCCGCCAGCCTCTCCAGGCGACGGTGGCCCCAGTCGGAAAGGGGGGCCAGAGCCTCGGAGAGCTCACGGCCGAACCCGGTCAGGGAGTACTCGGTCCTGAGCGGCAGCACGTCGTGCACCTCCCGGTGCACCAAGCCGTCCTCCTCCATCTCGCGCAGGGCCTGAGTCAGCACCTTCTCGCTGAGCCCGGGCAGCTGCCGCCGCAGTTCACCCGGTCGGTACGGGCCGGACTCCAGCAGCCACAGCAGCGCGGTCTTCCACTTGCCGTCGATCACGGAGATCGCGGCGGTCACTCCGCACACGTTCAGGTCCCGGGCACGCGCACGCGTCATCCTCGCCCCTTTCGTCACGCTCAGTCGTGAATCGTCAGTGCTCTCAAAGGAGTTCAAGCATGTCCAAGTCCACCGACCAGTCTGCCGTCACCGTCCTCGGACTGGGGCCGATGGGCCGCGCCCTCGCCGGCGCGTTGCTGGACGCGGGACTGCGGGTCACGGTCTGGAACCGCACGCCGGGCAAGGAGCGGGAGCTCGTCGGCCGTGGGGCCGTGTCCGCGCGGTCGGCGGCGGAGGCGGTCGCCGCGAGCGCGCTGACCGTCGTCTGCGTGGTGAACTACGACGCGGCCGACGCCGTCCTGCGAGGCGAGGCGGTCACCGACGCCCTCAAGGGCCGCACCGTCGTGAACCTGACCGCCGACACCCCCGACCGCGCCCGGAACACGGCCGGCTGGGCCGCCGACCACGGCATCCGCTATCTCGACGGTGCGATCATGACGCCGACCACGACCATCGGGACGCCCGCGGCGGTGTTCCTGCACAGCGGCCCCGAGGAGCTCTACCAGGAGCACCGGGCCGTGCTGGACGCGCTGGGCGGCACCCACACCCACCTCGGTGAGGAGATCGGCCGGGCCGCCTCCTACGACATCGCCCTGCTCGACGTCTTCTGGACGGCGATGTCGGGTTACGCGCACGCCCTGGCGGTGGCACGGGCGGAGGGCATCAGCGCCCGGGAGTTCACTCCGTTCGCCCAGGGCATCGCCGCGATCCTCCCGGCGCTCTTCGAGGAGTTCGCGCGGGACGTCGACAGCGGTTCCTTCTCCGGGGAACTCAACCCGATCACCTCGGCGGTGTCGACGATGGCGCACATCGTCCATGCCTCCGAGTCCCACGGCATCGACGCGAGCGTGATGCGCGCGACCGAGGGGCTGGCCCGCCGGGTCGTCGGACTGGGCCACGGCACGGACGGGTTCATCCGCGTCACGGAGTTGCTGGGCCGTCGCTGAGGCGTCCCGGAAATCTCGATGGCGGCAGTCGTGCGGGGGCCGCTACCGTGCCTCCCATGACTGCCGGGTCGGCCTCGTGCCGTGAGCGAGTTGGGTGCCCGGCCTCTGAGTGAGGCCGTGGCGGGCCAGGGGCCCGCCTTCTTCTCTGCGTATTTCCGCGTTTTTCCCCAGGACGGAAACAGCGACAGAGAAGGAAGAGAACACCATGCCCAACGACTTCAACCAGCCCGTCATCGACGAGTTCCGCGCCAACAAGGGCCGTGTGGGCGGCTATTTCGAAGGCGCCCGCCTGATCCTGCTCACCACCACCGGCGCCCGTACCGGCAGCCCGCACACCACCCCCGTCGGCTACCTCCCCGACGGCGGTGAGCGCATCCTCGTCATCGCCTCGGCGGGTGGCGCGCCCAGGCATCCGCACTGGTACACCAACCTGCTCGCGCATCGCCGGGCGACCGTGGAGAGCGGCGCGTTCACGTACGAGGCGCGGGCCGTCGTACTGGAGGGCGAGGAGCGGGAGCGGGCCTTCGCGCGGGCCGTCGAGGCGGACCCGGGCTGGGCGGCGTACCAGGAGAAGACGGAGCGGGTGATCCCCGTGGTCGCCCTGTACGAGATCGCGCAGGGCGGCCCGCCGAACATCAACGCCCGGTCCATGGGCGAGGCGATCAAGGTCGTCCACGACGCCTTCCGGAGCGAACTCGTCCAGATCCGGCGGGAGATGAGCGCGAACGGCTCAGGCACGCCCACCCTCGGGGCGCAACTACGCGTCAACTGTCTGACCTTCTGCCACGGCCTGCACAACCACCACACCGGCGAGGACATCGGCATGTTCCCGGTCCTCGCCGGCCGTCACCCCGAGGCCGCTCCCACGCTGGCGCGGCTGAGCGCGGAGCACGAGCGGATCGCCGCCCTCGTCGAGGATCTGCGCCGGGTCGTGACCTCCGAGGACGCGGACCCGGCCGCCGCCCGCGTCGAGGTCGAGCGCCTGACGGCGGAGCTGGAGGCCCATCTGACGTACGAGGAGGAGCAGTTGATCCCGCTTCTCGACGCGTGAGAGGGAGTCCGGCGGGCGTCTAGAAGGGCAGCGGCCGTGCGTGGACCACCTCCAGCCGGGACACCGCCCGCGTGAGCACCACGTACAGCCGGTGCAGCCCCCGCTCCTCCGCCTCCGCGACGGCGGCGGGCTCGACGGCGACGACGTGGTCGTACTCGAGGCCCTTGACGAGGGTCGCGGGGACGACGCTCACGCGGGCGGCCGGTGTGTCCGGGCCCGCGGCCGGGATCCCGGCCGCCTCGAGCGCCCCTCGCACCCGGTCGACGTCCGCGTCCGCCGCGACCACCCCGACGGACCCCTCGTGCGCCGACGCGTCCCGTACGGCGTCCACGACCGCGCCGAGCAGGCCACCGGCCGGAACCGGGCGGATCCGCAGCCGGCCGTCCCCGCGCAGCGACTCCCCCGCCGGAACGTCCACGTCCAGTTTCGCCAGCAGCCGGTTGGCGAGGGCCACGACGGCCTTCGGCACGCGGAAGCCGGTCGTCAGCGGTACGACGGCCGCGTCCGGTTTTCCCAGGTGGTGCAGGGTCGTGGTCCAGGACCGGGCCGCCCAGGGCGTGGTGCCCTGCGCGAGGTCGCCGAGGACCGTGAGCGAGCCGAAGGAGGCCCGGCGGGCGATCGCCCGGCACTCCATCGGGGAGAGGTCCTGCGCCTCGTCGACGACGAGATGGCCGTAGGCCTGCGGATGCTCGACGAGCCCGGCGACCTCGTCGAGCAGTACGAGGTCGGCGGCCGACCAGCGTGCCGACTTCCACGAGCGCGGCGGCCTCGCCCACAGCAGGGCCTTCTGCTCGTCGGCGTCCAGCAGCCCGTCGGCGGCAGCGGCCAACGCCCGGCGGTCGGTGAGGAGTTCGGCCACCACCTCCTCGGGCCGGACCCGCGGCCACACGGCGTCGACGTACTCCCCGACCGCCCGCGACCGCGAGATCCGCTGCACCCAGGCGGCGTTCCGCGGTCCCGCCCGCCGCTCGGCCCTCAGCTGCACATGCCGCACGACCCGGCTGCGCACCCGTTCCCGCCCGACGCCGTACGGCGGCTCCTCCGCCCGGACGCCCTCCAGGATCCGCACGAGTTCGCCGGCGGGCACCCGCCAGCGATACGACCCGTCGGGCACCGCGAGCTCCCCGGCCGCCCCCTTGGCCGACACGCGCGCGTACAGCGCCCTCCGCAGCACCTCCGCCGTCCGGGCGTCCTGTTTGACGACGGCCGTCCGCTCGTCGTCGGCACCGCCGACCGGGTGCCGGGCGATCTCCTCCAGGAGCGTCGACTGCCGCACGCCCGTCTCGCCCAGGGCCGGCAGGACCGCCGCGATGTACGACAGGAAGGTGCGGTTGGGCCCGAGGATCAGCAGGCCGCCGCGCCGGATGCGCTGCGGGTGGGTGTAGAGCAGGTAGGCGGCCCGGTGCAGGCCGACCGCGGTCTTGCCGGTGCCCGGGGCGCCCTGGACGCACACCGACACGGCCAGGTCCCCCCGGACGAGATCGTCCTGCTCGGGCTGGATGGTCGCGGCGATGTCCCGCATGGGCCCCACGCGGGGGCGCTCGATCTCCCGGGCGACGATGTCGCTCGCGCGGCTCTCGCCCCGGCCGAGGTGTTCGTCCTCCAGCCCCGTGAGGTCGGCGGAGTCGCCCCGGCTGCCGGGCGCCCAGCCGAAGCGGCGGCGGACGGCGACGTCCTGCGGTTCGCCGGCGCTCGCCTGGTAGAAGGCGCGGGAGACCGGGGCGCGCCAGTCGACGACGAGGGGCGGGGCGGCGGGGTCCTCGCTGATCCGCAGCCGCCCGAGGTGGTATTCCTGCCCGGCGTGCTCGCCACCCGCGAAGTCCAGCCGCCCGAAGAACAACGGCCCTTCGGGCAGCTCCCGCATCTCCTTGGCGCGGCTGCGCAGCCGGTACCCCAGGACCTCGGCGTCGGCACCGGAGGCGGAGACGTCCTCGCCGGTGACGACGTGTTCCCCGGCCCCGTCGACCATGGCGGTCAGGGCGGCGCGGCAACGGTCGTGGTGGGCGCGTTCGCGGCGGAGGGAGTCCTGGAGGGAAGGGTCGGGTGCCGTCATTCCAGCGAGCGTAGCGGAATAACGTAACCGAGTTAAATTTTTATCTCGGTATCGCTTACTGCTTCGCTCCCGCCAAGTGCGGCAACCCCGCCTCCAGCACCCCGAACGCCCGCTGCGCCGCGGCCACCGCGTCCCCCCGCACGTCCGCCGCCCGCTCCCCCTCCGCGATCCGCCGCCAGTTCTCCAGCGCGAGGATCCGCTGTACGGCCACGATCTGCCCGGCCGCCAGCCGCGCCTCCAGCCCGCCCCCGAGCGCCTCGGCCAGCGCGGCCTCCGACCGCTCCTGGAACCCGTACAGCCGGGCGACCAGCGCGGGCGTCCCGTAGAGCAGCGCGTGGAAGGCGAGCACCTGGGGATGGTCGTTGAGCCCGGTGACGGGGTCGCCCCGCTCCAGCCCGGCGAGAAAGTGCCGCCGCAGCGCCACGAGGGGCGGCGCCTCCTCCCCCGCCACGACCCGCGCGGCCTCCCCCTCGTGATCGGCGAACCGGTGCAGCACCAGGTCCTCCTTCGCCGGGAAGTACCGGAAAAGAGTCGGCTTCGAGATCTCCGCCGCGGCGGCCACCTCGGCGACGGACACCGCGTCGAAGCCCTTCTCCAGGAACAGGCGGATCGCGATCTCCGACACGGTCTCGTACATCCGCTGCTTCTTGCGCTCGCGCAGCCCGACCACGCCCGCCTCGCCGTTCTCAGCCATGCGGTGAGCGTACGCAGGATCCTGCGACCGGCCGGGCCACGGGCTCGCTAGGACAGGGCCCGGGCAAGATGGGGGTTCGCCGTCGGGCGGACCGGAAGGCCGAGGGAACCCGTGGCCACCGCCAGGGTCACGGCGTAGGAGTCGACCGCCCGCTTGACGTTGGGGGCGTCCAGGCTCGCGCCTGTCACGATGCGGTCGAGGTCGATGTACGCGGACCGGACGATCTCGATCCAGCGGTACACACGCCAGTCCTGGCGCCAGTCGCGCGTGTACTCGGGCGGCAGTTTCTTCTCCCAGCGACGGAACATCCGGTCCCGGATCTCCGGTCGCGTCGGGGTGAGGTGCATGTGCCGGACCAGGTCGTAGAGCGGATCGCCGACCAGGGCCATCTCCCAGTCGATGATGGTCAACGCCAGAAGGTCGTCCCGCCGGACCAGGTTCCACGGGTTCAGGTCGCCGTGCAGCAGGGCCGGCTTTCGGTGGCTCACCTCGTGCCGGGACAGGATCGCCTGCAGGCGGTCCGCTTCGGGCAGCCCGAGCAGTCGGGCGAGTTGCTGCGACTCCTTCGGCAACTCACCGACCAGGGTGACAAGTTGACCCCTCAGCCAGTGGTGGAAGTTGCCTTCCCCGGATGTCGGGTCGACCTGCTTGTACTTCACGCGTGTCAGAGCGCAGAGTTGATCGACGAGCGCGTCCGCCTCGTGCGGCAGCAGCCCGTGCTCCGGATGGCGGAGGGGCTTGTCGATGTCCCGCGGTCCGACGTAGGTGTGGATGGCGAAGCGGTCGTTCGGATAGCTCTCGCCCAGGGCCAGGGCCCTCGGCGCCGCCACGGCGATGTCGGCCTGCTCGATGGCCCTCAGCACCGCGTGTTCACTGAGAAAACTGCGCTCCCGGCGGCAGACGTCGGGCAGCTTGCGCCGCACGACCACGGGAAAGTCGATGCTCGGCACCCGGACCACGGTGTTGAGGTGCGCGGTCCCCTTGAACACGCGGCCCGCAGGAGCGGCCCCCTCAGCCACCAGGGCCTCCCGCACGGCGGAGACGGGAAAGTCCGGATGCTCGGGAAGACGCCGGTCCGGCTCCCAGCGGAAGGTCTGTACGAGGCGTCCCTGACCGTCGTAGGAACCACCGCTGCGGGACGTCAGCCACCGGAACAGAGCCCGCTCGATCTCCAGCTCGCCCGGCAGGTTGGTGAGTCGCAACGGCTCCGCGGCCGCTTCGAGGGCGCGGCGCACCTCCGCTGTCGCCTCGTTCAAGCTCTTCTGGGTGCGGGTCTCCTCCAGGAACCGTGCGGCCCGCATCACGTCCGGGTAGACGGACTGCGCCCGCTCGAAGGCGACGTAGTGGCGCAGGTCCCGGGCCAGGCCGTTCACGGCGGCGGGACGAGTACGTTGCATGGCCTCCGCCCACGCCTCGACCACCTCGTCCCACTGGTGCGGCGGGTACTGCATGCGCACCAGATGGGTCGCGAGGTCGTGCAGGGGGTCGCCGTAGGTCGCCAGCTCCCAGTCGACGCAGATGAGCGGCGGAGCACCGCCGTACGACACGATCAGGTTGTCGCGGTGCAGGTCGGCGTGGAGGAGGCTGTACGGTCGCCGGGCCATGGCGGGGACCCGTTCGGCCAGCCGGAGCAGGGCATCCTCGGGAATGCCGAGCGACGCGAACAGCCCTCCGAAGACCGCCCGGTTGGGCCGCCTGATCTGCCGGTCCGCCAGGTGTGCGAGGGTCCGCAGGAACCCCTGGCTGTCGGTGTCGTTGCGCGGCCAGACCGACGGCAGTGCCGGCAGCGCCCCGCGCCGCACCTGGGTCATCTGGGCGAGCAGGCCTGCCAGCGCCTTGATGAGCAGAGTGTCGACCGGCTTTCCGTTCGCACAGACGGCGGAGAGCGGTACCCCTTCCACATGGCTGTGGATCGCGAAGTGTTCCCGCTGGACGAGGCACTCCGGCACGTGCGGCAGGACCCCCTTGATCGCGGCGAGGATCTCCCCCTCGTCCTGCCAGGTCCTGATCACCACGGGGAGCACGTCGCTGCGCCGGATCCGAACGGTGACGGACGTGCCGACCGGACGCCGGAGCGCGCGCGCCATGGGTTCCGTCAGGGGCAGAACGTAGTTCTGGTTGTGGTACCCGCTCGCCGACTGGCCCTCCGCGGCAGCCCATCCCACGAAGGCTTGGTAGGTGTCGTCGAGCGTGGCGCGCTCCCCGACAGGACGGGGATCGAGAAGTGCGCCCACTGGCTGCTCCGGGTACGAGAAGGGGGAAGCTATGGCAAACCGTAAGCTCGCGTCGAGAGTCACGCATGACGGAGCGACGCCGACGTGGCCACAACGGGTGGTTTGCCACTCTTCCGCGCGAGGTCCGTGCCCAGCCGTTCGACGTCGCTCGTGGTTGGCCTGTTGGCCGTTCATACGGACGAAGGCGAGCGTTTGCTCAGTGTGCGGGGCATGCTAGCAAGCCCCCGGACCCATCCTCGACCAGACCCCGCTATTCGGAGAGCAGGTCCCAGACCGAGTCGAACCACTTCTGCATGCTGTCGACGAAGACGGTGCCCGGCGAGTTCGCGTCCCCGTCCTTCTTCACGTGGTGGGTGAGGGTGGCACCGAAGCCCAGAACGTCGAGCGCGGTGACCTCGCCGGAGTCCAGCACGATCTTGCGCTCGATCACTTCGTACGGCCCGTGCAGTGCCTCGACGCCGTTGAACAGGTAGAGCTTGAAGGCCGGGGTCAACGGCGCGTGACGGATCTGTACGTCGACGAACGGCACCAGCCCTTCGGTCTGCAGATCTCTCAGCAACCCCTCGAGTGACTCCGTGTGCAACTCGGTGATCGTGCGCAGACGCTCCCGCAGACGCGGGTCGTTCTTGTCGTTCTTGACGCGCGGGTAGGGCAGCGGCAGCGTCACGTCCGGCAGGAGCATGCGCAGGGCGATGTGCTGGGGCGTGATGGCGCCGCTCCGGATGCGCTCCACCTGGAGCCGGATGTGCGCGTCAAGGGATTCGGACGTCAGCGTATAGACGTCCAGGGTGACTTCGTCCTGTTCGAAGGCCTCACTGATGAGGGGTCCCAGCGTCATACCGTGTCGCGATCTGGTGGCCTTGGCCGCCGAGGACTGTATGCGCTGAGTCTTGACCACCCGGGACCCGCTGCCCCGCCGTGACTCGACCCAGCCCTCGTCGGCCAGTTCCCGCAGCGCCCGCTGCACGGTGTCCCGGGAGACTCCCAGTTCCTCGGCCAGGTCGCGTTGTGACGGCAGAAAGGAACGAAGGGGATACGTCCCGTCCGTCATCCGCGCGCGCAACTCGTCGGCGACCCGCTGGAACTCCCTGCCACCGCCCTCGCCGGTCTGGTGTGCATCCACGTGTGGACCGTACCGCTTCCACTCCACCTCCAAACCAATCACTGTCCAACTGGACGCTCGCATTGGCCTGTTGGTTAAGGGATCAATCGGACGGGGCAGACCAGATTCAAGCAAGGCAGTCCAATTGGACGGCTGGCTGAGGCACTTCATCGGAAGCGGAAGGGAGGTGGATGGACATGCTCGTGTTCCACGTACTCACAGGACTCTGCGAGCTCTCCCTGGGCTTGCTGGCGCAGGCGAAGCTCGGTGCCGTCGGTGTGGTGCTCCTGTTCCTGATCGGCGTGGGCATAAGGGCGCGCCGTGGCGGACTCGCCGTTGGGGCCGCCGTGGTCTTCGCGCTGCTGATGACTCAGGCCTGAGCGCGGATAAGGTCGAGCACGGATTTCAGCGAGTCGACGACCGCCGTCGCGCCCGCGTCCCTCAGAAGCTTTTCCTTGTGCTCATTACGCGCGTAGCCCAGAAACGGAACGCCGGCCTCATTGGCGGCGAGCAGGTCCGAGGGGGTGTCGCCGATCATCAGTGCCGTCGAGGGTGCCGAGCCCATCGCGTTCAGAGCCCGGTTCAGGCAGTGCGGATCCGGCTTGAGGCGGTTGAGTTCCTGGGTGCGGCCGTAGATGTGCGGGGCGAAGCACGAGGTGAGGCCGCGGCCTGCCAGGTAGGTGCGCACCACCCGGGGGGAGTTGTTCGTGGCGATCGCCAGCCGGGAGCCCACCGCCATCCAGGTGCGTATCAGCGGGTCCGCATACGGTGTGGGCATCGCCGAGGGGGTGGCCCGCAGTTCCTCCTGGGTGAGACGTTCCTCCAACTCGTCGACCAGATCGCTGCCGGGGTGTCTGCGGTCGACGGCCCGCAGAACGATATGCGGATCGAGGGACTTGCGTTCGGACTCGCTCAACAGGCCGTGCAGGCCCCGCCCTTCGAGCCACCCCACGAGGTCCACCGCCACCCGATCCGCCGAATGCCCCGCGAACAGGCGGCAGATCGGCCCGTCGAAGTCCCACAGCACGACCCGAGCACCCGTGATCAGTTCACGCAGGTTCTCGGTCTCGTCGTCCGTCTCCGCTGTCGCCTGATCAGTCTGCGTCGTATCAGAAGTCACTAGGAGAGTGTCAGGTCCGTCGTGATGGTTTCCCAGAGGGCGTCGAACCACTTCTGGGATTCCTCCACAAATGCGGCGTCCCGCGGGCCGGCCGCGCTGTCGAAGGAGAAGAGGAGGGATTCGGTGCCCAGGACGTCGTACATGTCGAGGGTTCCGTGGTCCGAGGGCTCCTCGCGGCGCGTGACCATGTAGTACGCCATGAGCGCCTCCGTGCCGTTGAGGAGGTACAGCTTCACCGGCGGGGTGAACGGCAGGGCGCGGAAGGAGATGCGCACGTCGATGCCGTGCGAGGAGCGCAGGGCCCGGAGGTTGTGGCGCAGGACGTGCCCCTGGGCGTTGCGCATGTCCAGCCAGCGCTGGTGGACCGGATCGTCGTCGCCGCCGCCGTCGACCTGGACCGGGAAGGCCAGGGTGATGTCCCGGGACGGCAGGAGGATGCGGGCGTCGATGGTACGGGGGCGGATGCGGCCCTCGTGGATATGGCGGATCGGCTCTCCCAGGGCCAGCATCAGCGACTCGGCCGTGAGGCACGCCGCGTCGATGCGCACCTCGGGCACGGAGAAGGCCGCCGTGAGGCGGGAGGCCAGCCCGACCATGGTCGGCTGGGGCTCCTCGCTGGCCGGGGTGACCTCCGCGATCCGCGGCGGACTCCCCTTGCTCACGTTGCTGAGCAGCCCGTCCTCCTGGAGCACCCGCAGGGCCTGTCGCACGGTGCCCCGCTCCACGCTGAACTCGTCGGCGAGTTCCGCCTGGGTGGGGAGGCGCTGACCCGCCTTGAGGTCACCCACGCGGATGCGTTCGCGCAGGATGTCGGCGATTTCCTGGGGGGAGAGCCTTCTGCTGCCGTTCACTGCCACGTTCTCCTGGGTCACGACCAAACGCTACAACTTCGATCCATCTGTGGGGAGTTGTTTGAAAGTTGTTTATGGATAGCTGCCAAGTGGGGACAACATAACCATAGTTGGTTGCCAACTTCCTTCGAGTTGGCGGAAGTTTTGCCTCCTGATCCGTCCGTCCCGCCCCGGAAGCCCGAAGGGGGAACCACCGTGCCTGTCCTCGCCCTCCTCTGTGCCGTGTTCGTCGTCGGCGTCGAGCAGACCGTCCAGTGGAAGTACGGCATCGCCGGCATCATCGGCCTGCTGCTGCTCACCGTAGGCATCAAGGCCAAGAGCCCGGCCGTCAGCTCCGTCGGGGCGGTCATGCTCGCGTTGCTGGTCACCCGGCCCGCCCTGTGAGCGAACCCGCGTCCTCGCATGAGCGACCGGTACCCCGATCAGCCACTGTGGGAGACATCAGCTCGTGAGCAGCAGCTCCGAACTGATCGTCTCCCACAGTGCGTTGAACCACAGGTGGGACTGTTCCACGAACGTCGTGTCGCGCAGGCCGGCGCCCTGCGCGAAGGCGAACAGCATCGACCGGGTGCCCTCGGCGTCGTACATCTCCAGTTGCTCGTGGTCGAACTCCGCCGCGCGCCGCGTCAGCGTGTAGTACGCGAAGAGGGCCTCCTCTCCGTTGAACAGGTACAGCTTCACGGGCGGAGTGAAGGGCAGCGCGCGGAAGGAGACGTGCACGTCGATGCCGTGGGTGGTGCGCAGGGCCAGCAGGTTGTGCCTCAGCACCTGGCCCTGGGCGTTGCGGTGGGCCAGCCAGCGCTTCTGGACCGGCGGACCGTAGCCGTGGTCCTCGACCGGGACCGGGAAGGCGAGGTCGATGTCCCGGCTCGGCAGCAGCACCCGGACGTCGATCTTGGCCGGTTTCAGCTCCCCGGCGTGGATCTGGCGCAGCGGCTCACCGATGGCGAGCGTGAGGGAGACCGAGGTCAGGCAGAGGGCGTCGATCTCGACGTGCGGCGCCGCGAAGGCGGCCGCGATACGGGGGGCGAGGGCCGCCGTGGTGGGAAGCGGCGGGGCCCCGGGCCCGGTCGGCGCCCCACCCGTGCCCAGGTCGGGAGCCACGGTCGCCGGGCTGCCCTTGGAAACGTTGGTCAGCAGGCGCTCCGACTGCAGGATGTGCAGAGCCTGCCGTACGACCCCCCGCTCGACCCCGAACTCGTCGGCGAGCCTCGCCTGGGTGGGCATGCGCTGGCCCGGCCGCAGTGCCCCGGACCGGATCCGGGCACGCAGCTCGTCGGCCACCTCGCGATGTGTCCTCTGTGGCCGCTGTGACCTCTTCCGCCCATTGACGGCGGGGTGTTTCGGGTCCACGACCAAACACTACAACTTCCCGCCATCTTTGGGCAGTTCAAGGAAAGGTGGTTATGAGTCGCTTCCAAGTGGAGAGAAGTACAGTGAAGTTGGTCGCCAACTTGAGCAACATGGTCAAACTTCCACAAGGTTGGCCACCGTCCCGAAAACAGGGGGGACCGCCATGCCGCTCATCGCCCTCGTCATCGCCGCCCTCGCGGTCGGCTTCGAAGCGCTCGTCCAGTGGAAGCTGGGCGCGATGGGCATCGTCGCCTTCGTCGCTCTCACCGTAGGCGTCAAGACCAAGAGCGCCGCGATCGGCGGCATCGGCGCCGTGATCCTCGTGATGCTGCTCGCCCAGTCCGGCTGATCGGGCTCTCCTCCGGAGGGGAGCCGGGAGCCCGGTCGGTCTGCACAGCCACAACTGAACACCGTCACCACCGAGCACAGCCACAACTGAACATGCTCAGCACAGTCACAACTTCACAGCTCGCTACGGATGCAGAGCAAGCACCACAAGAGCAGGCAGCACGCAGCAATCAGCGCGGTCGTCGGCGGAAGGGAGGTCTCAGAACATGTCCGGGCACCAAGGGCGCCTGGACGTACGCAGCAGGGCGTCGGCCGACCGGCCGGCGCCCGCTCGTCCTTCCCGGACCCGGCCCAGCGCCGCCAGCCGCACCGCGGACTCGTCGCCCAGCCACAGGGCCGCCAGGTCACCGACGTCGAGCGTGAGATCGGCGTTCTGCCGTGTCGGCGTGCAGGAGGCGCCCGCCTCCGACGCGTCCAGCCGGTACCGCCCGCCGGTCAGCCCGTCACCGTCGGCCACCTCGAGCACGAGTGAACCCTCCCCCTCGTACGTCCGCGCCTCCAGCGCCCGTACGACGTCCAGGATCCGCACCCACAGCCAGTCGCCCTGTGTGGTGGCCGTGGCCGCCCTGGGGTTCGGCAGGACGAACGGAAGCAGGTCGTCGGGGGCCCGCCAGCCGCTCTTCACCTTCGTGACCCAGTCGATCGAGCAGAGGTAGCGCCACAGGGCGCGCTCGGCGGCCGGGGTCGCCGCGAGCAGCCACTGCACGGACACCGTGTCGTGCGGCAGCTTGCCGTGCCAGTTGTCGTCGGCCGCGTACGAGACCAGGCCCTCCACCTCGCCGTGCGCCGAGCGGTACACCGCGTAGTGCGGCTCCCGCCAGGACGGCTCGAACCGGACGACACCGGTGTTGACCCGCCACCACATCTCGTTGCGGCTGACGGCGCCGGGCTGGGCGCGGCGTACCCGCTCGTGGAGTTCGGGACCGAGCTTGCGGACGTCCTCGCCGTCCACGAGGTCGATTCGGCCGCCGTCCTCGGGACTGCCGGAGCGGCGGGGGTCCAGGCCGGTGCGCGGGACGTCGACCGTCCACTCGGTCATCCAGGTGGCGGGGCCGAAGCCGTAGCGGCCGTAGATCTGGTACTCGGCGGCGATCAGGGTGGCGACGACGTCACCGCGCTCCTTCGCGGCCGCCAGGTCCTGCGCCATCAGGCGGGTGAGCAGGCCGCGGCGGCGGTGGGTGGCGGTGACCGTGACGCCGGTGACGGCGTTGGCGGGGACGGCCGCGCCACCGACGGCCGTGAGTTCCTGGGTGAAGGACTTGAAGGTGGCGACGCACCGGCCGTTGTCGAAGGCGCCGAGGTAGCGCCCGGCGTCGCCGCTCTCGAACTGGGCCCGACGGGCTTCGAGCTCGGACTCGGAGGGGATGGGCTCGCGCAGGAAGCCGGTGTTCACCGCGCGGATCCAGTCGGGGAACTCGGACTCGGTGATGGGCCGGACGTCGATGGCGGAGTGCGGGCTGCTCATGCAGTCACGGTAGGCGCCCGCCTGTGAGGTGTCTCGGAATTTACTCGCCACCTCGGAGGCCCTCTGGCCGGGAAGCCCCCACCTGGGAAAGCCCCTGGCGCGACTCCTCCCGGAAAGGCCCCGCCGGGGGGCCTCCACGTGCGCCGCCCCCGCCCGCGGAGGCCCCCGCCCGGGAAGACGCGCGGAAGCCCGCCCGGGAGACCCGCCCGCAGACCCGGCCCAGGGGACTCCACCCGCGGACCCCCGCCTTCGGGAGGCCCGCCCAGGAAGACCCAACCCGCCCAGGGAAAACTCGCGGAAGCCCGCCCGGGAGACCGCCCGCCTGTGAACTCGGAGACCCCGCCCGAAAAAACTCGACCCAGGAGACTCCGCACGCCGACAGGGAAGACCCGCGCAAACCCCGGCCGGGGAGGCTACGCCTGGGGCCTGGGAAGCCCCGCAGAACTCGGCCAGGGTAGGCCCGGCCCAGCCACCCGCCTGAGCCCTGCGAAAACTCCCCCAGGAAGCCCCACCCGCAGACCCCCACCCTCAGGAACCCCCCAGGGAAACCCCCCGCGGCGCAACCGTTCCGCCCGTCAGAACGCCGCCCGGATCTCCCCCACCACCCAGCCCCCGCCCTCCAGCGGCGCCCGCCCGATGCGCTCCGCCACCGGCGCGTCCACGCCCATGAGGTGCAGCGCCCGCCCCAGTACCGGCCCCAGGGCTCGGCTGCCGCCGTCCTCCACCTTGAAGGCGAGGGCGCGTCCGTCCGGCAGGGCGACTGCCTGGACCGCCTCCGCGCCCATCTTGGAGAGGGTGCCGGGGACCTCGCGCATCAGCCAGGTGTCGGGGCGGCGGGTGCCGGCGACGTACTCGGGGTGGGTGCGCATGGCGTCCGCGACCCGGCGTTCCGCCGTGCCGGGGTCGGCCAGGACGAAGGTGCGGTAGGCGCGGGCCAGGCCGGTCAGACTGATCGCCATCAGGGGCGCCCCGCAGCCGTCCGTGCCCACCGCGGCCACCTCCTCGCCGGCCGCCTCCTCCACCACTGTGTGGATGATCCGCTGCAGCGGATGACCGGGCTCGAGATACGTCTCCAGCGGCCAGCCGCGCAGCGCGCACACCGCCAGCATCGCCGTGTGCTTGCCGGAGCAGTTCATGGTCACGCGGGAGCGCACGGCGCCCGACGCGAGGTAGGTCTCCCGCTCCTCGGCGTCCAGCGGCAGGTCCGGCGGGCACTGGAGCGAGGCCTCGCTCAGCCCGTGCTCGTCCAGCATCTTCTGGACCAGGTCGCGGTGGAAGGGCTCCCCGGAGTGGCTGGCCGCGGCCAGCGCCAGACGCTCGCCCGCGAGGTCCAGGCCCGCCCGCAGTACGCCCGCCGCCTGCATGGGCTTGTTGGAGGAGCGCGGGAAGACCGGGGACGTCACGTCGCCGAGCGCCAGTTCCACCGACCCGTCCGCGTCCAGCAGGACCAGACTGCCCCGGTGCCGCCCTTCGACGAACCCGGAGCGCACCACCTCGGCGAGGACGGGCGGTATGGCAGGCAGAGCGGCGGAACGGGACTCGGACATCGGCGGTGGCCTCCGGAGATCAGGTGACCCGCCCCGACAGCGGGCCCCGGGATCACCGGTCCGGCCGCCGCCTCAGGTGAGCAGATCGTCGACTTGCGCTTCCCCCACACGGTACCTGCGGGCGATCTCCGCACTGCAGTCGTCGGCCGTGCGCTGCAGCCGCTGCCGGCGCCGGGACACCTGCTGCTCGTACCGCACCAGCCGGCCCATCGCGGTGTTCAGCTCCAGGTCGGTCCGCGCCGCCAGGTCCGACAGCTCGACCTCGGCGAGCATCTCCGCGGCCAGCAGCCGGTACTCCTCGCTGTACGGGGTGCCCAGCGTCACATGGCGGGCGGAGGAGCGGTGCCGGGCGGGCGCGTCGGTGAGGATCTCCGACAGCCGGTCGACGACGGCCGCCGCCCCCGCGGGGGACCGCCGGGCCAGTTCCGCCCGCAGGATGTCGATACGGCCCTGGAGCAGCCGCCGTACGTAACTGAGGTCGGCCTCGTCCCGCTGGGCGTCCCGGCGCAGGGTGCGCAGCTCGGGCAGGCTCAGCAGCAACAGGTGGGGTTCGGTCGGCTCCGGGGGCGGCAGCGGACTGCCCATGCGTTGGACGGGCGGCCGCTGAATTCCCAGCCGCCCCCCGATACTCGGTGTGCTCATGTGCCTCTACCGTCCCCTCGACCGGATGTGGAAGCATCGTGCCACCCCAAGTGGCCGCTATGTGACCGAGTGCCCCCGAACGGCCCCACATGGGCGGTTAAGCATCAAAAAATGGCACGTGCGGAGCACCGCCCGCCGCCCGGCATGATGGTCGTATGCGTGCAGTGGTGCAGAGAGTGGACGGCGAGACGGTCGGGGAGATCGACGGCGAGGGACTGTGCGTCCTGGTCGGCGTGACCCACGAGGACACCAAGGAGAAGGCGGCCCAGCTCGCCCGCAAGCTGTGGTCGATCCGCGTCCTGGCCGACGAGAAGTCGTGCAGCGACCTCGACGCCCCGCTCCTCGTCATCAGCCAGTTCACCCTCTACGGCGACGCCCGCAAGGGCCGCCGCCCCACCTGGAACGCCGCCGCCCCCGGCGACGTCGCCGAACCGCTCGTCGACGAGGTGGTCGCCCAACTGCGTTCCCTGGGCGCGACGGTGGAGACGGGCCGCTTCGGCGCGAAGATGCGGGTGTCGCTGACGAACGACGGCCCGTTCACCGTGCTGATCGAGATCTGAACGAGGGCTTGCGCTAGGGCTCCACGACGACTTCCTGGGCGGCGGCCGTCGTGTCGGCCGTCAGCCGGGCGTCCACCGGCACGTTCCGCTTCACCAGTGCCAGCGCGACCGGCCCCAGCTCGTGGTGGCGCACCGACGTCGTGATGAAGCCGATCTTGCGGCCCTCGGGGCCCTCGTCCGCGAGGCGGATGTCCGTGCCGGCGACCGGGAGATAGACCTCGCTGCCGTCGAGGTGCAGGAAGACGAGCCTCCTCGGCGGCTTCCCGAGGTTCTGCACCCGGGCCACGGTCTCCTGGCCGCGGTAGCAGCCCTTCTGGAGATGGACCGCGGTGCCGATCCAGCCCAGTTCGTGCGGGATGGTGCGGTGGTCGGTCTCGAAGCCGAGGCGGGGGCGGTGCTGCTCGACGCGCAGCGCCTCGTACGCCAGGATCCCGGCCGCGGGGCCGGTCTTCTCGGCGTACGACTCCAGGTCCTCGCGCGGCAGGAACAGATCACGGCCGTACGCCGTCTCGCGGACCACGACGCCCTCGGGCACCTCGGCGATGGAACCGGCCGGCAGGTGGACGACCGCGAAGTCGGCGGTGCGGTCGGCGACCTCGACCCGGTTGAAGAACTTCATCGACTCCAGGTAGGCGACCAGCGCGTCCTGGGTGCCGGGCTCGACGTGCGCCCAGACCGTCACGCCGTCGTCCACCAGGTACAGGGCGTGCTCGATGTGGCCGTGCGCGGACAGGATCAGCGCCTCGGTGGCCTGCCCCGTGGGCAGGTCGCTGACGTGCTGGGTGAGCAGCAGGTGCAGCCAGCTCAGCCGGTCCTCACCGGTGACGGTGACGATCCCGCGGTGCGAGAGATCGACGAATCCGGTGCCGCCGGCGAGGGCGCGCTGTTCGCGGAACAGGTCGCCGTAGTGGGCGGCGACGCCTTCGTCCACACCCTCGGCGGGGACGGCGCCGGACAGGGACAGCAGGGGGCTCTTCATACGACCAGCCTACGACTCGGTAGTTGAACCCTTGAGCGCGGAACTCTGGTCGGCCCTGCGGGAACAGTCCTTGCACCGGCCGAAGATCGCGAAGTGCTTCATGTCGGTCTCGAAGCCGAACTCCTCGCGGAGCTTGGCGGTGAACTCGGCCGCCACCGAGATGTCGGCCTCGATGACGTTCGTGCAGTCGCGGCAGACCAGGTGGATGTGGTGGTGCCGGTCCGCGAGGTGGTACGTCGGCGCACCGTGCCCGAGGTGGGCATGGCTGACCAGCCCGAGCTCCTCCAGGAGCTCCAGCGTCCGGTACACGGTCGAGATGTTGACCCCCGACGCGGTCTTCCTCACCTCGATGAGGATGTCGTCGGGGGTCGCGTGTTCCAGCGTGTCCACGGCTTCGAGCACGAGCTGCCGCTGCGGCGTCAGCCGGTAGCCGCGCTGCCTGAGGTCGCTCTTCCAGTCGGTGCTCACCACACCAGAGAGTCTAGGTCTACTTGAAGAACGCGATGCCGTCGTCCGGCATGTCGTCGGGAAGTGCCTTGGCCCAGCGCTCGACGTCCTCGGGGGTGACGACCTTCTTCAGGTGGGCCGACATGTAGGGGCGCAGCTCGACCTCCGGGGTCTGCTTCTCGCCGACCCACATGAGGTCGCTGTGGACGTAGCCGTACAGCCGCTTGCCGCCGGTGTAGGGGCCGGAGGCGGCCGTACGGGCCACGGCGTCCGTGACCAGGTCGATCTGCGGCTTCTTGGCGGCCAGATCGCCGTACCAGACCTCGACGACACCGTCGTCGCGGACCATGGTGACCTCGACCTTGCGGTCGGCGTCGATCCGCCAGAAGCCGGACTCGGACTCCAGCGGCCTGACCTTGTTGCCGTCGTTGTCGAGCACCCAGGTGTGCGAGTGGTACTCCAGGAAGTCCCGGCCGTCGTGCGTGAAGGTGACCTCCTGTCCGAAGTTGCACTTCTCGGAGCCGGGGAAGTCGTGCACGCCCGCGCCCGCCCAGTTTCCGAGCAGGAAGACGAGGGGGACCAGGTCCTTGTGGAGGTCGGACGGGATCTCGATCATGAGCAGCAGTTCCTAGACGTGGGTCAGCGCTGGCCCTGGTACAGCTTCTTCACCGTCAGTCCGGCGAAGGCGAGCACGCCGACGCAGACCAGGACCAGCAGGGCTTCGAAGAAAACCTCAAGCACGGAGTGCTCCTCGGACGATCGTGGATGGCAGTACACAGTGGGATGGCAGTACACAAAAGCCGGGCCCCAGCTTACGCGGCCGGGGCCCGGCCCTCTCCGTGAGGTGTGCCCTCACCGAGGTCACCCGAGCAGCTGGCTCTGCAGGGTCACCGTCTGCTGGAACGGAACGGCCTTCGCCGTGCCCTTCCGGGACTGGATGATCACGGCGAGGACGTCACCGGCGGCCAGGTACGCCTGCCGGACCTGCTCGGCGCCGTACGGCTTCGTCTCCGTGTACACGGAGCGCTGGACGTCGTCGACGCGGGCCTGCTCCGGGAAGTCCTCGTCGGCGACGGAGTCCTCGGCGCCGCGCACCATGCGGCCGGGTCCGCTGTACGGGCCGATGTCGCCGGAGAACACCTCGTCGACGACGGCCGCGGTGTCGAAGTGCAGGAGGTAGATCCGCGTGTGCGTGCCGTCCTCGGTGGTCCAGCCGCGGGCCGCGATGTGCCGCAGACCGTCGTCGACGAGCTCCTGCCGGAACTCCCCGTGCTCCTGCGGCTCGTACTCCGCCAGGAAGTCCTTCGTCGCCAGCCAGCCGTCCGAGCCTTGCAGCGCCTTGTCCTGCGTGGCCCCCGCGGGGGCCGGCAGCAGCAGGGCACGCAGGTCGGCGTAGTGCGCGCCGGCCTTGTTCGCCTCGGCGAAGGGCTCCGGGCTGCCCGACGGCAGCGGCGGCTTCACCAGCTCCGGGTAGTCCCAGCGCCCGTCCGACTCCGTCGCCAGACCGGGTACGTCCGTCCGCTCCATCCGCGTGATGCCGTACGCGGCCGACGCCCCGACCGCCGCGAAGACCACGACGGCCGCGGTCCAGCGCAGGGCGGCGCGCAGGACTCGGCGGTCCCTGGGGGCGGGGGGTGCGGGGGACACGAGGGGTGCGTGGAGCGGCGGGGGCGGGAGCGGGGGTGAAGGCGCGGGCGGGGTCGGGACTGCCTGCGGTTCCGTTGTCACCGGCTCCGCGATCTCTGTCTCCGTGATCTCTGTCTCCGCGGCCGTCTGCTCCATGGCCGTCTGCTCCATGGCCGTCCGCTCCGTGGTCTGCGGCTGCTCGGTCATACCGCCTCCCCCGGCTCGGCTATCCGGTCGAGCTGCTCGCTCAGCAGCATCGCGACCCCCTTGGTGTCGAGTGGCTTGACGCCGTCCGCGGTGGCGGTGACCAGGACGTCGCCCTGGTAGGCGGAGCAGTACATGGTGTCGAGGTCCGTGTCGTCGTCCTCGGGCGGCAGGAAGCACTCGGCGTTCTTGTGGCCCTTGACCTCGGGGCCCTTGCGGAAGACGTCCAGGGCGTCGAGGAACCGGTTCTGGAACGTGGCCATGTCCCGGACGGCCGCCCGGCTCTCCATCTGCGCCAGCACGATGCTCACCGCGAAGGTGCCCTCGTTCTCGCTGAGGGCACTGGCGTCCGAGCTGAGGTAGCTGCGCATCGCCATGCCCTTGACGCGCTGCCGGTCGATCTCCTTCTCCAGCTTCCTGCGCTGGCTGCGGGGCAGGCCGCTCAGCGACTCCTTGCGCAGGGCGGTCGCCTGGGCGCCACTGAGCTCCGCGTCGGAGCCGAACTCGCCGAGGTCGGGGCCGCGGCTCCAGCCGTCGGTGCCGTACGGCACGAGGACACCGGCGAGGCCCTTGGCGGTGGCCGCCTTGTCGTCCTCGGCCGTGGTCTTCGGGAAAGTCCAGACCGGGGCGCCGGCGTCGCGGTCCGCGTCGTTCACCGTCACGACGGTCTGGCCGACACCGGCGACGACGGCACCGACGAGCACCAGGGATCCGGCCAAGGCGGCGATACGGCCACGCGGGAACGGCTTTCTGACGGGCGGCGGGACGGGAACGCCGTGGGCGTCGAGCGCGGCGGGCGCCGGGGGCTCGACGAACTCGACGAACTCGACCGGCCCGGCCTGACCGACGTCACCGTCCGGCGTGCTCCGGACCGGCTCGTTCTCGTTCTCGGTCACAGCCGCTCCATCTGCCGCTCGGCCAGGCCCATGATCTTCTTCTTGGAGATCGGCTTGGTGTCGTACATCCAGATCTCCATGACGATGTCGCCGCGCCAGGCGTGGGCCTCGGCGCTGTAGAGCGGCAGGTACCCGGCCTCGCGCTCGGGCTCCGTGTGGACGTACGCCATGCCGTTGCCGGTGCCGGGGACGGTCCAGCTCTCGGTGGCGTCCTCGGCGTCCGCCCAGTACTGGCTGTCGTCCGCCGTGTCGGCGGCCGCGGGGGCCTCCTCCTGGCGGAACTGGATCAGCCGGATCTCCAGCGTCGATGTGCCGGACTCCCAGCCGGTGACGGCCGCGCGGCGGAACTCGTCGCCGACGAGGTCGCCGAAGATGTCGTCCGGCGAGTTGTACAGGTCGGCGTAGGCGGCCAGGTCCATCCAGCCGTCGGCGCCGGACAGCCAGTCGGCGTCCTTCGCGCCGCCCGGCTTCTTCAGCAGGAGCTTGCGCAGGTCGCCGTCGGTCCTCACCCGGCGGTCCTGGGCGGCGGACAGCGGCTCGGGGCCCTTGCCCTTCGCCTGTGGCAGCGCCGGCTGGGAGAGCGAGGGCAGTTTCGTCGGCTCACGGTCGGCCTGCACGAGGTAGCCGGCGCAGGTGCCGGCGACCAGGCCGAGGACGGCGGCGCCGGCGATCAGCAGCGCGGTGCGCCCGCGCCGGCGGGGCCGGGGCGCGACCATCGGGTTTACCGGAGCAACCGGGGCGACTGGGGCGACTGGGGCGTCGGCTACTTCTTCGGGTACTTCCAAGACGTCCCCCCACAGAACGTGAAGTGCGCATTCCGTATGCGCGCTCACAGGAGACTCGTGGTCAGAGGACCGGGTTGTAGCGGAGTTGATTACGATTCGGCCATGGCAAAGAAGCTCGTGATCAAGGTGACGGCCGGGTCGGATGCCCCCGAGCGGTGCTCGCAGGCGTTCACGGTGGCGGCGGTGGCCGTGGCCAGCGGCGTCGACGTCTCCCTGTGGCTGACCGGCGAGTCCGCGTGGTTCGCCCTCCCGGGCCGTGCCGCCGAGTTCGACCTCCCGCACGCGGCCCCCCTCCCCGACCTCCTCGACTCGATCCTCACAGCGGGCCGCGTCACCCTGTGCACCCAGTGCGCGGCCCGCCGGGACATCACGGAGAACGACGTCATCAAGGGCGTACGCATCGCGGGAGCCCAGGTGTTCGTCCAGGAGGCACTGGGGGACGAGACGCAGGCGCTCGTCTACTGAGACGCCCGCACCCACAGGCAGAAGGGGTGCCCCGACGGGTCGAGCAGCACCCGTACGTCGTCCTGGGGCTGGTACTCCGCGAGCCGCGCCCCCTCGGCGACGGCCCGCGCGGTCTCGCCCTCCAGGTCGTCGACCTCGATGTCCAGGTGCAGCATCATCTGCTGGTCACCGGGGTTGCGGGTGGGCCAGACGGGCGGGGCGTAGTCGGGTTCGGTCTGGAAGGCGAGCGCCGTGCCCCCGGCGCCGGGCGGCGGGCCGATGAGGACCCAGTCCGGCTCCTCGGCGCGGACCTCGTATCCGAGCAGGCGGAGGTAGAACCCGGCCGGCTCGTGCGCGTCCCGCGCGTCGAGCACCACGGTGGACAGCCTCGCAGGCGACATGCGCCCTTCCTACCGCCGCCGCCACTTCCCGTCCAGCTCGTCCCACCAGTCGTCGGACTTCGGGTCGCCGGAGGGGTCGTCCCACCAGCGGTCGTCGGGGCCTCGGCGGTTGGCGATCATGGCGGCGGCCGGGGGGATGACCATGGCCACCACGCACATGCCCACCGCCACCGGGACCGACCAGAGGCGTACGACTCCCCAGGCCAGGACGAAGAGGCCGATGCAGGTCCCCATCATGGCGAAGTAGACGTGCCGCCGCCGTGCGTACATGGCTCCAGGGTAGATCCGGGGCCCGCCCATGCCGAAGGGCCGCACCCCCCGGTGTCCAACCCGTGGGGTGCGGCCCTTCAGCCGTCGGGTTCTGCCTCAGACCGCGATCGCGACCTCGGCGAGACCGCCCTGCTGCGCGACGACCGTGCGGTCGGCGGTGCCGCCGGGCACGAGGGCGCGGACGGTCCAGGTGCCCTCGGCCGCGTAGAAGCGGAACTGGCCCGTCGCGGACGTCGGGACCTCCGCGGTGAACTCACCGGTCGAGTCCAGCAGACGGACGTAACCGGTCACCGGCTCCCCGTCGCGGGTCACCTGACCCTGAATCGTGGTCTCACCGGGCTTGATCGTCGAGGCGTCCGGGCCGCCGGCCTTCGCTCCACACATGTCTGTCTCCAGAGGTCGTTCAGGTCGGATTACTTGTTGGCGCCGAGCTCGATCGGCACGCCCACGAGGGAGCCGTACTCGGTCCAGGAGCCGTCGTAGTTCTTGACGTTCTCCACACCGAGCAGCTCGTGCAGGACGAACCAGGTCAGCGCGGAGCGCTCACCGATGCGGCAGTACGCGATGGTGTCCTTGGCGAGGTCGACCTGCTCCTCGGCGTAGAGCTCCTTGAGCTCCTCGTCCGACTTGAAGGTGCCGTCGTCGTTGGCGTTCTTCGACCACGGGATGTTGCGGGCGGACGGGACGTGACCCGGGCGCTGCGACTGCTCCTGCGGCAGGTGGGCGGGGGCCAGCAGCTTGCCGGAGAACTCGTCGGGCGAACGGACGTCGACCAGGTTCTGCGAGCCGATCGCGGCGACGACGTCGTCACGGAAGGCACGGATGGCCTTGTTCTGCGGCTTGGCCTTGTAGTCGGTCGTGGGGCGCTCGGGCACGTCCTCGACCAGCTCGCGGGCGTCCAGCTCCCACTTCTTGCGGCCGCCGTCGAGAAGCTTGACGTTCTCGTGGCCGTACAGCTTGAAGTACCAGTAGGCGTACGACGCGAACCAGTTGTTGTTGCCGCCGTAGAGGATCACCAGCGTGTCGTTGGCGATGCCCTTCGCGGAGAGGAGCTTCTCGAAGCCCTCCTGGTCGACGAAGTCGCGGCGGACCGGGTCCTGGAGGTCGTCGGTCCAGTCGATCCGGATCGCGTTGCGGATGTGGTTCTTCTCGTAGGCGGACGTGTCCTCGTCCACCTCGACGATGGCGATGCTGGGGTTGTCGAGGTTGGCCTCGACCCAGTCGGCGTCGACCAGGACGTCGCTGCGGCTCATGCTCTTTCTCCTCCGGGGCAGTTACGGCGGGGCGTGCAAGTGAGAGGCGTGCGCGTGCATGCCGTCGGACGGCGCGTGCACACGGATGCCCTGGGCAGGGCGGGGATGCGGAGGGCTGCGCCTCCGCTCAGAAAGTGCGACAGAGCATGGCGGAGACGCGGCACAGGTCCACTGCCCGCCGCTTCGTGAGATCCGCCTGTCGCTTCATGGCCTCGATCGTAGGGACGGACAGGCGCGCATGTCACCGGTGTGTCGTATTTTGAGACGCGATCGTCCGCGATGTGAGAACACAGGACCGCCCGGGCCGTGACTGCACGGTTCCCGGGCGGAGGTATCCGTCATCACATCTGCGGTACGGACGGCGGCGTCTCGCGTGTCGGACAGCCCCGTCCCCTGAGCTCAGGACTGTTTACCCGGCCAGCCGGACGTTCGAACCCTTCACCGTGATCTCCACACCGTTCTTCGCGGCCTGCACCTTGTCGAGCTGGATGCCGCCGGGCAGTCCGTCGATCTTCTGCTCGAAGTCGGTGACCGTCCGGGCCCGGTTCTCGGCGAGGTCGACGCCGGCGAACGAGGGCAGCGTGTCGGCATGCACCTTCACGACGTCCCCCTCGGCGGTGACCGTGCTGAGGACGTAGACCGGCTCGGGCAGCCGGGTGCCGAGCACCGTCGCCTCGATCGCGACCTTGATCTTGCCCTTGCCGCCGTCGGAGAGGCCGACAACGTTGGCGGTGACGCCGGGAGCGAGCTGGGTGGGCTCGGACTTGGCGGTCTTGAGCAGCTCGTCGTACGTGACGGACGCGGTGCCGGTGGCGCTGTTCGCGGTGGCGGAGCTGTAGTCGCCGGAGAACTCGACGCCCCTCATGTTCGCCTTGAGGTCGTCGATACGGATCGTCTGGTCGCCGTTGCCGGTGTCCGCCTCGTAGTCCTTGATGCCGACCTCGACGTCGTCGAGCTCGCCGCCGACGACCTGGGTGAGGAACGGGAAGCCCTTGATGGAGACGTCGGGGGTGACGGCCAGACCCTCGGTGGTCTTCAGCTTGCCCGCCGCCTCGTCCTCCGCGAAGTTGACCGCGAGGCGGTCGGCGAGGACGAAGAGGCCGCCGAAGACGACGACGAGGATCAGAAGTATTCGCAGTGCGCGCATGCGGTGTTCCCCACGACGGCGGTCGGACGACGGTCGGTTGACGGCCGGGTGGCCATCGAGCGTGAGAGTAACCCCGAGCCGGGCGGGGGCCGGAGAATTGTCGATCAGCTGTGACAGGAGGGGAGAGGCCGGTGCCGCACGGGAACCGAGCCGCAGGAATGGCGCCGGCGCCCGACTGCCCCGGCTTACGCCAAGGCCCGTCCCAGCACGTAGACCGCCGGTGCGGCCGTCGCCAGGGGAAGGGCCACGCCCGCCGTGAAGTGCACGAAGCGCGACGGGTAGTCGTAGCTCGCGACCCGGTGGCCGATCAGCGCGCACACCGCCGCGCCCGCCCCGAGCAGCGCGCCGTCCGGGCCCAGACCCGTCATGGCGCCGACCGCGACGCCCGCGCCCGCCGCGGCGAGCAGGGAGACGATCACGGAGGCCGGCGTCGGCAGGGGCAGCGCGCGGGCGAGGACGGCGACGGCCACCGCGGCCGCGCCGACCGTGACCGCGTCCGGGTCGGCGGCGAGGTGGCCGGCCGCGACGATCGCCAGCGCCGCGGAGGCGACCGTGGCCATCAGGCCGTACATCCGCTCGTCCGGCTCGGCGTGCGAGCGCAGTTGGAGGACGAGGGACAGCAGGACCCAGACGCCCAGCGTGCCGAGGATCGCGGCGGGCCCGTTCTCGCGGCCGGCCGCGAGCAGCACGGCATCCGCGACCAGCGCCCCCAGGAAGGCGAGGGCGATGCCCTGCCGGGCGGGCCACATGCCGTTGAGCCGGAACCAGCCCGCCGCCGTGACCGCCTGGAGGAGGACGAGCGGTACGAGGAGGGCGTACGACCCGATGGCCGCCGTACCGGACAGGAGCAGGCCGAGCAGCGCGGTGAGCGCGGCGGGCTGCATACCGGGCTCGATGATCGGGGAACGCCCCTCCAGGCGGGCCCGCTGCGCGTCGCTGACGCGGGGGTTGCCGGTCACGGTGGCGGGACCGTAGCCGGCGGCCGGTTCCTGGGGTGCGGGCGCATGCGCATGCGTCTGCGGAGCCTGAGGCTGCTGAGGCGGCGGCTGCGGGAGCTGATGGGCCCCGTAGGCGTCGTACGTCGGCTGTACCGGCGCCTGCTGCGGCAGGTACGCCGTCTCCGCGGCCGACACCGGCTGCTGCACCTGCGTCTCCCAGGTCTGCCCCTGCCACTGCTGCGTGTACTGCTGGGCGGCCTGCTGTTCCTCGTAGGCCTGCTGCCAGTAGGGGTCGTACCCCTCTTGTCCCTCGTGTCCGTCGTACCCCTGCTGGGGCCGGTACGGAGTACCGCCCCCATACGGCTGGTCGCTCATCGTCACCCTCCTGCGAACGGCGGCAGCACCTCGACCGTGCCGCCGTCGGCCAGCCGTACCGTCTCATGTGCGCGGGTGCCGACCGGATCACCGTCGACGAGGAACGAGCATCGCTGCAGGACGCGCACCAGTTCGCCGGGGTGTCGCGCGCGTACGGCGTCGAGCGCCTCGGCGAGCGTGGCCGCGTCGAACGGCTCCTCGGCGATCTGGGCCGCGGCCTTCGCGGCGGCCCAGTAGCGCACCGTGACCTTTGGCATCGGTTCCTCAATCAATCGGCGGTGTACACGGCCAGGCTAGCCCGGCCGCGAGACCGCCCAGTCCCCGATCCGGGCCAGCAGCTCGTCGGTGGCCGCGTGCTCCGCGTGCCCCATGCCGGGCTCCAGCCACAGTTCGCCGTGGTCACCGGCGGCGGTGGCCAGCATGCGGGGGTGATCGAGCGGGAAGTAGCCGTCCCTGTCGCCGTGGACGATGAGCAGGGGCCTCGGGGCGATCTGCGGCACCGCCTCCACCGGGGACAGCGGTACCGGGTTCCACTCCCGGTGGTGGATGCGCGTCCGCAGTCCGTAGCGGCCCACCATGCGGCCCTCGGGGCGCGTTACCAGCCAGTGGAGACGGCGCATAGGGGCCGTGCCCCGGTAGTACCAGCGGGCGGGAGCGCTCACCGAAACGACCGCGTCCGTGTGCGCTTCCGTGCGCCCCGCGCGCCCCGACCCCTCCGGCGGGTGCAGCGCCGCGTGCCGCAGCGCCACCGAGCCGCCCATGGAGAAGCCGACGGTGGCCACGCGCGCGTGCCCGAAGGAACGCGCCCACGCCACCGCGGCGGCGAGATCGAGCACCTCGCGGTCACCGACCGTGGAGCGCCCGCCGGAGGCGCCGTGGCCACGGAAGGAGAACGTGACCACGGCCCCGTACTGGGCGAACGCCCGCGCGATCCGGCGTACGTGAGGGCGGTCCACGTCGCCGGTGAAACCGTGCGCGATCACGAACACGAGATCACGGGAAGATGGCCTCCCGGCGTCGTATACGACCGCCCCCGGGTCGTATACGGAATCAATGGAAATGCCGTCGGTCGTGTGCAGAAACGTCCGGATAGGTGCGCGTCTGCTCGTCTCGGAGTGCGGACGAATGGTGGAACGCGCCACATGACCTGCCCGACCAGTGCTCATGTGGGCTATTCTCCTAGGCAGAGGACTCGGGCAGCGTAGCCCCCGGGTCCTTTTGTGCTTTCGGACGCGTTGTATACGAGCGGATAACCGCAGGTGTACGGGGCTCCGGGAATGCAGAGCAGTGCCGCAGTGCCGCAAACGTCCTCGCAGGGACCGAGGAGGAACCAGACGTATGAGTTCTCTGCTGCTCCTGACCAATGCCCTCCAGCCGTCGACGGAGGTGCTTCCCGCCCTCGGCCTGCTCCTGCACAACGTGCGAGTGGCTCCGGCCGAAGGCCCCGCCCTCGTCGACACCCCGGGCGCCGACGTGATTCTCATCGACGGGCGCCGCGACCTCCCGCAGGTCCGCAGCCTGTGCCAGCTGCTGCGGTCCACCGGGCCCGGCTGTCCGCTCATCCTCGTCGTGACCGAGGGCGGCCTCGCCGCCGTCACCGCCGACTGGGGCATCGACGACGTACTCCTCGACACCGCCGGACCGGCCGAGGTCGAGGCGCGTCTGCGGCTGGCCATGGGCCGCCAGCAGATCGTCAACGACGACTCCCCCATGGAGATCCGCAACGGCGACCTGTCGGTCGACGAGGCGACCTACTCCGCCAAGCTCAAGGGCCGTGTCCTCGACCTCACCTTCAAGGAGTTCGAGCTCCTGAAGTACCTCGCCCAGCACCCGGGCCGCGTCTTCACGCGCGCCCAGCTGCTGCAGGAGGTCTGGGGCTACGACTACTTCGGCGGCACCCGCACGGTCGACGTCCACGTACGACGGCTGCGCGCCAAGCTCGGCCCCGAGCACGAGTCGCTGATCGGGACCGTCCGGAACGTCGGTTATCGATTCGTTACTCCGGAGAAGGGCGACCGCGCCACCGACGAGGCGAAGGCCAAGGCGGCCCAGTCAAAGCCGGAGGATGCGGACGAGGCGGCCGCCCTGGACGGCGCGGAGATCCCCGCGGAGGCGTAGCGGACGCCCGGCCGCTCGGGCCGGGCACGGCTTCCGCACAGGGAGCCTGCTCGACGCCCTGCCCAGAGCGGGTCCATCCGCGTAGACTCCGCCCGTGGCCAAGGTAACCAGGGATGACGTAGCACGACTGGCAGGGACGTCCACTGCCGTCGTCAGCTATGTCATCAACAACGGACCCCGGCCGGTTGCCCCGGCCACGCGCGAGCGTGTCCTCGCCGCGATCAAGGAACTGGGGTACCGGCCGGACCGCGTCGCCCAGGCGATGGCGTCCCGTCGCACGGACCTCATAGGCCTGATCGTGCCGGACGCCCGCCAGCCCTTCTTCGGGGAGATGGCGCACGCGGTCGAACAGGCGGCGTCCGAGCGCGGAAAAATGGTGCTCGTCGGCAACTCCGACTACATCGGCGAACGCGAGGTCCACTACCTGCGCGCCTTCCTCGGAATGCGCGTCTCCGGACTCATCCTCGTCAGCCACGCCCTCAACGACAACGCCGCTGCCGAGATCGACGCCTGGGACGCCAGGGTCGTGCTGCTGCACGAGCGGCCCGAGGCCATCGACGACGTCGCCGTCGTCACCGACGACCTGGGCGGCGCCCACCTCGCCGTGACCCACCTGCTGGAACACGGCTACCCGTACGTCGCCTGTATGGGCGGTATAGCCGAGACCCCGTCCGTCGGCGACCCGGTCTCCGACCACGTGGAAGGCTGGCGGCGCGCGATGGCCGAGGCCGGGATCCCCACCGAGGGCCGGCTCTTCGAGGCCCTGTACAACCGCTACGACGCCTACCAGGCCGCCCTCAAGATCCTCGCCGGGCCCAACCGCCCGCCCGCGATCTTCTGCTCCACCGACGACCAGGCGATCGGCCTGCTGCGCGCGGCGCGTGAGCTGCGCATCGACGTCCCCGGCGAGCTGGCGGTGGTCGGCTTCGACGACATCAAGGAAGCGGCCCTCGCCGACCCGCCCCTGACCACGGTCGCATCGGACCGCTCCGCGATGGCGCGGGCCGCCGTGGACCTCGTCCTCGACGACGGGGTGCGCGTGGCGGGCTCCCGCCGGGAGCGGCTGAAGGTGTTTCCCTCGCGGCTGGTGGTCCGGCAGTCCTGCGGCTGCGCGTGAGGTCCGAAGGGCCTTCGTGAAGACTTCCTGAGAGACGTCGCCGAGCTGCGAGAGACGTCTTTATATCGGACGTACGAGGTTCTGCCGGGGTTCTCAGCAAGCGCTCAGGGAGCTCTCATGGTCGGCGGACAAGCTACCTGTCATGACCGAGAGCTTCCGCCGCAGCGGCGAGTACGAGAACCCCCAGGGTCACGGCGACCAGGCCGCGTACCCCCAGCAGCAAGCCTCCCCCGTGAACCCCGAGTGGCCGCCCCCGCCGGCGCACCAGCCCGTGCAGCCGGTCACCGTCGAGCCGGGCACCACCGTGTGGCCGTCCCAGGCCTCGCAGGCGTCCGCACCGGCCGGATTCACGGCCCAGGGTGCCTACGGCGGCGGTGACGGCAACGGCGGCGGTACGGCCGTACCCGCGGCGCCGGCCCCGGCGCCCAGGAAGCGCACCCGCGGTCCGCTCGCCCTGCTCGCCGCCGTGGCGATCGTCGCCGCGGCCATAGGCGGCGGTACCGCGTACGGCATCCAGGAGCTGACCGGCAACGACACGGTCGCCACCAGCAGCACCAGCACCGACGTGATCCCGTCCGCCGCCAAGGGCACGGTCGCCGGGGTCGCCAAGGCGGTCAGCCCGAGCATCGTCGAGATCAACGCCGCCTCCAGCGCCGGCGAGTCCACCGGCTCCGGCGTGATCATCACCGGCGACGGCGAGATCATCACCAACAACCACGTCGTGTCCGGCGCCTCCTCGATCAAGGTCAGCACCAGCGACGGCAAGACGTACACCGCGAAGGTCGTCGGCACCGACAGCAAGAAGGACCTCGCCCTGATCAAGCTGGAGAACGCCTCCGGCCTGACCGTAGCCACCCTCGGCGACTCCAGCGGCGTCCAGGTCGGCGACACGGTCGTGGCGATCGGCTCCCCCGAGGGTCTGACCGGCACCGTCACCAGCGGCATCGTCTCCGCCCTGGACCGTGACGTCACCGTCTCGACCGACGAGAGCCAGGGCCAGGGCGGCGGCAGCGGCCAGTGGCCGTTCGAGTTCGGCGGCCGGCAGTTCAACGGCGACACCGGTTCGTCGACGACCACGTACAAGGCGCTCCAGACCGACGCCTCGCTGAACCCCGGCAACTCCGGCGGCGCGCTCATCGACATGAACGGCAACATCATCGGCATCAACTCCGCGATGTACTCGGCCGCCGACGCCACCAGCTCGTCGAGCGCCGGCAGCGTGGGCCTCGGCTTCGCCATCCCGATCAACACCGTCAAGTCCGACCTGGCCACGCTGCGGGCCGGCGGTTCCGACAGCTGAGCCCGATCCGACCCCGTCCGTAGGGAGTACGTCATGATCAAGCAGGTTTCGCACCCGGCGACCGGCACCGACCCGGCCGGCTTCGCCCTGGCCCTCGAGGTGGCGTACGAACTGCACGCGCCGGTGACGCGGGCGCCGGAGGTGGCCGCCACCGCCCACGGCGCGGGCCGCCGCGCCAGCGCCGCGCGCAGCCGCCGCCGTACCGTACGCGGCTGATCCCACCCAGCTCGTCCTTCAGCGCCGGCCGGGAAGCATGCGAGGCTGAAAGCGTTCAGCACCCCGCAGCCCCCTGTCCTCCCACCGCACCCGAGGAATCCCCAGCCCATGAGCCCCGCCGAAGGCGACCGTGACACCCAGCGCATCCTGATCGTCGACGACGAGCCGGCGGTGCGCGAAGCACTCCAGCGCAGCCTCGCCTTCGAGGGCTACGGCACGGAGGTCGCGGTCGACGGCGCGGACGCCCTGGAGAAGGCGGCCGTCTACCAGCCCGACCTGGTCGTCCTCGACATCCAGATGCCCCGCATGGACGGCCTGACCGCCGCCCGCCGGATCCGCGGCGCGGGCGACACCACCCCCATCCTGATGCTGACGGCCCGCGACACGGTCGGCGACCGGGTGACGGGACTGGACGCGGGGGCGGACGACTACCTGGTCAAGCCCTTCGAGCTCGACGAGCTGTTCGCCCGCGTCCGCGCGCTGCTGCGCCGCAGCTCGTACGCGGCGGCGGCCGGGGCGGGCGCGGTCGAGGCGGACGAGGCGCTGACCTTCGCGGATCTGCGCATGGACCTCGCGACACGGGAAGTCACCCGGGCCGGGCGGCCGGTGGAACTGACCCGTACCGAGTTCACGCTGCTGGAGATGTTCATGGCACACCCGCGCCAGGTGCTGACCCGTGAGCAGATCCTCAAGGCGGTCTGGGGCTTCGACTTCGAGCCGAGCTCCAACTCCCTCGACGTGTACGTCATGTACCTGCGCCGCAAGACCGAGGCGGGCGGCGAGCCGCGCCTCGTGCACACGGTTCGGGGCGTGGGGTATGTGCTGCGGCAGGGCGGGGCGGAGTGAACAAGGTCGTACGCCGGTTCCGGTCGCTGCCGATCCGGTCACGGCTGGCGATGCTGGTGGCCGCCGCGGTGGCGTTCGCGGTGGCGGCGGTCTCGGTCACCTGTTGGTTCATCGTGCAGGGGAAGCTGTACGAGCAGCTGAACAGCGATCTGCAGAGGGGAACGAAAGGGCCGGCGCAGATCCAGCAGGCCGAGTTCGCCCTCGCCAACTGTTCCGCGACCCCGCAGGGCACCGGTTTCTTCCGGAGCAGCTACTCCCAGGTGGTCACGGAGGACGGGAAGATCTGCGTCACCGACGACTCCACGGGCACGATCAAGGTCACGCAGTCCGACAAGGACCAGATCGAGAACGGGGACCTGTCCCGGATCTACTTCCGCAACGGCACCGACGGGGACGGCAACGCGGTCCGCGTGATGACCCGGCCGCTGGGCCCCACCAAGACCGTCACCGGGGAGGCCGGACCCCACGTCGGAATCGTCGTCGCCGTACCGCTGAAGAGCACCCAGTCCACCCTCAACGAACTCGCCCTGATCCTGCTCCTGGTCTCCGGCGTCGGAGTCGTCGGCGCCGGAGCCGCCGGCCTCATGGTCGCCCGGGCCGGACTCCGCCCCGTCGACAAGCTCACCGAGGCCGTCGAACGCGTGGCCCGCACGGAGGACCTGAGCATCCGCATCCCCGTGGACGAGGACAGGGAGGACGAGGTCGCCCGTCTCTCCCGCTCCTTCAACTCGATGACGTCGTCCCTGGCCAACTCCCGCGAGCTCCAGCAGCAGCTCATCGCGGACGCCGGTCACGAACTCCGCACCCCCCTCACCTCCCTGCGCACCAACATCGAGCTCCTCACCCGCAGCGAGGAGACCGGCCGTCCCCTCCCCGAGGCCGACCGCAAGGCTCTGCTCGCCTCCGTCAAGGCGCAGATGACCGAGCTGGCCGCCCTCATAGGCGACCTCCAGGAGCTGTCCCGCTCGCAGGGGCAGCGGGGTGAGCGTCTTCAGGTGGTCGCGCTGGAGGACGCCGTCGAGTCGGCCCTGCGCCGGGCGCGGCTGCGCGGGCCCGAGCTGACCATCACCGCCGACCTGGAGCCCTGGTTCGTCCGCGCGGAACCGGCCGCGCTGGAGCGCGCGGTCGTCAACATCCTGGACAACGCGGTGAAGTTCAGTCCCGAGGGCGGCACCGTCGCGGTGCGGCTCGCCCACGGCGTCCTCACCGTCCGCGACCACGGCCCGGGCATCCCCGCCGAGGAACTTCCGCACGTCTTCGACCGCTTCTGGCGTTCCCCCAGCGCGCGGGCCCTGCCGGGCTCGGGTCTCGGCCTGTCGATCGTCGCCCGCACCGTGGAACAGGCGGGCGGCGAGGTCACCCTGGCCCGCGCGGAGGGCGGCGGCACGGTCGCGACCGTACGGCTCCCGGGGGCGCCGACGCCTCCGCCGGCCGAGCCGGTGGCGGCCCCGCTGCCGTAGGGTGCCCGGATGATTCCGGTACCGGAGACCTTCGTACGGTGCACCGTGGAGCGCGAGGGGGAGGCCGGGGCGGCGTGGATCGCCGGACTGCCCGACCTGATCGACCGGTTGCTCGATCGCTGGCATTGCGTACCGGACGGCGAGGTGCTGCACGGGGGCGTCGGCGTGATCGTCCCCGTGCGGCGCAGACGGGGCGACGGGCCGGCCGCCGTACTGAAGGTGTCGTTCCCGCACCCTGGCAACGTCCATGAGCCGGACGCGTTCGCCGCGTGGGACGGGCAGGGGGCCGTCCTGCTGTACGCACGCGACGACGAGCGGTTCGCGATGCTGCTTGAGCGGGTCGGGACGCGGTCCCTGGGGGAGGTCGAGGACGGGGACGAGGACAGGATCGTGACCGTCGCGGGGCGGCTCAACCGCAGGTTGGCCGTTCCGGCGCCGCCCGGGCTGCCCCGGCTGCGGGAGCAGTCCGACGGCTGGGAGGAAGAGCTGCGCCGGGACGCCGGCGAGCTGGAACACGGCCTGCCGGGCCGCGTGCTGGATGCCGCCGTCGCCACCGTCCGCGAGCTGGGACGCGTCCAGCCGGACACCCTGATCCACGGTGACCTCCACGCCCGGAACATCCTGCGCGCCGACCGTGAGCCGTGGCTGGCCGTCGACCCCAAGGGTAAGCACGCCAGTGTGTTGTCACTCTAGTCTTTGTGGTTGAGAGCATTTCGCCAGGTCAGCAGCCGCAGTCCGGGAGCCCGGCTAGCAACAGAGCTGTTGCCCCTCAAGTGACAGCCGCCCAGTACCGTGACCAGATAGGTTCATCGGTTGCCTCCCGATCGCTCCGAAGAGTCGCCGAGTACGCTCCTTCAGTCCTTGGTCGAGAGGAGATGCTGAGTGGCTCGGTTAGGTGGACCTGTTCTGCGCACCCAGAGGCTTGTGATGGAGCCGATCCGCCGCGGGGACAGCGACGATCTTTTCGAGGCTGTGGTCAGTCAGGACAGCGTCATGCGGTGGCTGGCAACGGGCCAGGCAGGCAGTCGATCTGCGGCCGAGGCCATGTGCGATGACCACGTCGCCCACTGGACCAAGCACGGCTACGGCGACTTCGCGGTCAGGGATGCTGCAACGCACGCGTTTCTCGGCCGGGTGGGACTGCGTAATCGGGCCAAGTACGGGGTCGACCTCGGCTTCGCCTTGCACCCACGGGCCCAAGGCCGTGGGATCGCTGGCGAGGCCGGCCGTGCGTGCCTGAACCTGGCGTTTCGCCGCCTCTCGCTCCCTGCCGTTTTCGCGTTCGTACTGCCCGGCAATACGGCTTCGATCGCGGTACTGCGCCGCCTTGGCGCCCAGGCGGACGGGACCGTCCAGTCCAGTGGCCTGGATTGTCTACGCTATCGGTTTGACCCCACCACCGCGGCCGGTGCGGAGCACGTGGGGAACGACGGTTGGGCGAACCTGCAACTGCTCCATACTTCGGGCCCCGGTTCTCCAGAAGACAAAGCCGCACTCCGCGATGGCATGCCCGACCCCTCCGGGATAAATGGGCTCGGCCTGGTGTGGGCTGACAAGCAACACACCCTCACTGCTGTCTCCAAAGGCCGGCCGGTAGGCTCCGCGGGATGGCTGCTGCGAGACATGGGATTCGACGGATTGCCACGCCGCGCCGCCGGGCTGGGCGGTCTGCTGGTGCACCCCGCCCATCGAGGCCAGGGCATCGCCCGGACGGTGATCAGCGTGGCGGTCGAACACGCACGAGCGGCCGGTGCCGAGACGATGATTCTGCTCTGCCGTCCTGACCTGGTCCCGCTCTACACGCAGCTGGGATGGAGCCCGCTCTCTGTGCCCGTCACCATCCAGCAGCCCGACGGCGCGCGGACCTCGCCACTGGCCACCATGATCTATGACCTGGCAGACCTGCCTCATCCAACGATCAGTGTGGACCTGCGGGGCCTGCCCTTTTGATGCTGGGCAGTCACCGAATGGTCGGAATGCTTCGGGGTGGCTGCGATGGTCGGAGTTGGCCAAGGCGAACTGCCTCCGGAGCACTCACCGTGTGTGCTGCCGCCGACGGGGCAGAGTGCGGACCTTGGCGGCCTCTGCGTCCCGTCCGGTGACTGCGGCATGCTCCAGGGAGAGCAGGTTGAGTGCTGCCGCGTAGGTCTTGAGCCGCTCCTCCAGGAACCGGCAGTGGGCCTGGAGGTCGGTGTACTTCGCCTTCAGCTCCTCATAGGCGTCGGCCGATCGGGCCTGTGTTGCTCTCTTCGCCTCGTCCTTGGCCACGTGCTGTTGGAAGAGATCTTTGAGGTCGGTGTGCTGATGGGTGAGGTTCCAGCGCTTGACATCGGCCTCGATGGCGAGTTGGGAGACGTTGAGGCGGCCGGTGGACCGGTGGGGTGTGCCGGCGAACAGGCGGTTCATCGCGGCGAGGATGGCTCTCCGGGTCGCGTCGGTCTCGTGGTCGAGGGGGAACACAGTCATCGGGTGTCCCTTTCGTGTGCGTCGAGGATCGCTTGCAGCCGGGCCAGTTCGTGCCGTTCGCGTTCATGGCGGATGGGCGGGGCGAGGGAGTCGGAGACGATCTCTTCCAGATCGGCCACCTGGTGCCTGACGTACTCAATGTCGCGGTCGGTGCGCGCGAGGTTGGGGCATCTGGGCCGACAGTCGTCGGTGTCCGGCGTGACCAGAGGGTCGTCGGTGGTGCCTCTCAGCTGGCAGGCGGCCGTGGTCGGGTTCAGGACGCAGGTCATGCCACGGCCGTGGTGAATCTGCAGCAGCGGGTTGCCGACCAGGTCGCGGGCTTGGCGCTCGCTTGTGAGGACGCGGCCGGCGAACTGGCGGCTGGCCTCGGTGACGCGAAGGCGGTAAGTGTCGGCGGCGGGGCCGCTGACGTGTTCTCCTTCGGCGAGTTGCTGCTCGTCCTCGGCCAGGCACTCAAGGCGGTAAAGCCATTCCTCGAAGGCGTATTCGTCAGGGAAGCCGGAGTCGTAGTCGCCGGCGTACCCCTGGAGCATTTGAGTGTGGGCATGGCCGTACTGGATGGAGGCGGCGATCAGCCCACGGGGGCGGCGCCGGATGAACCAGGCGAGGGTGCGGCGGAAGCGGCCGACCGTGAGCCGTCCTCGTTCGTCGTCAGGGATCTGGTCGGTGCGTCCGCGCCGGATGCATTCGGCGTTGACCCAGGCGGTGAACGCGGTCAGGTCCGCGGCAATCCGCTGGTCGTTCCGGGCTTCTCCCAGCCGTTTGCTGCGCTTTGATCGCCGACGAAAAGGTTCGATCTTGGCGGGGAACAGCAGTGGGTGTGGGTGAAGACGTTCGAGGACGGCAATCGCGTGGGCGACTGGTTCGATGATGACCCAGGGGTCGGACCGCACCCGCCCCTCCGGAATCTTGTTGCCGTCCTGGTCCACGGCGCCCTTGAAGTAGAGGCCGGTCATCAACCAGAGGCCGGTGGCTTGATCGTGTTCGACGCACCCACGTCGCAGGTTGAGAACCTCCCCCGCTCTCGCGCCGGACAGGTAGGCGACGACGATGAAGCATGCCGTGCTCAGCAGCCGAGCGAACTGCGGAGCCTCTGAGTAGGTGATCCGGTTCTCGCGCCAAGGGCGTCCCTCCAAGAGACCGACGACGGGGACATCGAGGTAGATGTGCTCGCTGATCGGCAGGCCCGACTCCAGCACCAGGCGGCCGGTCGCGTTCCTCCTGAAGGTGGACGAGCAGCTGAGGACGGCAGACAGGTGCGTCCAGGCGATCTCCAGCTCTCCGTCGTCACGGCGGCGCCCGGGAAGTCCTTCGCCTCGCCGTTCCAGCTCTTTCAAGTAGGCGACCACTCGTGGTTCCAGCTCGCCTGTCCGGTGCCGGTGAGCCTGCAGCCGCTCGCCGGCGTTCTTTCGGTCAGGGAGGCGTCCGTGCACATCGAGATACTCGGCGTGGGCGGAGAGGATGTCCTCAGCGAAGTCCTCAACGAACCGGATGGCCCAGACCAGCAGCATCTGCATCGTGGACTCCCCGATCCGCCGAGTGCGGTTGGCCCGCGACGTGTGGGGGCGATCGAGCAGGTCTCTTGTGTCGGCGCCACCCCAGGGAGGAGAGTCCGGGAGCCGCATTGTGGACGGCAGGAGGTGCCGGTGGGCCCAGAGTCTGCGGATCTCGGTGATCCGCCGGTAGCAGCGTTCCAGAGGAACTTCGTGATCCAGCAGGGCCACGAGGTAGTCGTCCAGCAGAGCGTTCGTGACCTGGCAGAGCTCGGTGACGCCTTGCTGCACGAACCATTCCAGTACGAACTTCATCCCGTTGAGGAACGCGTTCGCGACCGTCCTGACCGCGATGCGGCCGGCACCTGCTCGCCGGAACGCTCTGGCTTCCGTGTGGTTCAGCAGTTGCCAGACATAGAACTTCGCCGCGAGCCGCATCTCGATGGGCAGCAGCGTGAAGTTCACGACCATGGACGGCATGTGGTCTTCGAAGACAGCCGGGTTGAGATCCCAGCAGTCGTCGCCGAACCGGGAGAGCTTGCACAGGTCCGTGCCTGGCCGTAGATCTCTGTTCAGCAGCACGAGCGTGTCCAGCGTCGGTGCCAGAGTGCCGTCTGGGAGATCTCCCCAATCCAGGATCGGTGCGAGGGCGGTCATCGCAGATCAAGCTCCCGGTTCAGGAATCGTTCGACGAGCGCCCGGTCGGCGTCGGTGGCGTCACGGCGAGCATCCGCGACGGCGGCTTCGTCGGCTTCGGCCAGCAGGTCGGCCAGACGGGCGAGCGGTCCTGCGAACCGCTGGGCCCACTGAAGTACGTCCATCTGCTCCCGGCGCTCGGAGAGCCGGTCGTGGACAAGAACCTGGATGGGCAGATGTCTGGGAAGTGCCCGCGCGCATTCGCAGTCGAGGCAGAGCATGAATGAGGCCGGGCAGGGCGTTCCCGACGGCGCATGCGGGCTGTTCTTGTTGTCGGTGCACGAGGTCATGACGGTGTCGAGTTCTCCCGCGATCATCTTCTTCAAGATCACCGGGTCGAGACCGTGTTCGGAGGCAACCGCCTCCGGGTCGGTGCGGGTCCGTTCGACATCGTCGGCGGACATCACCGAGACCGATCCGCGAGCGCGGGCCTTGGCAGCTTCCTCGGTGAGTGCCGCCGCGACGACCTTGCGGTATTCGGTGACGTTGCCTCGGTTGCGGAGCAGGTACTGGGTCGCCGCGGTCTTCTCCGTGTGCGCGACCGGCTTCTGGTGCAGTTCGATGTAGGTCAGTCGCAACAGGCTGAGCGTCAACGTCAGCGGAACAGGCTTGCCGTCGTCGTCCGGCTCGTCCTTCCTCAGTCCCCACGCCGAGGCCCGGTCACCGATCAGGCCGCTGCTGCGGTTGATAGGTCGTAGTCCGCGACCTTGGTCCCGGCCACCCGAAGCGCAGTAGCCGACTAGCAACAGGTTTCCACCGGCCAATGCCCGTGAGCGGGCCGTCAGTTCATGCAGCAGCGTGTAGAGGCCGAACGGGGTGTGCAGTTCGTCCCGGGTTGTCATCTCCTCCGGCTGGTCCGGGACGCTGATCCAGTCCGGGACCTGTGACAGGGCGAGGTTCATGTAGGCCCGGAGGCCTCGGCGGGGTTTGACCAGGTCCACAATGGTCGTACCTGCCCGGCCCGTGTGGCCATCCGCTCTATGGTGGGCCGCCGGTACATTGAAGATGACGTCGGGGTTCTCACCCGTCAGAACCCCGAGCAGGATTGCTCCGGCGGCAAGTTCCTGGGCGGTCAGATGGAGCCACGAGACGACTTCCGGGGCACTGCCATGGCCGTGACGGGAGATCCAGCGCAGCGGAACGTCCGTACCCGCGTCTCGGCCCGATTCCATTCGTCTGCGAGGGACGTCGCCGAACCGGTCCACCCAGTCCAGCAATTCGAGTCGCTCGGCCAGAAACCGGTCGTCGCCAACCTCGATCTCGCCTTGCCGATACCGACGCAGGAGATCACGATTCTCCCGGATGCGCTGAGCTGCGGCTCTCAAGTCGCCTCGGGCTGCGTCAGCGATCCGTCTGAACTCAGTGCGGCTGTAACTCTCCTTCGGCTCGGCCGACGGCTTCGGCGGGAGCGGAGCGGCCAGCCGTCCGGCCATCGCGCTGCTGATGCCTTCCGTGCGGATCAGTAGTTGCTTCAGATCGGAGATCTCGCCTCTCACCGTGGCAACGAGATGCCTGCGGGTCTCGTAGAACCCGTCGATGTGCTCCGGCGTCAGGTGCGAGACCTCACGGGGTGGCCAGGGCAAAGTCCGCAGGTAGCGGTCGAAGTGCACCAGGGACCAGTAGTTCTTCTCTGTGGAGCGCAGCGAGGTCAGACCAGCCCCAGGGGCCGTGCGCTTGACGAAGGCGGCTGTCAGGGCCTCTCGCAGTCCTGGGGCCAACGTCAGGACAGACAGGTCGTAGTCGGCGAACTCGTCGCCGTTCTGGCTGAAGCACCGCACCATGAGCCGACCGTCGCTGCTGGTGAACAAGCCTCGCCGTGTCCTCGGCCGGCCCGTCGGGAGTGTGGCGCGATGCCCGTGGCCGCTCATCCGGCCACCGCCAACGGATCGGTGCGCACGCGGGGGTGGCCGGTGAACACACTCGCCATGAACGCCTCGACCGGGAAGCCGTCCGCGTGCGCCAGCAGCAGTTCGACGTCCAGGCTGCGGAACGGCTCCAGGTAGATCTCCTTGGTCGTCTCGACCGTCCGGTGCCCGAGCATCGTCTGAACCAAGTGCCAGGCGTCTCCGAACTGGGCGCGGAAGTCTGCCCGTTCCTCGGCGCTGAGGTGCCCGAGACGGGCCGCGTGCACCAGCTTGCCGATCGCGTACCACTTGAGTGCGAGCGTGTGCCTTGTGTCCGCAGAGGCCGTGTGCGGATAGGTCCGTGTGGCCATTGAGCGGGGCGATTGCCGCGGCCGGTTTCGCTTTGATGGCGACGGACGGTGTCGCGATTCCCGAAGGGTCGCAGTGAGGCAGATCACGATCCGCCCTTGCTTCGAGTTGCCCGCGGAAGGCTCGCGGAGGTCCGGATGTCGGTGGTGTGCGGCAGGGTGGTCGTCATGGGAAGCAGACTTGAGACTGTGGCGATCACGGGTGCGGCCGGGCGGATCGGATCGGTGGTGCGGGCGGGCTTGCGTGATGAGGTAGCGCGGTTGGTGCTCATCGATCGTGTTGGGCTCACAGCGCAGACGCCGAGGGAGGACGTTCACCAGCTGGATCTGCGTGATGCTGAAGCGGTGACAGCAGTCCTGAAGAACGTGGACGCGGTGGTGCATCTGGGTGGGGTCCCTGATGAGGCGCCATTGCCGGATTTGCTGGACGGGAATGTCCGAGGGACGCACAACGTGCTGGAGGGCGCGCGTCGGCAGGGGGTGCGGCGGGTCGTGCTGGCTAGCAGCAATCGTGTGAGCGGCTTCTATCCGGTCGCGGAGACCGTGACACCCGAGATGCCCGCGCGTCCGGACGGCCTCTATGGGGTCAGCAAGGTTGCAGTGGAAGCGCTCGGGCGCCTGTATGCGGACAAGTTCGGCCTGTCGGTGGTGTGCCTGCGGATCGGGAGCTTCGAGGACGCACCGAGCGAGCGACGGCATCTGTCCACGTGGTTGAGCCCCCGCGACGGCCTCGGCTTCGTCCGGACAGCTCTCACCGCTCCGGCCGTGCGCTTCGAGACCGTCTATGCGGTCTCTGCCAACACCCGCCGTTTCTGGGATACCGATGCCGGGGCGGATTTGGGATACGTGCCCGTGGACGATGCCGAAGCCTTCGCTTCGCGTCTTCCGGCGGGCCAAGATCCGGCCGAGAGCGATCCGCAGGGCGGGGAGTATGCCAGCGCGGAATACACCCTCCGACATATGTGAAGACCGGCTCGGCTGCTGTGGGCCGGGCATGTCAGCTGCAGGATCCGATTGTGGTTGTTCGGGCTGCTGGGAGGCGGGTCACACGGTTGACCGCGGCGGCGGTTTCGCGGAGATGGGCGATCTCTTCGTGCTGTGCGGCGAGTCGGGCGAGGGCCTGGGTGCGGAAGTCGGAGAGTTCATCGACGGTGCTCTCCGACTGGGCGAGCCGTTCCTTGAGCTTGGCGTTCTCCGTTTTGAGGCGTGCGATGTGGGCTTCCCGCGGGTCGGGGATCCCGCCAGCCTGGTGCAGGGTCTGTAGGCGTCGGTCGAACTCGACGCGGAGGTGAGCGTAGGGGCGGGTGCCGTAGAACGCGGTGCGGTCGACCCCTGCCTCACTGGCAAGGGTCTTGATGTCGCACTTGCCGCCAGGCGGGATCTCGCCGCGCAGGAGCCGGTCCATGGCGGCCCGGATGCGGTTCTCGTTCTCGGTCCGCTGGGCTGCGGAGATTCTCATGAGTCTTCGTCCTTGGTGGCGCTGGCGGCGTCGATCTCGGCGACGACCCGGAGGGCTCTGTCGTAGTCGGCCTGGAGGCGGGTTCGTTCGGTCTTGCGGGTCGCGCCGAGTTGGCCGATGAAGATCTTTGTCCTGTCGGCGTGTTCGGCCCAGACGGGTCGGTGACCAGGGTGGTGGGTGGCCTGCGGGCAGCGGGCGGAGTCACACATCCCGATCAGCGGACGGTCCGCGGTGGGGGTGCCCGCGAGTTTGAGGCAGAGTGCCCGGGAAGGGTCGGTGAACCAGCAGTAGTTCGCCGGTCCGAGGTGCAAGACCTTGGCGCGCTTGGTCAGGAGGTTGAGGACGTCGCGGTCGTTGCGCTGGGTTTTCGGGGCCGAGGCCGAGGCTGCATCGAGCTGGGCGTCGATGCTGGCGAAGAGCTCGGTGAGGCTGCGGGCGCCGGGACCGGCGGGCAGAACGCCCTGCTGGTAGTTTCGGAACTCCTCCAGTACCAGCTGGAGGTTGCGCTCGCTCTCGTGCTTGTTGACCTCGGCCAAAAGTTCGGCCTGAGCCCCGCCAGGACGCGAGGCATAGCCCTCCGTTGTGGCCACGGCGATATGTTTCATGTGGATCTTGGTGGCCAGGACGCCGCCGGGCCGGTAGGCCATCTCCAGGGACAAAGTCCGCCGCAGCATCCGCAGGTTGACTGGGCCCTCGGGGATCTGCGCCAGGCCAAGTCGCTTCCCGGCCTCGGAGTTGACCCAGTTCTTGAACCACTTGAAGCGGACGTTGAAGGAGAACCTGCCGATCAGCAAGGCGCCTTCTGCCGGGGCGTCGTGCAGTTGCTCGAGGAGTTCGATCGCTCGATAGACCGGCTCGATGACGACCCACTCGTCGTGGGTGCCGCCCAGCGGCTGCCCTTTGACGATCTTGCTTGCGATCCGGTAGCGGGGCAGGCCGGGGACGGCCTCTTCGGGCGGTCGTCGGCAGCCGATGCGCAATTCCATCAGCTCACTCGCGCGCATGCCTGAGATGGCGGCAGCGGTGATGATCGCGGCGGTGCGGACGATGCCGACCAGGGCGACTGCCTGAGGCCGGGACAGTGGCAGGGTCCAGGGCAGTGCCGATGTTCCGTCGGCCGCGGGGACCGGGTCGGCATCGCGGCCGAACGGTCTCTCGACGCCGACCTGCGCGAGGGCGTCTTCCAGCGCAGGCCGCATGGTGGGCAGCCACGGGTGGCAGAACTGGCTCAGCCCGGCCCGGCGGGCGAGGGTGCCCATGGCCACCGGGAGAAGGGGATCGCCCTCGGCCCAGCCCTGTTCGAGGCGTTTCGAGATGTAATGGTCGTCCAGCATGGGCAGGGCTGTGCACGTTCGCGTGTACTCGGCGAGGATCTCGCTGAGCTCCCGGACCGGGATGCGGTTCTTGGGGCCCACGCGCCGGATTCCTTGGGCTCGCCGTGCCGAGTGAAGGTCGGATTCGCGGACCGTGTGTGCCAGCTCGACAGCGTGCGGGCCCAGGGTGGACATCAGGTAGAGGGCGGCCGCGAGCATCGGCTGCATGATCTCGTCCGCGACCGGTTGGGTCTTGTTCTCCTCTCGGCCGCTGGGCATCTCCGCGACGGCGGAGGCGGTGGCGCCGCCCCAGGGCCGCAGCTCGGCAGGGACGCGGTCGGCGGTGAACAGGTCGCGGTAGTTCACCAGGTCGACGACGACCTGGGCGGCGGATCGCCTGGTCGCGTGGCTGTTCTCGCCGATCACAGCTCCGTCCTCGTCGAGCACGTAGCGGCGGTGAGCCAGGTATGCCTCGCAGTCCCGGGTGGTGATCAGCTGCAGGCTGATGGTCGCCCGCTCTCTCAGCCAGTTGAAGAAGCGGACGAGTTCGTCGAGACGACCGCGGCAACTGGTGACGTGGAGCGGGTTGCGGAAGGCGCGGGGCAAAGGGGCGACCGACTGGTGGCGTGGTGCGAGCATCGCCAGGACCAGTTCCTTGGCCACCAGTCGCCAACGCGAGTCTGTGATCAGGGTGAAGTCGAAGCGCCTGACCGAGGGGCTCAGCTGGGTCGGCAGCCCGATGACGTGGGTGAAGTCCCAGATGTCGTCCTCGAACGCGGGGCGAGCGGCGTTGTCCGGCAGGGTCAGGCCGGCTTCGTCGCAGATATCGGCGTCCGCGAAGACGGCAGAGCGTCCGTCGAAGGCGGGAGCGAGTGCGGTGCTCATGCGGTCATCTCCTCGGGCCGCAGAGGAAGTTCGGTATCCCGGTCGGTGACGTGGGCGGCGGCCGCAGTGACCACGGCCGGATCAAAGCGGTCTAGGACCTGCTGGATGCGGGCGGCGTAGGGGCCGAAGACCGCCATGAAGTGGGCGGCGGGCATCTGCTGCCACTGCCGGGAGAAGAACGCCTTCAGCCGCAGCAGGCTGACCGCATGCCGTGGCGCGAACACCGCCAGGGGACACAGCAGGCAGACCCAGGGGCGGGCCGGGCAGGGCTTGCCCTTCGGGCCGTGCAGTCCGGAGAGTTGATCGCCGCAGGCGGCGATGAACACATCCCGCTGTCCGCCGACGAGTTCGGCGATCACCTCGTCGTCCAGTGCAAGGTCCGCCACGAGCTGCGGATAGCCCTCGGCCAGGGCGGCGGCCTCCTCCTCGGTGAGCACCGTCGGCGGATGCGACCTGCGTAGCAGGTCATGTTGGGCGTCTTCGATCACGGCCTCGACCGCACGTTGCTGAGCGGGTGTCGCGGCCGTCAGATAGTGGTCGCCTTCGACGGCGGGGGTGTGGTTCGGGTCAATGGTGGCCCGGCCGCTGCCGGTCCACGCGCTCTTGTCCCGCATCGCCTCGTGCGTGGTGCGGATCCGGGACCGGTGGATCTTCAAGGGCTGCCCGTCGTCCCCGACCAACTGGTGCCGCAGGACCCACCGCTGGATGGCGACGCGGTCGAACTTCCTCACCCGCCGGTCACCGCCGGCCCGGCTCAGCCCCAACCACAGTTTGCGACCCTCGCCCGACGGCACGAAGCTCCGCAGCAGCGTGGAGTGGGCCAGCCACTGCTCCAGCAGACGCACAGCCCTGCGCGGCAGATTCAGGCTCTCGGCCGCGGTGCGGCCCTTGACGTAGGAGAGCAGGATCGTGGAGTCCCCGGCCCAGTCGACGTCCTGCGTGACCAGGTCCTCGATGCCGTCCGGCACGATGCCGGAGTAGATGCCGAACAACAAGCGGTAGGCGATGAGTACTTCCAGGTGCGGGAACAGGGCCTGCGTCGCGTCGTGGAAACCGCCGCGGCGGTGGACCAGAGCGGCCGAGATGCCGACGTTGCGGCCGAACTCGGAGATGCTCACCGGTCCGACGGTGGCCAGCAGCCAGCGAAGGTTCTGGGGAGTCCATCCGCTCTCGGCGGGATGCTGTCCGTGAGCGACAGCGGTCAGGGCCTGCCGGTGGGCCGCGTACGACTCCTCGACGAGCCGTCGGCAGAGGTCGCCCAGTCGCTGCCACTCGGTCTCCGAGTAGGGAGGCAGGGCGTGGTGATTCGGCTGAACGTTGAAGTTCCGTCCGGCCGCGAGCTCCAGCACGCCGTCCCCCAGCGAGCCGCCGACCTGGCCGAACGCCTCGACCATCGCGCGGGTGCACGCCTCCCGACCGCCCGAGCATCCCATCAAATACTCGGCCAGCCTGGCCCGTCTGATCTGGTCAAGGCCGCGGGTGAAGCCCTGCGCGGCCAGGGTCCGCACCATGCCCCGGATCGCCTGGGCGTAATGGTTGACCGTGCCGGCGGAATCCGCGGTGCCGTGCGGGTGGATCAGATCCACCAGGCCGGTGGCCAGCTGCCGGGCCAGCAACGGGTTCGGCAAGCCGTCCAGCGAGAACGTCGCACGGCTGCCGTCGCTGAACACGCAGGTGATTCCGAGAGGTTGGTCGATCAGCATGGTCGGCATCAGGAAGCCCCGCCCTCGACGTCGTCGGTGAACTCGGCGGCGGCTTCCCGGTCGGCGCCCGCGTCGTCGGTCAGTCCGGCCGCGGCGCCCGCCCCCTCGTATGCCTCTCGGAAGATGCGGGTTGTGTCCAAGCGCCGGAGATACTTTTCCGTGGTGAGGACAGTGGTATGGCCGAGCAAATCGCGGAGCACAAGCAGCGGGTCGGCCTTGCTGAGGTAGAAGACCAGGGCGGCGTCGGCATCGGTGTCCCGTACGAGTTTCGCGGCCTGCCGGTAGTGTCCGGTGACCAGGTACTCCAGGGTTCTCATCGAGAAGGTGTGGCGACATCGATGGGGCCAGACGTGCGGGAACCGCGGCTCAAAGCGGGCCCGGATCCGGTCCGAGGTCCGCTCGAAGACCGTCGCCCACGCGGTGAACGGGCCGCCGCCGTTCTTCACCGCCAGCAGGCACGAACCGCCCTCCGGCGCGACCAGCCGACGGCGTTCTGCCGGGGTCAGCGACGCCCAGGGCCGCCGGATGCCGTTGATCAGCCCACCCCACTCGTCGGGTTCGGTCACCATCAACGGCTCGCCCCACCGTCGCGGCGGCCGCCACCGTGTGCCCTCCGCGGTGGCGGCCCGGTCCAGCTCCACGTAGTCGTGCACCGTGGCGAGGGCCTCGTAGGAGACCCAGGTGGTGCGGAACTTCTTGCCCTTGGTGATCCCGGTCGGCACCGGGAACGGGATCGGCACCGCAGTCGGCTCCGGCGGCAGCGCGGGGATCTCCCACGGCAGCAGGTAGGTGAACTCCTGCAGCCGCAGCCCGGTGGCCAGCGCGAGGTCCCCGACCGCCGCGTTGCGGGCCATCTCCCGGCCGTGAAAGCCGGTGTCCTGCGAGCCGTCGGGAGCCAGTCCCCGCATGCCCTTGCGGAACAGCTCGGTGAAGTCCGGCTCCAGATACTTGATCGTCACGTGCGGCTTCGGGGTGCGGCGGACCGCCAGGTTCACCTTCACCTCCCGGCCGGTGCCCGCGAACAGAGCCCGCGCGGCCCGGTAGGTGAACGGCTCGGCCGTCGCGTACCCCTCATTGATCGCCCACCGGTAGAACAGCGACAGGATGCTCATGTGCTGGCCCCACGTCGTCGCCGCGAACCGGGCCTTCAACGGGCCCGCCGCCCGGTGCTCGGCATACCGGCTCAGCCCAGCCTTCAACCGCTCCCGCGAGTCGAACAACCCAACCCCGTGCTCGGTCAGGAACTCCATCCACTCCTTGACCGCCCGCGCGTAGTTCTCCCATGAACTCGGCGCCGGCGCCCCGCTGGCCGGGAGCTCACGCAGCCACCGGTTCACCACCGCAGCCGGGCGCAGGGCAGCCGGACCGTCCTCGAAGCGCAAGTCGTCGTCGACGAGCACGGGCATCCCCTCGGGGATCAACGGCCGATGCTCGACTTCCCAGGACTCCCAGCCCCGGGACGAGAAGAAACTCAGGATCATGAGCGCCGACAGTAGAAACACCACACGGCTCAGCGCAAAACCCAAACTCCCAGGCCATCGGCCCAGTTGGAGTCAAACGCCACACGGAAACTAAGCAGAGACAAAGTGCCGCAACATATGGGCGGTGCAGCGGAAGGACTCCAACCCCAAGTCCTTGATCCGCTGGTTCGCGGCCTCGAAGGTGTGCTCCCACCCGCGCCCCTGCCGCGGTAGTCCATCCTCGTTCACCCAGAGCGCCACCGGCTCCAGACCGTGGTCGGTACGGCGGAGCAAACGCAGGCGGGTCCGTGGACCGATGTCGTTCCAGGACTTGGTCTCCGTGCCGCCGCGGCGGTCTTCCAACCTCACCGACTCGGTGCCGTCCGTCGACAGCACCAGGCGCCGGTCACCGATCCGCTCGTACCTGCCAGCGGTCTGGGCCCGCCGCACCGCCGCGGCCCGGGCGCCCTCGACGTAGGCGAGCACCCCCTTCATGGCCGACCGCGGTGTCCAGTACTTGTGCCCGTATCCACCCTTGGCGCAGGCGTCCGCCAGCTCGCAGGTGTAGTAACCGCGCCGCCGGTCATAGCGGGGCAGCTCCGGCAACGTCACACTCGCCCACTCCGACACTCGCAGCCCATTGCCGTACAGCCCGTCGCAGAACGCGACGTCACGCTGCTCGTTGCGGCCCTTCCACCACCGGTCAGGGCGCCCGGACAGATCCATCCCCCGCAGGCCCAGGTCACGCCACCGGGCATAGCCGCCCGGGTCCAACCACTTGACGTTCTCCTTCCGGGTGATCCGAGGCGGATCGAAGTCCTCGAACGGGTTGAAGACGCCGTACTGGGCGTTCACCCACTTGTAGAACTTCTTGAGCGCAGCGAGGTCTCGGGAGAACGAGTTCGTTTGGATCGACTGATCGTTCTCAGGATCTGTTACCCGCCAGAACATGAACTCCTGGGCATCCTCCTCAGTGGTCTCCCACCAGCTGATCCCAAGCTTCACCAGGAAGTTCAGCCACACCCCCACCGAGTAGGTGTAGTCCCGCCGCGTGCCTTCGTCGAGGTTCCGCCACTTCGCGGAGGCAAGGCATGCATTGACCCGTAGGTCCGGCCGTCCGTCCGGGCCGATCAAGAACCGCTGTTCGTCGCGGATGCCCAGGCTCTCCGCCCACGACGGCAGGTTCAGGGCACGTTCGGGAAGTACGTCGGCAAGTGCACCGAGGGACCGGCCAAGGTCGAATCGATGGACTTGCCAGCATTGAGGATCTCCTGCAGCGAATGTCACACAGACATCAACGCGTCTGACCAACAACAGTCACTCGATACAGAACAAGGGCTACGCGGGGGACCCGGCCTACGACGGCGGCACCCTGCTGAAGTCGCGTGCCCTCGCCCTGCTGGCGGCCGATGACCTGTCCAAGGCCGCGCACCGCGCTCTGGACGTCTTCGCCGAGGCGGCGGAGCTCGACCGCGAACGGGTCCGGCGGTGGGCCCAGTTCCACGCGGTCCGGACCGCGTTCCACGGACGCCGGCACGGATTCCGGGTCGCTCGTGGAGGGGCCCGGCGGGACTGGTTCGTCCGCTTCGCGGACGCGCTCGCGGAGTTGCTCACTTAAACGGGCAAAGACCGACAGGCAGCCCCGCCTCCCTGTCAATGTCCTGTCATTCCTCACGCACTTCCGACCCTACTCGTGAGTTCTCTGCAATCTTCCTGGGCTGTCAGACAGGTGTCCCACGCACCTGTGCACTGCACTCAGGAATGAGCCACCCCCCATGCGACTCATCCGCACATCACGTGGCAAGGCGCGCAAAGCCCTCAAGAGGAGCGCCCTGATCACCGCCTCCACCGCCCTCGCCCTGACCGGTCTGCTGGCCGGCACCGGCTCCGCGCAGGCGGCGGGCGGCCCGGGCGGAGCGACGGACATCCGGGGCACCGACCCCGGGAACACCGACCTGATGATCGAGCGGCTCTGTGAGCAGGAGGCAAGCCTGACGGGCGTCTACGGCGCCCTCAACGTCGACACCGGCGAGTTCAAGACCCGCGACGAGTACCTGCGGGACGTGGCTCCGCTGTGGATACCCGCCGGGCCGTGGGAGGTCTTCCGCGGCTGGTGCGGTTACGCACAGGCCTCGACCTGGTCCACCAAGGGCGAGCCGGTCCGCGTCTCCCCCTGGATCGGCAACCGGGGCTCGAAGGACGACAAGGAGACCTTCGTCAGCAGCTACAGCACCAAGACGTTCGCGAAGAAGAGCGTCGGTGCCTCGATCAGCCTGTCCCTCGCCAAGAGCATCTTCTCGGGCACCGCGGGCGGCAGCGCCGGCTACGAGTGGGGCTGGGAGAAGACCTCGTCCTTCGAGCGCCGCAGCGAGAAGACGATCCCGCCGTGCACCCAGGTCGCCGTGACCTGGACGCCGTACCAGCGCGTGGTGCGCGTCAACCCGGTCTTCTACGTCGAGGACTACGAGTGGGACAAGGGCAACGGCCACAAGACCGTGCACAGTTGGCGCGACCGGGGCTACAACACGGTCTACTCCTACGGCTACTACATCGACGGCACCTCCGACAAGCTCCTGCCCAACGGGCAGCCCGACGGCCGGGAGGACAAGTGGGAGCAGAAACTGGACCCGAAGACCTGCGCGTGATCGGGGTCCGGAAGACCTGCGCCTGAGCGGAGCCTGAGGCCTTTCGCGGCAACCTTTTGCCCACCAGCTCCGACCAGCAAGTGATGTGATCCCCCTGTCACTTGACTCGATCGGATGCAGTCGTGAGTGAAACCCGCAGCAAGCCCCGCCATCGCAGGAGGAAGACCGCGCTGGCGGTCGGCGTCCCCCTGGCGCTGACCGCCACCGGAACTCTCGCCTACGGAACGGACCTCGGCGTCTTCGGTCAGGACGTTCAGAGGACGGCCTCCGCCGCCCCCGCGGCCCCCGCCTGGGCGACCGCCACCGCCGACGGCTTCGCCTCCGTCGACGCCCTGGGACAGAACGGCACGTACGGCGGCCGGGACGGCAGGACCGTCACCGTGAAGACGCTCGCGGACCTGGAGAAGTACGCGACCGCCGCCGAGCCGTACGTCATCGTCGTGGCCGCCACCATCAACATGAACCCGGTCGGCAAGGAGATCAAGGTCGCCTCCGACAAGACGATCGTCGGCGCCGGGACCTCCGGGCACATCGTCGGCGGCGGGTTCTTCCTCGGCACCGGCGTCCACAACGTGATCATCCGGAACCTCACCATCCGGGACGCGTACCAGGGCGTCTGGAACGACAAGGACCACGACTTCGACGCCATCCAGATGGACGGCGCCCACCACGTCTGGATCGACCACAACGACCTGCGGAACATGGCCGACGGGCTCATCGACGTCCGCAAGGACACCACGAACGTGACCGTGTCCTGGAACAAGCTCAGCCAGGACAACAAGGCCTTCGGCATCGGCTGGACCGAGAACGTCGTCACCGACATCACGATCCACCACAACTGGATCCGCGAGACCGAGCAGCGCAACCCGTCGACCGACAACGCGGCCCACGCGCACCTCTACAACAACTTCCTGGAGGACGTCGCCGGCACCGGCATCAACTCCTCCTACGGCAACTACTCGCGCGGCGCGACCAAGATGGTCCTGGAGAACTCCTACTTCCAGGGCATGAAGAACCCCGTCATCAAGGACAGCACCGCGAGCATCGTCCAGAAGGGCAACACCTTCGTCGGGACCAGTGGACGCAACGAGAGCGGCGGTACGGCCTTCGACCCGAAGACGTACTACGCCTACACGCCGGACAAGACGGCGGACGTGCCCGCGCTGCTGAAGTCGGGGGTGGGCCCGAGGAGTTCGATCGGCACCTCCACGGCTGCCACGACCGCCGGCGCCGCGGCCGCCGCTGCCACCACCCTCACCGTCGCCAAGGACGGCAGCGGGCAGTACGCGACCGTGCAGGCCGCGGTGAACGCCGTACCGGCGAACAACCCGTCGCGGGTCGTGATCTCCGTCAAGCCGGGGACGTACCGCGAACTCGTCAAGGTCCCCGCCAACAAGCCGCACGTCACCATCCAGGGCACGGGCGGCAGCCGCAAGGACACGGTGATCGTCTACAACAACGCGTCCGGGACACCGAAGCCCGACGGCTCGGGCACCTACGGCACCGGGGGCAGCGCCACCGTGGCCGTCGAGGCGGACGACTTCCAGGCCCGCAACCTGACCATCTCCAACGACTTCGACGAGGCCGCCAACCAGTCCCTCTCCGGCCACCAGGCCGTCGCCCTGCGCACCGCGGCCGACAAGGTCTTCCTGGACTCCGTCATCGTCAGCGGTGACCAGGACACCCTGCTGGTGGACACCGCGTCGAAGGACAAACTGGGCCGCGTCTACATGGCGAACTCCTACGTCATCGGCAACGTCGACTTCATCTTCGGCCGGGCGACCGCGGTGATCGACCGCTCGGTCATCACCCTCAAGAAGCGCTGGAACGGCACCTCGGCCGGCTACGTCACCGCCCCGAGCACGGTGGCGGGCCGCAAGGGCATCCTGATCGCCAACTCCACCGTCAACGGCGACGTCTCCGACCGCACCTTCTACCTCGGCCGCCCCTGGCACGCCGGCGGCGACGCCGCCCTCGACCCGCAGACCACGGTCCGCAACACCAACCTCAGCGCCGCGATCCGGACCACCCCCTGGACCGACATGAGCGGCTTCTCCTGGAAGGACGACCGCTTCGCCGAGTACAGGAACACCGGCGCGGGCGCGGGCGCCGCGAGCACCGACCGCCCCCTCCTGACCGACGCGCAGGCCGCGGGCCAGGAGGTCGCGGACTGGCTGGGCGACTGGACACCTTCGGCTTCCTGACGTCCCCTGTCCTCCCCGCCCCCTGCCTCAGCGGGGGCGGGGAGGGTCGCGGTGCCAGTTGACCAACGTGCTCACCAGTCGCGTCCTGGCCGCCCGCTGACCACCGTCCCTGCAAGAAGGTGCCGTCATGGGGGTGGGACGGCGGGGTATGGTCCGAAGGGGAGTCACGGGCTGCCCCTGTGAGGACGGGCGACGTGCTGTGGAGGAGCGGGCCGGGTGGACTCGCTCGGAAACGGGAAGACGGTCCGTGACCGGAACGGGAGACGGTCCGCAGATGCCGGACGTCGACTGGCGGCACGGCTCGCAGCCATGCCGCTCCGGAACATCCGGCACGACGAACAGGAAGCGGCACCGATGATGTACGACCAGACACGCGCCCAGCAGCCCGCGGACCGCACCTCGGGCCGCTCCGAGCGCCGTACCCAGGGCCCTGAACCGCTGGTCCCGTCGGACGAGCGGGACAGGATCGGCGTGCGCCTCGGACACGCCGTCAACGCTTTCGCCGACGCCCCGCGGGATGCGCTGGAGGAGGCCGAGGGCGCCTTCGACGAGGCCACCGCCCAGATCGTCGGCGCTCTCGCCGAACAGCGGCGTCTCCTTCGCGAGGGCTGGGAGGGCCGGGACCCCGAGACGGACTCCACCGAACTCCGTCTCGCGCTGAGGCAGTACCGGGAGATCACCCAGCGGCTGCTGCGCCTCTAGTTGCGCCTCTGGTCGCGTCTCCGGTGGCGCCTCCGGCCGCGACGCCGCCGCGCGTGACGACCTGTTCGAGCAGCGGCGTTCAGTCCGTCGTTCCGCGGCCGGTGCGGCGCGCGTAGGCGCGGGCAGCGCGGGCTCGGTCGCCGCAGCGGGTCGAGCACCAGTGGCGGCGACCGTGTTTGAGCAGGTAGCGGGTGCAGGGTGGGGAGCCGCAGGCGGTGAGGCGTTCGGCGTCGGGGCCGGTGAGCAGGTCTGCCGCGTTGGCGGCGAGGGTCGCCAGGGCGTGGTCGACGATCTGCGTGGTGGGGTGCGGGGCGGCGCGGTAGGGGCCGTTCTTCTCGTCCCAGTGCAGCAGGGCGGCCGTGGGGACCCGGGTCAGCGCGTCGTTGACGGCGGCGAGTGGCGGGGGCAGGGCGGGGAGCCCGGCGACGCGGGACGCGAGCAGCGCCCGGATGTTCTCGCGCAGAGAGCGCAGTTGCGCCGCGCACATCTCCCGCAGTCCGGCGTCCGCCGGGGCGAGGCCGCGTTCGACCAGCCACTGCTGGGCGGCGGCGGGGGTGCCGAGGAGATCGAGGAACTGGCCGCCGGGCAGCGCGATGGCGGTGTTGGCGAAGTCGAGGGCGAGGTACTGCTCCGCGCCCGGCGCGGGCGGCGGTACGGGCTCGGCGGTCACGGTCTCCTGCATGGATCTCATGGTACGGCTTGCGGCCATCCGTGAGACAGGGCTACCGTCTCTCACGGATAGACCCATTCCATCCGTGAGGTGTGCTTCCTTCATGACCGCTGCCCGCACGAACGACCAGCAGACCGACCAGCAGCTCCCCGTCCGCGTCCTCGGCGGCCCCACCGCCCTCTTCGAGTACGGCGGCCTGCGCTTTCTGACCGACCCCACCTTCGACGCGCCCGGCGACTACCCGGAGCCCGGCCGTCCGCTCCTGACCAAGACCGCGCCCTCGGCCGTCGCCCCCGGCGATCTCGGCCGGGTCGACGTGGTCCTGCTCTCGCACGACGAGCACGCCGACAACCTCGACCGCTCCGGCCGGGCCCTGCTCGCCGACGTCCCGCTCACCCTCACCACGCCCGCCGGCGGACAGCGCCTGGGCGGCAGCGCCAAGGGACTTGAGGACTGGGAGTCCGTCGAGCTGGACCGCCCGGACGGTGGCACGGTCACGGTGACCGGCGTGCCCGCGATCCACGGGCCCGGGACGCACGAGGAGGTCGTACCGATCACCGGACAGGTGGTCGGCTTCGTCCTGACCGGCGCGGACCTGCCCACCGTCTACGTCAGCGGCGACAACGCCTCGCTCGAGGCGGTCCGGCGGATCGCCGAGCGCTTCGGTCCGGTCGGCACCGCCGTCCTGTTCGCCGGGGCGCCACGCTTCCCGGTGCTGTTCGACGGCGAACCGCTCGTCCTCGACAGCGCCCAGGCGGCCGAGGCGGCGCGGATCCTCGACGCGCGCCGGGTGGTTCCCGTGCACTGCGACAGCTGGGCCCACTTCACCGAGAGCCGCGAGGACGTCGTGAAGGCGTTCACCACCGCCGGGCTGGCCGACCGCCTCCAGCTGGACTGAGTGAAAGGGCCCTGAGGCGGGAAACAGCCGGCACGCGTCGTCCGGCACCGGTCCCTCCCCTCGTGGGGACCGGTGCCGAACGGTGCGGACGGCGTCGATCCACGCCGTGTCGGCGTGGATCGCGGAAAGGCCGGGCCCGTGGCCGGTGTGCGCGCGGTCCGGATGGGACCGGCTCCACGGGGCTCTGGAGCTCATGGGAGGAGACCGACGCGCCGTGTCGTGATTCCGGCGCAAGTTGACCGAGAACGTACGGCGCCATGATGGGTCTCTCCGAGCGCTGAGCTGGTGGCCTGTCTGGACGACGTCCGCTTGCCGCGCTGTTGCGTCGTGATCCTGCCAGCAGGGGGCCCCGCTGGGGAGGTTCCGGTACCCGCCCGGATCCTTAACCGCAGGTCAGCCATATAAAATGGGTTTTCCGGTCCGGACGGTCCAGTGGCTTGGACGGACCGGTGTCACGGGAGGGTCGGGTGGTTCGAGCGGGCAGAGCGGTCCAGTGGTCCGGACGGGCCGGTGGCTCGAACAGCCCGGTGGTACGGATGTCCCGACGCGAAGGAAGTAAGGGGTGGACGCCTTGAGTTCCGACTCAGGGGCACGGACGGCCTTCGCGGAACGCCTCGCGCTGTTGTACCGGGAGGCCGGCAACCCTCCCCTCAAGAGCGTGTCAGAAGCGGTCGTACGACTGCAGCGGGTCGACGAGCGCGGGCGGGCCGTACGGGTGTCCGCCCAGCGGATCAGCGACTGGCGGCGGGCCAGGAACGTGCCCGCCCAGTTCGCCGCCCTCTCCGCCGTACTGCAGGTCCTGATTCCCCACGCCCGCCGCGAGCGGCCCGCGCCGGTGGCGCCCGGGCTGTACGACCTGGTCCAGTGGCAGCGGCTGTGGGAGCGGGCGGTGGCCGATCCGGCCGGCGAGCGCCCCGCCGCCGCTCCGGAGAAGGAGGAGGAACAGCGGGCCGGCGTCTGCCCCTACCGCGGGCTCGCCTCCTACCGGCAGCAGGACGCCCGGTGGTTCTTCGGCCGGGAACGGAGCACCGGGGCCCTGGTCGCCCAGCTGCGTGCGGCGGAGGAAACGGGCGGCCTGGTGATGCTCGTCGGCGCCTCGGGGGCCGGAAAGTCCTCCCTGCTGAACGCCGGCCTGGTGCCGGCGCTGGAGCGCGGCGCGCTGGGCGACGAGAGCGACGCCCCGGCGCGGGAGGTGCTCCAGCTCGTGCCGGGCGCCGATCCGCTCGCGGAGCTGACCGGACGGATACCCCGACTCGCGGAGGTCACGGCCGCCGCGGAAAATCCCGACGCCGTACGGGACGCCGTGACCGCGTGGGCGACGCGGCGCGGGAACACCGCCGCTCCGGTCGTCATCATCGACCAGTTCGAGGAAACGTTTACCCTCTGCTCCGACGAGGCGGACCGGCGTACGTTCATCCGGTTCCTGCACGCCGCGTGCACGCCCGCCGACCCGGGCGGGCAGGCCCCCGTGCTCGTGGTCCTCGGCATCCGGGCCGACTTCTACGAGCAGTGCCTCGGGTATCCCGAACTGGCCGACGCGCTCCAGCACCGGCACATGGTGCTCGGACCGCTGACCACCGCGGAGCTGCGGGAGGCGGTGACCGGGCCCGCCAAGGCCGTCGGGCTGGAGATGGAGCCGGGCCTGGCGGAGCTGATCGTGCGGGAGGTGAGCGCCGACGGGCCGCGTGGGGCGCACGACGCCGGGGTGCTGCCGCTGCTGTCGCACGCCCTGCTCGCCACCTGGCAGCGCCGGAAGGGGGGCCGCCTGACGCTGGCCGGGTACCGCGCGGCGGGCGGCATGCAGGGGGCGGTGGCGGCGACCGCCGAGCAGGCCTGGTCCGGGCTCGACCCGGCGGCCCGTACGGCCGCGCGACTGCTGCTGCTGCGGCTGGTCCGGCTGGGCGAGGACACCCAGGCGACCCGTCGGCGCGGGACGCGGCGGCAGTTGGCGGAGGAGTCGAGGGACCCGGGCAAGACGGAGGAGTCGCTCGAAGCGCTGGTGCGCGCCCGGCTGGTGACGCTCGACGCGGAGACCGTGGAGATCACCCACGAGGCGCTGCTGACCGCCTGGCCCCGGCTGCGCGACTGGATCGACGAGGGCCGCGGCGACCATCTGCTGCGCCAGCGCCTCGAGGAGGACGGCCGCGCCTGGGAGGGCTCCCACCGCGACACGTCCCTCCTCTACCGGGGTTCGCGGCTGGAGCAGGCCCACAGCTGGGCCAAGTCCGCCGGCGAGACCTTCCTGACCCGCAGCGCGGTGGACTTCCTGGCCGCCTCGGTCAGGTTGCGCAGGCGCACGGTCTGGATCAGCCGCGGCGCGGTGTCGGCGCTGGTCGTGCTGTCCATGGTGGCCGTCGGCGCGGCGGTGATGGCGTGGCAGCAGCGCAACGACGCGGTGTTCGAGCAGGTGGTCGCCGAAGCGGACCGCGTCCTGTACACCGACCCGTCGCTGTCCGCCCAGCTCGACCTGGTGGCCCACGAACTGCGGCCGGGCGACGAGGGGACGAACAACCGGCTGATCTCGATCGTGAACGCGCCGCTCGCCACCCCGCTGCTCGGCCACACCGGCGCCGTCTACCTCACCTCGTTCAGCCCGGACGGGCGCACCCTGGCCACCGCCAGCTACGACCGGACCGTACGCCTGTGGAACGTGCAGGACCCGACGCGCCCGAAACCCCTGGGCAAGCCCCTGACCGGGCACAAGAGCTGGGTGAGCAGCGCGGTCTTCGGCCCGGACGGGCACACGCTGGCCAGCGCCTCCGACGACGGCACGATCCGGCTGTGGGACGTACGGGACCCGAGCCGCCCCAGTCCCCTGGGCAAGCCGTTGACCGGCCATGACGGCACGATCTACCTGGTCGCCTTCAGCCCGGACGGGCAGACCCTGACCTCCGTCGGCGAGGACGGGAGCGTACGGCTGTGGGACGTGGCCGACCCGGACCGGCCGAAGGCACTCGACGTCCTGACCGGCCACTCCGCCGCCGTACGCTCGGTGGCGTTCAGCCCGGACGGGCGGACGCTGGCGACCGGGGCCGACGACGACACGGTCCGGCTGTGGGACATGGCCGACCCCCGGCACACACGCTCGCTCGGCCCGCCGCTCACCGGCCACACCGATCTCGTGCACTCCGTGGCGTTCAGCCCCGACGGCCGCACCCTGGCCAGCGGCAGCGCGGACAGCACCGTACGGCTGTGGAACGTGGCCGATCCACGGCGCGCACAGCCGCTGGGCTCGCCGCTCACCGGCCACACCGGTCCCATCTGGTCGGTGGCCTTCGGCCCCGAGGGCTCCATGCTCGCCGCCGCCAGCGCGGACAGCACGGCGATCCTGTGGAACGTCAGCGATCCGGCCTACCCCTCGCAGGTCGGCGAGCCACTCGCCGGGAGCAGCGGCGAGATGTACGCCCTGGGCTTCAGCCCCGACGGCCGCACCCTGGCCACCGGGAGCGGCGACAGCAAGGTCCGGCTGTGGTCGATACCGACGTCGGACATGGTCGGCCGCAGCGGGGCGTTCCGCCCGGACGGCCGGGTGCTGGCCACGGCCGGGCGCGACGGCCGGGTCCGGCTGTGGAACGTGGAGACTCCGGGCCGGCCGGTGTCGCTGAGCGAACCGTTCCTGGCCGGGGACGGCGGCCAGCGCTCGCTGGCGTTCTCCCCCGACGGCAACAGCCTCGCGGTGCTCACCGGGAACCGGTCGGTGCGCCTGTGGAACGTCACCGACCCGGCCCGGCCCGTCCCCCACGGGCCGCCGGTCACCCTGCGGACCCGGTACATGGGCCCGGACGCGCTGGCGTACAGCCCGGACGGGCGCACCCTGGCCACCCCCTACGACGACCGCACCGTCCAGTTGTGGAACGTCAGCGACCCGTCCCGTGTCGTTCCGCTCGGCAAGCCGCTGACCGGCCACAAGGGCTACGTCCTGTCCCTCGTCTTCAGCCCGGACGGCCGCACCCTCACCAGCGGCAGCGCGGACGGCACCGTCCGGCTCTGGCACGTGACCGCCCCCCGCCGCGCGAAGGCCCTCGGCACACCGCTCACCGGCCACCGCGGACCCGTCAACGTGCTCGCCTTCAGTCCGGACGGCCGGACGCTGGCCAGCGGCAGCGACGACGACTCGGTCCGGCTCTGGAACGTCACCGACCCCTCCGAAGCGACCCCCCAGGGCTCGCCCCTCACGGGCCACACCGAGGCGGTCGTGTCGCTGACCTTCAACCAGGACGGCGACACTCTGGCGAGCGGCGGCAACGACAACACGGTCCGGCTCTGGGACGTCGGCGACCCCGCCCACGCGTCTCCCATCGGCCAGTCGATGAGCCCCAACGCCAAGACCGGCAACTTCCTGTCCTTCAGCCCCAAGAGCCACATGCTCGGCGTGTCCAGCGGCACCGACACCGTCCGGCTGTGGAACCTCGACGTCGACGACGCGATCAGCCACATCTGCTCGGCCACCCGGGGTGTTCTCACGCCGGAGAAGTGGCACGAGTACCTGCCGCGTCTGTCGTACGAGCCCCCGTGCGACCAGTGAGCGCGGCCGCCTCGGACGCTGCTCGGACGCCCGCCCGGCCGCGTGATCCCGCTCACAACTCCTTGCGGGGGTTCAGCAGTCGTCTCCCGCCGGACAGGCAGCCTTGTTACTGTGGGCCATAGCCCGATCGCTGGTGCATCCCCCGTCGCCAGCGGTCGGGCCTTTCCGTTGCGTGCCGGACTCACCGGTCGAAGGGCAGTTCCAGCATCCGGATGGCGTTGCCCCGCATCAGTTTGTACGTGACCTCGTCGGAGAGGCCGGCCACGTGCTCCTCGGCGACCTGCTTGGTGTGCGGCCAGGTGGAGTCGACGTGCGGGTAGTCCGTCTCGAAGGTCGCGTTGTCCACGCCGACGGTGTCGATCGCCTCGATGCCGTGCCGGTCGCGGAAGAAGCAGCAGAAGATCTGCCGGTAGTAGTACGTCGACGGCGGCTCCGGGATCAGGTCCTTGACCCCGCCCCACGCCCGGTGCTCCTCCCAGACGTCGTCGGCGCGCTCCAGGGCGTAAGGGATCCAGCCCATCTGGCCCTCGCTGTACGCCAGTTTCAGTCGCGGGAACCTCACCAGGACGCCGGAGAAGAGGAAGTCCATCATCGACGCCATGGCGTTGTTGAAGCTCAGCGCGGCCTGGACGGCCGGAGGCGCGTCGGGGGACGCCGCCGGCATCTGCGACGAGGACCCGATGTGCATGTTCACCACGGTCCCGGTCTCCTCGCAGGCCGCGAAGAAGGGGTCCCAGTAGCCGGAGTGGATCGACGGCAGCCCCAGATACGTCGGGATCTCGCTGAACGTCACGGCCCGTACGCCCCGTTCGGCGTTGCGCCGGATCTCCGCGACGGCCAGGTCGATGTCCCACAGCGGGATCAGGCACAGCGGGATGAGCCGGCCGCCGCTGTCGCCGCACCACTCCTCGACCATCCAGTCGTTGTACGCCCGCACGCAGGCGAGCCCGACCTCCTTGTCCCTGGCCTCCGCGAAGGTCTGCCCGCAGAACCTCGGGAACGTCGGGAAGCACAGCGAGGCCTCGACATGGTTCATCTCCATGTCCTCCAGCCGGGCCTTCGGGTCCCAGCAGCCCCGCCGCATCTGCTCCCGCGTGATCCCGTCGAGTGTCATCTCGTCCCGTGAGAAGCCGACGGCCGCGATGATGCGCTTGTACGGGAAGAGGGCGCCCTCGTACTCCCACCAGTCGGTGATCTGACCGTCCGGGTCCGTGGTGAACCGGTACTTCCCGCCGACGTACTGGAGATCGCCGATGCCCGCGGTGAGCGGCTTCGGCCCCCTGTCCCGGTACTTCACCGGAAGCCACGTCTCGAACAGATGCGCGGGCTCGATCACGTGATCGTCCACGCTGATGACCTTGGGCAGTTCCCTGGCGTCGCTGTTGTCGACACTGACACTGACCACTGCTTGCCCCCTGCTGCCTGCCGACTCCTCGGCGTTGATCCGGCGCGGTTGTCCGGCGCGGTTGTCCGGCACAGATATCTGACGGTCCATCAGATTCAGCGTAGGGGGAGGCTTCGACGGCAGCAATACACACCGCCGTGATCGTGCGTCCGTGCGAGGGCCGGCGGGCCGTGGGTGAGAAACGGGGCGGCCGTCCCCCGGTAAGCTGGGTCGGCTGCGGCACCCCCCACCAACACCCCCGCCAACGAGGTGTGTTGAGTCCTGCGGCGGTCGAGACGTTCTACGGCATGAGGATGAAACACAGGTGCTGATAGCGGGCCGGTACCGGCTGCACGACCCCATCGGACGCGGTGCGATGGGAGAGGTCTGGCGGGCGTTCGACGAGACGCTCGGCCGGACGGTGGCCGTCAAGCTCCTCCTTCCCCACGACTCCGACCCGACGGCGACCTCGCGCTTCCGCCTGGAGGCCCAGACCGCCGGGCGGCTCAACCACCCGTACGTGGTGGCGGTCTACGACTTCGGCGAGTACGACGGCCGGCTCTTCCTGGTGATGGAACTGGTCGAGGGCGAGAGCCTGGACCGCCGGCTCAGTGCCGCCGGACCGCTCCCCGTCGAGCAGGTGGCCCGGATCGCCGCCCAGGCCGCCGCCGGGCTCGCCGCCGCCCACCAGCAGGGCATCGTGCACCGCGACATCAAGCCCGCCAACCTGCTGCTGGACGCCGACGGCACCCTGAAGATCGGCGACTTCGGCATCGCCCGCTTCGTGGACGACCCGTCCGGCGCGCTCACCACCACCGGCCAGATCGTCGGCACCAGCCTCTACCTCGCCCCCGAGCGCGCCCTGGGACGGGCCGCCGGTCCGGCCGCCGACGTGTACGCGCTCGGGTGTCTGCTCTACCAGCTCCTCACCGGGCGTCCGCCGTTCCAGGCCGACAGCGCGATGGCGATCCTGCACCAGCACCTCGACGCGGCTCCCCCGTCACCCCGGCAGGACCGGCCGGAACTGCCTCCCGCCTTCGAGAACTTCCTCCTCGGACTCCTCGCCAAGCGGCCCGAGGACCGTCCCACCGCGCCGCAGATCGCCGAGTGGTTCGGCGGCGGGGCGTGGCAGGGACGGTCGGCCCCGTTGCCGGAACCGGTTCCCGCACCCGCTCCCGCTCCTGCTCCCGCACCGGCATCCGCCCTCTCCGCGACGACGTACGCACTGCCGTCCGCAGCCGTACGCCCGTCCCGGTCCCGCGGGGCGGGACGCGCGGCCCGGCCGGGTGCCCGCGGCCCGGCCGCCCACCGGCCGAAGGTGGTGGCAACGGCCGCCGGAGTCCTGGTCTTCCTGGCCGCGATGCTCGCCGGCGTGCTCTGGTTCTCACCGGACAACAGCTCGGCGGAGAGCCCCGGAAGCGGTACGCCGACCGGCACCACCGGCACGAGCAGTACGAGCAGCGGCGACGGCGCGAACAGCACAGACGGCAGCGGCGGCAGCGGCGGCAGCGGCGGCTCTGTCACGGCCCCGGCGGCGGCCACGTCCCAGTCGTCCGGAACCAACCCGTCCGACCCGCCCCGGCCTTCCCTCACACCCACCTCGCCCGCCCCCGTCGTCACCTCGACGCCCCCCGCCCTCACTCCCGCCCCCACCGCGTCGGACGACGGGACGAAGGGCCAGGACGGTCAGGGCAAGGGCCAGGACGAGGAGGAAGAGGAGCTGGACGGGGAGGACTGACCACCGCCTCGCCCGACGGTCAGTTGTTCCAGGTCTCGTCGTACGGATCCTTGGGCGCCTTGACCGGAACGGCACCGCTGACCTCGATGAACGGGATCGGCCTGCCGTTGACCGGATCCCGGGTCCGCTTGGCCGTGTACGTGCCGGTGACCTCCAGCCACGTGTCCGGCTGCAGCACCGGCGGGACCCGGCCGGCCAGACCGACCTTGACCGGCTGGGCGTCGGCGGCACAGCAGTTGAGGGCCATCCGGACCAGGTACGGCGTCCCGGTACCGTCCAGCGCCACGAACCCGGTGACCTTGACCTGCCGGTCGCCGAGCGAACGGCCGTGACCGTAGGCCGCCCGGCCCGCGTAGTCGACGAGGTTGAGACGGAGCGGCCCGTCGGCGGGCAGGGCGGCATAGCCGAGCGGCTGCTGCAGGGCCGTCCCGGTGCGCAGGGCGCTGTACGAGCCGAGTGCGGGCGGGGCGACGAGGATCAGGGCGAGGAGGGGAAGGACGAGGAGCCAGGAGACGCGGGGCTCACGGTGTTCCCCGTGCCCGTCGTGAGCGCCGTCCTCCCCGTGCTCCGCGGGCTCACCTTTCGCGTCCTCCCTCTCCCCCCTCTCCTTCCTCTCCTCGGTCCCCTTCTTCTCCTGCTTCGCCCGCCACTCGTACCAGACCGTCGCCACCGCCGCCGCGACCAGGACGACGCCGGAGGCCAGCAGCATCGGACGCAGCCCTGCCTTGACGTACCGCAGGTAGAGGTCGGTGAGGCCGGCGTGCAGCAGGGCCGCGCCGAGCAGGAACAGCACGGCCGCCTGCGCCTGCCGGTTCACAGCAGCACCGCCCCGGTCAGCACCGACACCGCGACGGCGAGGACGAAGGTCGCGGGCGCGAACCGCACGGCGAAGCCCCGCCCGAACGTCCCCGCCTGCATCGCGAACAGCTTCAGGTCGATCATCGGCCCGACGACCAGGAACGCCAGCCGCGCGGTCAGCGAGAACTGCGTCAGCGAGGCCGCCACGAACGCGTCCGCCTCCGAGCAGATCGACAGCAGTACGGCGAGAACCGCCAGCGCCAGCACGGACACGACCGGATGCTCGGCCGCCAGACGCAGCCACTGCTCCGGAACCACCGCCTTGAGCGTCGCGGCGGCCATCGCCCCCACCACCAGGAACCCGCCCGCGTGCATCACGTCGTGCCGGACCGAGCCCCAGAACGCGGCGCCCCTGCCCTGACCCTCGTACGCCTCCCGGGCGGGCGGGCGCAGCCAGTCGGCGCGGCCGAGCCTGAGCCACAGCCAGCCCATCGCGCACGCCACCAGCAGGCTCGCGACGAAGCGGGCGAGCACCATCTCGGGGTCGTTGGGGAACGCGACGGCCGTGGCCGCCAGCACGATCGGGTTGATCGCCGGCGCGGACAGCAGGAACGCCAGCGCCGCGGCCGGCGTGACCCCCCGTCTAACCAGCGCCCCCGCCACGGGCACGGACGCACACTCGCACCCCGGCAGCACCGCCCCCGCCATCCCGGCCACCGGCACCGCCAGAGCGGGCCGTCCGGGCAGCGCCCGCGCGAAGAACGACGCCGGCACGAACACCGCGATCGCCGCCGACAGCAGCACACCCAGCACGAGGAAGGGCAGTGCCTGCACCATCACGGCGACGAAGACGGTCATCCAGCTCTGCATGACGGGTGCCGACAGCGCCCGGCGCGCGGGCCCCTGGGCGAGCACCATCACGACGAGCAGCAGGGTGAGGGCGAGCTGGGAGTTGAGCCGCCACCCGTCTCTGCCGGGCGGCGAAGGGCTCGGGGCGTCGCCCGTCCGCCGCTCAGCGGCTTTGGTGATGGCCACGGGCGAGGTACCTCCGGGCTTCGGGGTCGATCCCTTCACTCCTGTACGAGGATTCTGCCCCCGCTGTTCAACTCCGCGCGGGATCATGTCCCCCTCGGTCCGGACCCGGCCGTGCAACCACCCGTACCAGTGAGGCAGTCTTGCCCCTCGTGGGGAGCGTTCCGAATCAGAGTCCGCCCGGTGGTGCCACCGCCGCGCACATGGTGGTGTGCGGCGACGACGGGCTGGCGCACCGGCTGGCCGCCGAACTGCGCGGGGTGTACGGCGAGCAGGTCACCCTCGTCGTGCCGCCCGCCGAGCGCACCGTACGGCCGCCGGTCGTCGGTCGGGCCCGCACGGCCTCGGCACTGCTGGACCGGGTGGTGAACGCGGCCGTCAACCGGGCCGGGGGCGCCGGCGCTCCGCCCCCGGACTCCCCGGGACTCGATCCGGTGCTCGTGGAGGCCGGCGAGGTGACCGAGGCCGTGCTCGCCGAGGCCGGGGTGGAGCGGGCCGCCGCACTCGCCCTCGTGTACGACGACGACGAGACCAACATCCGCGCCGCCCTCACCGCCCGCCGTCTCCATCCCACCCTGCGGCTCGTCCTGCGGCTGTACAACCGGCGGTTGGGACAGCACATCGAAGAACTCCTCGACCAGGCCGCCACGTTGGCGACCGGCGGCACGACCGGGCCCGCCGCGGTCTTCGACGCCTCCACGACGGTCATGTCCGACGCCGACACGGCCGCGCCCGCGCTGGCCGCGAGCGCCGTCGTCGGCACCAGCAAGGTCGTACAGACCGACGGGCTGATGCTGCGCGCGGTGGAGCGTCCGGTACCGAGGCCCGGCGAGACGGCCGACCCGGGGCTGGCCACGCTCGCGCTGCTGTCCGCGACGCCCAACGACCCGAACAGCGGCCCGGCCGGCGACCCGAACGGTCCCGAGAGCGGCGAGCAGGGGCCGCTGCTGCTGCCCGACGCGGCGACGGTGCGGGCCGCCGCCGGGCGCGGAACCGTCGTACTGGAGCAGGTGTCGTACTCCGGGCCCGCGCTGCCCGCCGGGCGCGGGATCGTGCCGCCGTTCGCCTCACTGTTCTCACGGCGGCTGCGGTGGTCGCTGGCCGGGCTGGTGGGGGCCGTGGTCGCGCTCGCGGTCGCGCTGACCCTGGTCACCGGCGACCATCCGCTGCACGCGACCTACCTGACCCTGCTCGACCTGTTCGCCATCAACGACCCCGCGATCGGCGCGTCCACCGGCCGCCAGGTCCTCCAACTCCTCTCCGGTCTGGTCGGGTTGCTGCTCCTGCCGGTGCTGCTCGCGGCGGTGCTCGAAGCGCTGGGCACCTTCCGGAGCGCGTCCGCGCTGCGCAAACCGCCGCGCGGGCTCGGCGGACACGTCGTGCTGCTCGGCCTCGGCAAGGTCGGTACGCGCGTGCTGACCCGGTTACGCGAACTGCACATCCCCGTGGTGTGCGTCGAGTCCGACCCCGACGCACGCGGACTCGCCACCGCGCGGCGGCTGCGGGTGCCGGTCGTGCTCGGTGACGTCACCCAGGAGGGCGTGCTGGAAGCCGCCAAGATCCACCGCGCGAACGCGCTGCTCGCGGTGACCAGCGCGGACACCACCAACCTGGAGGCCGTGCTGTACGCGCGGTCCGTACGGCCCGACCTGCGGGTCGTCCTGCGGCTGTACGACGACGACTTCGCGACCGCCGTGTACCGCACCCTGCGGGCCGCGCACCCGGGGGCCTCCACGCGGAGCCGGAGTGTGTCGCATCTGGCGGCGCCCGCGTTCGCCGGGGCGATGATGGGGCGGCAGATCCTGGGGGCGATCCCGGTCGAGCGGCGGGTGTTGTTGTTCGCCGCCGTGGAGGTGGGCGGGCATCCGCAGTTGGAGGGCAAGACGGTCGGGGAGGCGTTTCGGGCGGGGGCGTGGCGGGTGCTCGCCCTGGACACGGCGGCCTCCGGCGGTGAACGGGAGGAGCCGGCCGCGGAGGAGGCCTATGAGGACGTGCGGTCGCCTGGGGCGTCGTCCGGGCTGGTGTGGGACCTGCCCGACACGTACGTCCTGCGGGCGTCGGACCGGGTGGTGCTGGCGGCGACCCGTCGAGGGCTGGCGGAGTTGCTGGGCAGGCGGGCACAACGGGAGCGGGCGGGGGCGTAGGCGGCATCCGTCGGTCGGGCTTCGCCCGGGCTGCGCGAGGGTTCGCGCAGCCCGGCGCTACGCGGTGCCGCCCGCGCCCGCCCGTGCCGGCCGGGCGGCACGACCGTCCGCGGGCCCACGGGGCCGGCCGCCCCCGGTCACACGCTCACGTGCCTCGCAGCGAAGTCCAGTTCCAGTTGGACCTGCTTGATGCGTTCGTCGACGACGAGGGAGCCGTGGCCCGCGTCGTAGCGGTAGACCTCGTGGATCGCGCCCCTCGCCTCCAGGCGTTTGACGTAGTTGTCGATCTGGCGGATCGGGCAGCGGGGGTCGTTGACGCCGGCGGAGATGTAGACCGGGGCCTTGACCTGGTCCACGTACGTGAGGGGTGAGGAGGCCTCGAAGCGTTCCGGGACCTCTTCCGGGGTGCCGCCCAGCAGGGTGCGGTCCAGGGCCTTCAGGGCCTCCATCTCGTCGTGGTAGGCCGTGACGTAGTCGGCGACCGGTACCGCCGCGATGCCGAGGGACCACGCGCCGGGCTGGGTGCCGAGGCCGAGGAGGGTGAGATAGCCGCCCCAGGAGCCGCCGGTGAGGACGAGGCGGGAGGGGTCGGCGAGGCCGGAGGCGATCGCCCATTCGCGGACCGCCGCGATGTCCTCCAGCTCGATGAGGCCGACCCGGTGTTTGAGGGCGTCGGTCCAGGCGCGGCCGTAGCCCGTGGAGCCGCGGTAGTTGACGCGGACCACCGCGTACCCGTGGTCCACCCATGCCGCCGGGCCCGCGGCGAAGGAGTCGCTGTCGTGCCAGGTCGGGCCGCCGTGGATGTCGAAGACGGTGGGGAGCGGTCCGGTCGCGCCCGCCGGCTTCTGGACCAGGGCGTGGATGCGGCCGCCCGGACCCTCCACCCACACGTCCTGCACGGGGACGGACCCCGGGGACTTCATGCCGGGCGGGTCGAGGACGACCCTGCCGGTCGTCGAGCGGACGGTCGAGGGCTCGGCGGCCGAGGACCAGAGGTATTCCACGCTGCCGTCGGGGCGGGCCGTCGCCCCGGAGACCGTGCCGGCCGGGGTCGGGATCCTGACCAGGTCGCGGGTCGCCGGGTCGTAGCGGAAGAGTTCGCTGCGGGCCTCGAAGCTGTGCGCGATGAGCAGCCCGGTGCCGTCCGGGTACCACTCGGCGCTCACGTCGCCGGGCAGGTCCAGGGCGAGGTCGTTCTCCACACCGGTCGCCACGTCCCACACCAGGGGCTCCCAGCGGCCCCGCCGCTGATGCCCGATCAGCAGCCGGGTGTCCCCCTCCACCGGTGCGAAGCCGAGCACCTCGAGGCCCAGTTCCTCGCTGCCGCCCTTGGTGTCGTCGAGCTCGGCGACCGGTGTGCCGTCGGGGCGCAGGACGCGCAGGGCCGAGTGCATCGCGTCGCCGTGCTCGGTGTGCTCGATCGCGATCAGCGAGCCGTCGTGGGAGAGGTCGCCGACGCCCGCCGACTCGCGGTGGCGGTAGATCTCCACCGGGGCCTCGCCGGTGCGGGCGACATGGATGGTCGTACCGTCCTCGTCGGTCGACCGGCCCACGACCGCCGTCCGGCCGTCCCGTCCGAGCGCCAGGCCCGCCGGGTACGACGCCTCCAGCCCGGGCGTGGCGAGCTCGTCCTCCCCGCCCTCGAACGGCTGGCGGCGCCAGACGCCGAACTCGTCGCCGTCCTTGTCGTCGAACCACCACACCCAGGTGCCGTCCGGGGAGAGCACACCGTCCGTCGTGCCGTTCGGCCGGTCGGTCACCTGGCGTTGCCCGCCCGTCGCGCGGTCCCAGGCATACAGCTCGTACGTCCCCGTCGCGTTCGACACGAACAGGGAGCGGTCCGGTGCGTCCTCCGCCCAGTCCGGCAGCGACACCCGGGGCGCCCGGAAGCGCTTCTCCCAGTCCGGCATCTCCTCGTTGCGCTCGGCCGCGGCGGACCCGTTGCTCTCAGTCATGGCCCCATACTGCCCGCACCGACCGACAACGCGCCGACCAGGGCCCCCAGCCTGTGGACAACTTTCGCCGCACCGGCCGCCCCTCCGCCCGCCGCACCGGCCGCCCTCGGCGCTCCCGGTCCGTTGTCAGTGGCGGGGTGCAGACTCTCCGGCATGACCGATCTGCGCAGGACAGTCGAGAACTTCTGGACCTCCGCCGAGGCCCGGGACTGGGACACGTTCACGGACACGCTGGCCGAGGACGTGGTGTACACGCTGCCGCAGACGCGCGAGCGGATCAGCGGACGGGAGACGTACGTCCGGTTCAACCGTGAGTATCCGGGCGACTGGCACCTGCGCGTCGAGCGGATCGTCGCCGAGCCGGAACAGGTGGTGACCTGGATCCACTTCACGGTGGGACCGGAGGAGATGCACGGCATCTCGTTCTTCACGGGGGACGAGAGCGGCCGGATATCCGCCGTCACCGACTTCTGGCCGGAGCCCTACGAGCCACCGGCCGGCCGGGAACACCTCGTCGAGCGGTACTGACCCCCGAGGGCCGGCCCCCGCCGGAGCCCCGTACCTTTGATGGCGTGTACCGGTTTCTGCTGACGCCCCGTTGGTGGGGGATCAACGTCTTCGTGCTGCTCGCCATCCCCTTCTGCCTCTTCATGGGGTCGTGGCAGCTGAGCCGCTTCGAGGACCGGATGCAGGACCATCAGGCCGTGAGCCCCGAGGCGGGGCCGGGCGAGCGGGAGAGCGCCCGGCCGCTGGCCGAGCTGCTCCCTGTGGACAAGGCGACCTCCGGGGAGCCGGTCACCGCGACCGGCAGGTACGACCGCCAGCTCCTCGTCCCGGACCGCGAACTGGACGGCAAGGAGGGCTTCTACGTCCTGACGCTGCTGCGCACCGACGGCGGCAAGGCCCTGCCCGTCGTCCGGGGCTGGCTGCCCGGCACCCCCGACCCCGCGAAGGCCCCGGCCGCGCCCACCGGCGAGGTCACCGTGACCGGTGCCCTCCAGGCGTCCGAGTCGCCGGGCAGCAACGGCGTCAGTGCGCAGGGCGGACTGCCGGCCGGGCAGACCGCGGCGATCAGCGCGGCGTCGCTGGTGAACCTCGTGCCGTACGACCTGTACGACGCGTGGGTCACGCTCGCCGAGGCGGACTCGGGCATGACCGCGGTGCCGGCGGCTGCACCGCCGGACACGGGGCTGGACCTGAAGGCGTTCCAGAACCTCGGCTACACCGGTGAGTGGTTCGTGTTCGCCGGGTTCGTGGTGTTCATGTGGTTCCGGCTGCTGCGGCGGGAGGTCGAGTTCCTCAAAGACGCGGAGCTGGGGCTGGTGCCGGACGAGGACCAGGAAGAGGAAGCGGGCCGGGTGACGGTCTGAGACCGGCACCGAAGCGCGGCGCCCTCAGGCCCCCGCCAGCACGCCCGTCCAGTACACGGTCCCCGCGCACGCGTTGGACACCAGCGCCGAGATCGACGGCGCCCCGCCCTCCGCGGTGTTCGTGACGATCACACTGCCGTCGGCCGTGCCGTCCTCGGTGAGGAGCTGGGTCGAGGTACCGGTGTCCCCGCCCGTGGTGGTGCCGGTGCCGCCGTCGGTGGAGGGTTCGTCCGTGGGCGTGGGGTCGGGCGTCGGGTTGCCCGTGTCGCCGCCCGTGGTGCCGCCTGTCGTGGGGCAGGTCTCCGAGGGCACCCAGGCGAACTTGACGTCATAGGCACCGCCCGGCTTCAGCACCAGCGAGGCCACTTCCAGGGCCGGGTCGGGCAGCGAGGCCGCCGCGTCCCCGGCGACATGCCGGGCCGTGGTGATCTTGGCGGCGTCCGCCGCGCCCTGCGGGGTCGGCGTGACCGAGCCGGGTCCGTTGACGGAACAGCTGATGGCGGAGGTGTTGGTGATGCGGAAGGTGCCGTAGACCGCACCGACCGAGTCGGGCGCGTCGACGCTCTGAGTGGTCGAGCCGAGCTCGGCGGCCGTACAGACGGGGACGCCCGCCGCGCTGGTGGCGGAGGGGTCGGCGCCGCCGCCGGCCCCGGTGCTGCTGCCGGTGCTCTTGCCCTTGTCCTCTTCCTTCTGCTCGCCCTTGCCCTTGTCCTCGGTGTTGCCGGCGGAGCCGCCGGAGGTGCTCTCGCCGCCGTCGGGGCCCTTGCCCTCGCCGGCGCCACCCTGCGTCTGGGAGTAGTGCCCTGCCATGGACGGGTCGGCGTCGGCGCCGGCGGAGTTCGAGACGTGCACGAGGGCCGGGATGGCGGTGCCGACGAAGAGGGCGGCGGCCGCCATGCCGACGACGGCCTGCCGCTTGCGCGCCCGCCGGGCGGGTACCGCCTTGCGCAGATGGTCCAGCGTGCCGTCGCTCGGCTCGATCTCCTGCACCGCCTGGTGCAGCAGGCTGCGCAGTGCCAGCTCGTCCGAGTCGAGCCCGGGTGAGCTCTGGTCGTCGGGGCCGTGGTTCACAGTTCCGTTCCCAGCGTGCGATTGCTTCGGCGCCTGCTCGTCCGACGACTGTGTCGGCTCGCGCCATTCATAGGGCTCGTGGGGGACGTGCAGATGACGCCGTCCGTCGTTGTCTCCGGTCATGCCGGGGCCTCCATGGCGACCCGCAGAGCGGCGATGCCGCGCGAGCCGTACGCCTTGACGGAACCCAGCGACACCCCGAGGGTCTCGGCGACCTGTGCCTCGGTCATGTCCGCGAAGTAGCGCAGCACCAGGACCTCGCGCTGGCGGCGCTGCAGGCCCTTCATCGCCTTGATCAGGGAGTCGCGCTCCAGCTGGTCGTACGCACCCTCCTCGGCGCTCGCCATGTCCGGCATCGGCTTGGAGAGCAGCTTGAGGCCGAGGATGCGGCGGCGCAGGGCCGAGCGGGAGAGGTTGACGACCGTCTGACGCAGGTACGCGAGGGTCTTCTCCGGGTCACGGACGCGTTTGCGCGCGGAGTGGACGCGGATGAAGGCCTCCTGGACGACGTCCTCGCAGGAGGCGGTGTCGTCGAGAAGGAGGGCGGCGAGACCCAGCAGCGAGCGGTAGTGCGCCCGGTAGGTCTCGGTGAGATGGTCGACGGTCGTGCCGGCGGCCACGACTTCTTCGGCGCCGTCACGCTGTCCGGGGATGCGGGCGGGCCGCGCTGCGGGCATGGGGGCGATCACCGGCATGCCACCGGGTGTACCGGCCATGCGGGGTCGTAGGGACGGGCGGGGCGGCCGAAGGGCCGTGCCGCGCGTCGCCGCTCTGAAGTCGAGAACCTCTGCCACGCCAGTTGGACACGCTTCCCCCCGTCATGGTTGTACGCGACCGACCGTCTTCTGCCAGGCAGTACAACTGACCGTGCGTCAAACGCGCTCATGCCCAACCCGCTCTTCCCCTGTGTCCTGAATGGCCAGGGCGTCCCCACGCCCCGTCAAGCGTCCCCGCACCCCCAAGGGCGTTCGCAAAGACGCTCCCCGCCCTCCGCGTGGTTGCGGAGGACGGGGAGCCAAATCTTCGGATGCCGAGGCGGCTCGGTTTCAAGTGGTCCGGACCAACGGCCGGCTCACATTTCTCATACAGATCCTACAAATGTACGCGGTTTCTGCGAGGACTTTTCCGGCGGTAACCCCTTGCTTCCACACACGTCACACACGGCATGAAGCGCACGAGGCCGCCGAAACGTCACACCGGCCCCGCGACCTGGGACCTCACCGCAACTCCGCCGCCACCAGCTCGGCGATCTGCGCGGTGTTGAGCGCGGACCCCTTGCGCAGGTTGTCCCCGCAGACGAAGAGTTCGAGCGCCGTCGGGTCGTCCAGCGCCCGCCGCACCCGTCCGACCCAGGTCGGATCGGTGCCCACGACATCGGCAGGCGTGGGGAACTCCCCGGCCTCCGGGTTGTCGAACAGGACGACGCCGGGCGCTGTGGCGAGGATCTCGCGCGCCTTGCGGACGGTGACCTCGTCCTCGAAGCGGGCGTGGACGGTCAGTGAGTGCGTGGTGACGACCGGCACCCGGACACAGGTCACCGCGACGGGCAGCCGGGGCAGTCCGAGGATCTTGCGCGACTCGTCGCGCACCTTCATCTCCTCGGACGACCAGCCGTCCTCGCGCAGGGACCCGGCCCACGGCACGACGTTCAGCGCGACCGGCTCCGGGAACGGCCCGGTGTTGTCGCCGACCGCCCGCCGCACGTCACCGGGGCTGGTCCCCAGTTCCGTGCCGGCGACCAGGGACAGCTGCTGGCGCAGCGTCTCGACACCGGCGCGCCCCGCCCCGCTCACCGCCTGGTAGGAGGAGACGACGAGTTCACGCAGTCCGAACTCGGCGTGCAGCGCGCCCAGCGCCACGATCATGGACAGGGTCGTGCAGTTGGGGTTGGCGATGATGTTCCGCGGCCTGACCCGGGCCGCGTGCGGATTGACCTCGGGGACGACCAGGGGCACGTGCGGGTCCATCCGGAAGGCGCCCGAGTTGTCCACCACCACCGCGCCCTTGGCGGCGGCGACCGGCGCCCACTGGGCGGACACCTCGTCGGGTACGTCGAACATGGCGACGTCGATCCCGTCGAAGGCCTCCTCCGACAGGGCCACCACCTCGACCTGCTCACCGCGCACGGCCAGCTTGCGGCCGGCCGAGCGCGGTGAGGCGATCAGACGGATCTCGCCCCAGATGTCCGCGTGCTGGGACAGGATCTGGAGCATGACCGTGCCGACGGCTCCGGTCGCACCCACGACCGCGAGCGTCGGCCTGCCGGTTCGCCCGGCAACCACGGTCATCAGCGGCCAGTGCCCCCGTAGACGACGGCCTCGTCGCTGTCGGAGTCGAGCCCGAAGGCGGAGTGCACGGCGCGGACGGCCCCGTTCACGTCGTCCTGGCGGGTGACGACGGAGATGCGGATCTCGGAGGTCGAGATCAGCTCGATGTTCACGCCCGCGTCGGACAGCGCCTGGAAGAAGGAGGCGGTGACGCCCGGGTTGGTCTTCATGCCGGCGCCGACGAGCGAGATCTTGCCGATCTGGTCGTCGTAGCGCAGCGACTCGAAGCCGATCGAGCCCTTCGCCTTCTCCAGGGCGTCGATGGCCTTGCGGCCCTCGGTCTTGGGGAGGGTGAAGGAGATGTCCGTCAGACCCGTGGAGGCCGCGGACACGTTCTGCACGATCATGTCGATGTTGATCTCGGCGTCCGCGACGGCGCGGAAGATCACCGCGGCCTCGCCCGGCTTGTCCGGGACGCCGACAACCGTGATCTTGGCTTCGGAGACGTCATGGGCGACTCCGGAGATGATGGCGTGCTCCACCTGCTGGTCCCCTTGCGACTCGGGCTTCTCGTTGCTGACCCAGGTGCCCGGCAGTCCGGAGAAGGACGAGCGGACGTGGATCGGGATGTTGTAACGGCGTGCGTACTCGACGCAGCGGTGCAGCAGCACCTTGGAGCCGGAGGCGGCGAGCTCCAGCATGTCCTCGGAGGAGATCCAGTCGATCTTCTTCGCCTTCTTCACCACCCGCGGGTCGGCGGTGAACACGCCGTCGACGTCGGTGTAGATCTCGCACACCTCGGCGTCGAGGGCGGCGGCGAGCGCCACGGCCGTGGTGTCGGACCCGCCGCGTCCCAGCGTGGTGATGTCCTTCTTGTCCTGGCTGACGCCCTGGAACCCGGCGACGATGGCGATGTTGCCCTCGTCCAGAGCCGTCCGGATCCGGCCGGGCGTGACGTCGATGATCCGCGCTTTGTTGTGGACCGAGTCGGTGATGACGCCCGCCTGGCTGCCGGTGAAGCTCTGCGCCTCGTGGCCCAGGTTTTTGATCGCCATGGCCAGCAGCGCCATGGAGATCCGCTCTCCGGCGGTCAGCAGCATGTCGAACTCACGCCCGGCCGGCATCGGGGATACCTGCTCGGCGAGATCGATCAGCTCGTCCGTCGTGTCGCCCATCGCGGAAACGACCACGACCACCTGGTGGCCGTTCTTCTTCGCTTCCACGATTCGCTTGGCGACGCGCTTGATGCCCTCGGCATCGGCTACGGAGGAGCCTCCGTACTTCTGCACGACAAGGCCCACGTGCGCTCCTCGCTCAGTCAGTCTCTATCCGCACATACGCATATGTACTGCGGTCGGCTCAGTCTATCGAGCGCCCGAAATTCGCCTCTGAGGTATCGCATCGTGAGACTCGGGCGCCCAGGTCAGCGCATGCCCACCAGAGGGCCTCCGGAAAAGTGCCAAGCGTCACAGGTCCTGACGGTCAATGAAGTCTCAAGCACTAGGGTTCGGCCTGTGCACGTACTTCTCGTCGAAGACGATGAACCGGTCGCCCAGTCCCTGCGCCGCGGCCTGACTCGCTACGGCTTCGAGGTCGACTGGGTCACCACGGGCGCCGCCGCCCTGGCCCACCCCGAGCCCTACGACGTCGTACTCCTCGATCTCGGCCTGCCCGACACCGACGGCCTCGACGTCTGCCGGGCCCTCAGAGAGCGCGGTGGCGTGCCGATCATCGTGATCAGCGCACGCAGTGACGAGACGGACCGGGTGGTCGGCCTGGAGCTCGGCGCCGACGACTACGTGTCCAAGCCCTTCGGCGTGCGGGAGGTCATCGCGCGGATAAGAGCGGTCATGCGGCGCGTGCAGCCGCGTGAGGCCGCCGCGGCCGGCCCCGACCGCTACGGCACCCGCCTGACCGTCGACCGCAAGGCCGCCCGCGTCCGCCTGGACGGCGAGGAGGTCGCCCTCGCGCCCAAGGAGTACGACCTGCTGGCCTTCCTCACCGAGGAGCCGGGCGCGCTGATGTCGCGCGAGCAGATCATGGAGGCGGTCTGGGACGCGAACTGGTTCGGCCCGACGAAGACCCTGGACGTGCACGTGGCGGCGTTGCGGCGGAAGCTGAAGGGTGCGATCACGATCGAGGCGGTGCGGGGGGTCGGGTTCCGCCTGGAGATCGTCAAGGACGACGGCGAGAGCGGTGACGGCACGAAGGACAGCGGCGCCTCATGAACCGCCAGCTCATCCGCAGCTACATCCTGCTCGTCGCGGTCGCGATCTTCCTCTTCACCGTGCCGGTCGCCTTCACGCTCACCAAGCAGCTGCGCGACGACACCGCGGTGTCCGTCCTCCGCGAGGCCAAGACCATGGCGCTGCTGCTGGGCAACGGCGACCGGACCTCGTGCGACGCCCTTGAGCAGATGGCCGAGGCGTACCGCGCCGAGACGCCCGGCAAGGTCGAGGCGACCCCCACCAACGGCTGCGTACCGAAGCTGCCCCGGCCCGAGAACGACGCGGCCCTGGCCCGGGCCCTGAAGGGCGAGAAGCCCGAGCCCGACTGGGGCGCCGACTTCATCTGGGGCAAGGAGCTGGTCATCACGGTCCCCGCCCGGTCCTCCGACCAGGGCGGCGCCGTACGGATCGTGTACTCGACCTCGGACATGACCGGCAGGCTCTGGCAGATCTGGGGCTTCAGGGCCGGCCTGGCCGTGCTCGTCCTGGCCGCGGCGGCCGCGATCGGCGCTGTCGCCGCCCGCCGCATCACCGCGCCCCTGCGCGAACTCAACGCCATGGCGAGCAGGTTCAGCGACGGCGACCTGACCGCGCGTTCCGCGGTGACGGGTCCGACCGAGACGCAGACCCTGGCCCGCACGCTGAACCAGGCGGGAGAGCGCCTGGACACCCTGATCGCCTCGCAGCGCATCTTCGTGGCCGACGCCTCCCACCAGCTCCGTACGCCCCTCACGGCGTTGCGGCTGTCGCTGGACAACATCGCCGACGGGGTGGACGACGAGTTCGTACGGGAGGACGTGGAACAGGCCACCGCCGAGGTGGTCCGCATGAGCCGGCTGGTCAACGGACTGCTGGTGCTGGCACGGGCCGAGGCGAAGGTGACGGCCGCGGAGCCGCTGTCCCTGCCGGACATCGTGAACGACCGGCTGGCGGTGTGGAGGCCGGCCGCCGACGAGCGCGGAGTCACCGTCGCGCTCGGGGGGAGTGCCGACGGCCGGCTGCTGGTGCTGACCAGCCCCGGTCACCTGGACCAGGTGCTGGACAACGTGCTCTCGAACGCCCTGGAGGTGTCACCCGACGGCGGCACGATCACCGTACGGATGGAGACACGGGGCGACGAAGTGGTGTTGTCGGTCCTCGACGAGGGTCCCGGCATGTCGGATCCGGAGAAGTCCCGCGCCTTCGACCGCTTCTGGCGCGGCCAGGGCCTGACCGGCCGGTCCGGCTCCGGTCTTGGCCTCGCCGTCGTCAAGCAGCTGGTGACGGACGACGGCGGGACCGTGACGCTCCGGGACGCTCCCGGCGGCGGACTGTGCGTGGAGATCCGCCTGCGTGCGGGCGGCTGACCGGCCGGCGGGTTTTCAGGCGGCACCCCGGGGACTCGTCCTCGGGACCAGCCCTCGGGATCAGCCCTCGGGATCAGCCCTCGGGCATCGCCGAGGAGTGGTGGTTGACGATCAGCCACTCACCGTCGATCTTCTCGAACACGTACGTGTAGCGGGCCTCGACCACGCGCTTCTTGCCGGTGTCGGGGTCGGTCAGCGTGAACTCGTACACGCCGGTGTCGATCGCGGAGTCGGCGTCGAGGACGTTGACGATCGTCTCGGTCTTCTTGCCGACCGGCTTGTTGTCCAGGAAGTGGTCGAAGTAGTCGACGATCTCGGCGCGGTCCGTGCGGACCTGGTTGGAGACGGTGGGCAGGAGGACCGCGTCCCTGGCGTACAGGTCGGCGACCTTCTCCGAGTCACCGGTCTGCAGGGCGGCGTTCCAGGTGTCGAAGAGCGAGGCGATCTGCTTCTTGCTCGCGTTCTTCGGGGAGGCCTGGCCGGCCAGGCTGACACCGGCGGCGACCGTGCCGACGGCGACGACGGCGGTGGCGGTCACGATGGCTGCGCGCTTGGATATGGAACGACGGGTCATCGCTGTCTCCTGCGATCGAGGCGGGTCTTCCTCCCTCCGCGTGCTGTGCGGTGTGGAGTGACTCCAGACTCTCTTTTCGCTGGTTAGGCCCCGTACAGGCGAGATACAGGGCACAGCCAGGAAGCACCCAATTCATGCTCCGTGAGCGCCCGGTGACCGCTCAGGCGGCCGCTGCCTGCCGTCCGCGCAGCAGGCTCACACCGGCGCCCAGGGACACCACACCCATCCCGACGGCGGTCATGACACCCTGCGACCCGTCCACGACGAACGGCGCGGCCACGGCGACGGTGAGGTTGAACAGGAACAGGAACCACAGGGCGGGCTTGGAGGAGAGCAGCGACTTCATGGCGTTTCCCTTGGGGCGTGAGGGCCGTTGCGGGCCGGCTGACCTTGCGCCCTCCACGATTCCGTTCTCCGGCCGCCGCCACGAGGGAGTGCTCTCCCGGACGCGTGGTGGAGCGGGCTACCCCCGGGGCGACCCACGGCGGGACGCCCCTGAGCGGACTCAGGATCGCCCGCGACCGGACCGTGTTCCGGGTGATCCGGCCCCAGGACCCGCGTCCGGTCCTCCAGCACCGGGACGAAGAGCTTCGCCGCACCCTCCGCTGTCGCTCCCCCGCCGACTCGTAGGCGGCGGCGAGGTTGCTGCGGGAGACGAGCGTGTCGGGGTGGTCGTGGCCCAGGACACGCCGGCCAGGACGTTCTGCGTCCACCAACTCCACGGAGTGCCGCGCCTGTTGGTCGGCGCGACAGCAGGAGGCCAGGTGGTGCCAGGCGCGGAGGGTTTCCGGGTGGTCCTCGCCCAGGGTCTCGCGGCAGCGTGCTGGATCTGCTCGCACAGCGGGAACGCCTGCTCCAGGTCGCCCAGGGCCCGGCAGGCGTCGGCGAGGTCGTTGCACGCGCCCAGCGTCACCGGGTGGTCCTGGCCCAGCGCCCGCCGGCGGGCCTGCGGCGCGGCCCGATGGGCCGGGATCGCCTGCCGTGCGGTGCCCCCGCCGCCCGGCAGCGCGATGGCCAGGGCGGCGAGCCCAGGTCCTGCCCGGCCCGCCGATCCGCCCGGTGCGCGGCCGGCGCGGACTTCCCGATGCCGCCGAGCCCGCGCAGCGCCTGGACGGACCACCACACCGCGCGCGGCACTCAACCCCTGGTCGAGACGAGCGAGTTCGTGGGCGACGGCCTACGAAGCCCTGGCGGGCGGGGATGTTGCGGGGGCCGTGCCCAGGGGATCGGGCGGGAAGGCGACCCGGCGGCCGACGTGGGTGCTCTGGTCGACGTGCATCGCGAGGGAGTTGGCGCCGGTCAGGACCTGGTGGATGTCCCTGGGGGGGCGATCGACCGGTCCCCGGACGCCTCCGACGGCGAACTCATCGCCCGTCGCCGGTCGACGCGGAGCCGATGTCACCTCCCGCGGCGATCGACCGATCGCTGGAGGCGGTCACGCTCCCGGCTCGGGGAGCGGGAGGAGCCGGGGCAGGGGGCTCCGCGGGTGGCGCCGGCACCGCGGTACCGTCGCCCGTCACCGCCACGTTGATGCTCCCGCCCGCGGCGACGGACCGCGCACCGCCGGCGGTGGCCGACGAGTGCCGCCACCGCCCGTGAAGAGGGCGTAGATGGTGAGGGCCAGACCCACCAGCCCCGCCGCTCCCCCGGCCACGCTCGCCCACGGATCCGCCGCGTCGACATCCAGCACACCGCCGACGACCAGCCCCGCCGCTCCCGCGGCACAGAGGCCGATCCCCGTCCACATCAACGCCTTCGCCTGCCCCGTCATGGGGCCATCATGACGCTCGTGGCGGCCGCGGCGCAGGGCGTTGGACGGGCGCTTCCGGCCGGTGAGCCGGAGTTGTCCCGGGCTATTTGGCTTCGGCCTGGTGCAGGCCCAGCGGGCCCCCGATCTCCTCCGCCATCACCCGGCCCGCCTCGAACTCCAGGGTCTCGTCGCCGATTTCCTGGTCCGTGTCGAGTCCGTCGAGCTCCTCCAGGGGCTGGTTCAGGCGGACGTGGGCGACCACCGACTGGAGTGCGCGCAGGCTCGCCGACGCTGTGGAGCCCCAGTTGGAGAAGTAGGAGAACTGCCACCACCACAAGGCCTCAGAGGTGCGGCCGGCGCGGTAGTGGGCCATGCCGTGGCGGAGATCGGTGATGACGTCGGCGAGGTCGTCGGAGATACGGGCCGGCACGGGCGCCTTGCGGGGCTCGTAGGGGTCGAAGACCTCGGAGTAGATGTCGATCGGGTCGAGGAGCCGGGCCAGGTTCTCGCGGAGGTCGTCCACGTCGCCCTCGGGGCCCAGGTCGGGCTCGTAGCGCTCGTCGGGGACGATGTCCTCGTGCGCGCCGAGGCGGCCGCCGGCCAGCAGGAGCTGGGAGACCTCCAGGAGGAGGAAGGGGACCGCCGAGTCCGGCTCGTCGCCCCTGGCCACCTCGGTGACGGCCACCAAAAAGCTCTCGATCTGGTCCGCGATCTGGACCGCGAAGTCATCGGGATTCTGGCTGCGTTCGTGCAGCGTGGCGTCAGACATCTAGGAGTCGTCTCCCCTCGAAGGCGCGGCCGAGGGTCACCTCGTCCGCGTATTCCAGGTCGCCGCCCACCGGGAGGCCGCTGGCCAGGCGGGTGACCTTGAGGCCCATGGGCTTGATCATGCGGGCGAGATACGTGGCCGTCGCCTCGCCCTCGAGATTCGGGTCCGTGGCGAGGATGAGCTCCGTGACGGTCCCGTCGGCCAGCCTCGCGAGCAGTTCCCTTATCCGCAGGTCGTCGGGGCCGACACCCTCGATCGGGCTGATCGCCCCGCCGAGCACGTGGTACTTGCCGCGGAACTCGCGCGTGCGCTCGATCGCCACGACGTCCTTCGGTTCCTCGACCACGCAGATGACGGACAGGTCGCGGCGGGGGTCGCGGCAGATGTTGCACAGCTCCTCCTGCGCGACGTTGCCGCAGGTCGCGCAGAAGCGGACCTTCGCCTTGACCTCCATCAGACACTGCGCGAGACGCCGTACGTCGGTCGGTTCCGCCTGGAGGATGTGGAAGGCGATCCGCTGCGCGCTCTTGGGACCGACGCCGGGCAACCGCCCCAGTTCGTCGATGAGGTCCTGGACCACGCCTTCGTACAACGGACTGCCCGTCCTTCCTGGGTTCCTTCTGTACGTACGGTAGTTGCCCGGTGCCCCTCTTAGTAAGGCGGGCCGGGCACTGGGTTGGTGCGAGGTGAGGAGACTAGAACGGCAGGCCCGGGATGCCGCTGCCGCCGCCGAGGCCCTGGGCCAGCGGACCGAGCTTCTGCTGCTGGAGCGTCTGCGCGTTCTCGTTGGCCGCCTGTACGGCCGCCACGATCAGGTCGGCGAGGGTCTCGGTGTCGTCCGGATCCACCGCCTTCGGGTCGATCTTCAGCGCGCGGAGTTCGCCGGCGCCGGTGACGGTGGCCCGCACCAGGCCTCCGCCCGCCTGACCGTCGACCTCGGTCCTGGCCAGTTCCTCCTGTGCGTTCGCCAGGTCCTGCTGCATCTTCTGGGCCTGCTGCAGCAACTGCTGCATGTTGGGCTGCCCACCACCGGGGATCACGATCAGCTCCTTGGTCCGTACGGAGTTCCCGTCAGCACGAGCCTACGTGCTCCGCGCAGGCATCGCCCCAGCACTCTTTCGAGTGAGTGGGCCGCGAATCCTATACCTGATCAAGAGACTCTTCCGGGCGGAAAAGAGACCAAAGCTACGCCTTAGCCACCCATTGGGCGGTAGGAAGGGGGCCGACGCAGCAGCAACAGGCGTCACGCAACGTGATCGGTCGGGATCAGGTAGGGAGTGCCGGGTGGGTCAGCCGGAGATGCAGCCCGAGGGTCCACCTCAGGACGGGCGGGGCGAGGGGGCGGCCGGGCTGCGGCCGGGCGATCTGACGGGGCGGGTGTTTCCGCTCGGGGACTGGGGCGAGCCCGCCGTACGCCTGGACGAGCTGTACCGGTGGGTGGAGCGCGGGGCGCTGGAGACGGCGGCCTGGTATCTCGCGGACCGGGTGTGGAAGCGGCGGGGGGCGCAGGGGCTGCGGGCGGGGGCGGCGGCCGGGGCGGTGGCGGGGGCCGCGCTGCCACTGCTGGACATGACGGGGGTGGTGGCCGGCGTCGCGCCCTGGGGGTATCTCTCGCTGCTGCTGGCGGTCGCGTGCGTCGCCGGGGACCGGTTCTTCGGTGTGACGTCCGGCTGGATAAGGGACGTGGCCACGGCCCAGGCCGTGCAGCGGCGGCTTCAGGTGCTCCAGTTCGACTGGGCCTCGGAGTGCGTGCGGGAGGTGTTGGGGCCGGCGGACGGGACGGCGAGCGAGGCGGCCGAGCGGTGTCTGGGGGTGCTGCGAAGGTTCTCCGAGGACGTGGCGGAGCTGGTGCGTACGGAGACGGCGGACTGGATGGTCGAGTTCCACACCGGCGCGTCGCCGCTGGGGATCCAGTCGGCGGTGGCCGTGGGGCAGCGGGCGGACGCCGGGGCCTTTCCGGGGCGGTTTCTGCCGCCGGGAGCGGGGGCCCGGCCGAACATGCCCCGCCAGCGGCCGCCGGAGCCGCGGTGACCGTGAGGGTGCGGGGTGGTGGGCGCCGGGCTGTTTTCGCCCCCGCCGCCCCTTCCCGTCCCGTCCCCGGGGGCTGCGCCCCCCGGACCCCCATCGGCCCGAAGGGCCTCGTCCTCAAACGCCGGACGGGCTGGGGGGTCACTGCCGGGTGTATGTCAGCTTCTCGTCCGTGCCGGTGTTCGTGCGCTCCAGTGTTCCGTCCGGGAGCAGGGTGATCTCGGTCGGCGCTCCCGGCGTGCAGGAGGAGCGGGGCTCGCCGCTGGTGACCGAGGACGGGCCGACACTCAAGGGACCGTCACCCCTCGGCGCTTCGAGCAGGTCTGCCTGGAAGACGCAGTGGTAGGTGCCGTTCGCGGTGGGGCCGTCGGCGACCAGGGACAGGACCGCGTCGCCCGTCTCACCCTGCTGGATGGTCAGTTGACGGGTGTGCAGTCCGTCGGCGTTGTCGATCGTCGTGGTCCAGGTGCCGAGGTAGCCGGCCGGGATCGCGCCGCCCGACGGCGGGGCGGAGGTCGCCGGCTCCGTGGGTGACGGGTCGTCGGGCGTGCTCTGGCCCGGGGTCGTGGGAGCGGTCGCGGTGGGGGTGGGGCTCCCCCCGCCGCCCGCCTCCTTGTCGCCGTCGCCGCTCATCAGGGCGTAGACCGTGCCGCCGGCACCGAGCGCGACGACCAGGGCGACGAGGACGAGCAGCGCGGTGGAGCGACGGTTCTTCCCGGGGTCCTGGGTCACCGGGCCGTAGGGCGGAGTGGGTGCGGCAGGAGGCGGGCCGTAGGGCGGGGTCCCGCCGAGGCTGCCGTACGGGTTGTACGGCGGCGGCGGACTGCCCGGCTGTTGCGGGAAGCCGTACGCCGAGGGCTGCGGGTGTGGTTGCGGGTAGCCGTACACGGGGTGGGCCGGGGCGGGAGCGGCCGGGCTGCCCGTGGCTGCCGGTGACGGCGTCCGGCCGCCCTGGCCCGCGACGACGGTGGGCAGGTGGTCCAGCCGCGCGCCACTGCCCGGCTGCCCCGGCACGGGCGGACCAGGAGGCGCGGCGTCGGCGACGGCGGCGTGCTCGGGAGACGCCTCGGAGACCCGGGTCGCGCCGGCCTCCGTGCCGTCACCTCCCGCCCCCTCGGGATCCTCCGCGTCCAGCAACTCCACGGCGTGCCGCCCCAGTTGCGCCACCAGCGCGCCCGGCAGCCACGGATCCCGTGACCGCCCCCCGGCCACCGTGTCCTCCGCGCCCGTGCGCTCCAGGATGCGGTCCAGCGTCGGGCGCGCCCCCGGTTCCTTCTTCAGGCAGGCACGGACCAGTTCGGCGATGCCCTCGGGGACGCCCTCCAGGTCCGGCTCCTCCTGGGCTATACGGAACATCAGGGCGTGCACTCCGCTGTTGGCGGTGCCGAAGGGCAGCTTGCCGGTCGCCGCGTACGCCAGCACCGAGCCGAGGCAGAAGACGTCGCACGCGGGGGTGATCCGGTCGCCCCGGACCTGCTCGGGCGCCATGAAGCCCGGCGAGCCGACGAGCGCGCCGGTCCTGGTCAGCCCCCCGTCCGTCACCGTCTCCAGGGCGCGCGCGATGCCGAAGTCGATGACCCGTGGACCGTCGATCGTCACCAGCACGTTGGACGGCTTGAGGTCGCGGTGGATGATCCCGCCGGCGTGGATGTCCTGCAACGCGTTCGCCAGTCCGGCCGCGAGGATGCGCACGGAGCGTTCGGGCAGTGCCCCGTGGTCGTGGCCGACGACCTGCTGGAGGCTGGGGCCGGCGACGTATTTGGTGGCGACCCACGGCACGACCGCCTCGGTGTCCGCGTCCAGCACCGGCGCCGTCCAGTACCCGCCGACCTGCCGTGCGGCCCGCACCTCCTGCCGGAACCGCGCCCGGAACTCGTCCTGCGCGGCCAGCTCCTCCCGCACGAGCTTGACGGCGACCGTGCGCCCCCGGTCCGACCTGGCCAGATACACCTGGCCCATCCCGCCGGCGCCGAGCCGCGCCAACAGCCGGTACGCGCCGATCCGGTGCGGATCCCCAGGCCCCAGTTTCTCCATCGTCGCGCCGCCTTCCCCCGCCCCGCACGTGAGCAACAGCCCGAGGATAGTGCGGCTCCACCCGGCGGTGAGCTGGGCGTTGTCTACGGTTCCGTAACAGGCGGGCCCACCTGTTCGAGCACCTTGGACAGCCGTTCCAGCACCCGTACGGCCTCGGCGAGTTCGGCGTCGCCGCCGTACGCCTGCGCCAGCCGGTCGGCGAACGCCGCGTGGCCGGGGTCGATGCGGGAGACGGCCGCCCGCCCCTCCCGCGTGGGCGCCAGCAGCTTGGCGCGCCGGTGTGCGGGGTTGGGCCGGTATTCGGCCAGCCCCTTCTGCACCAGCAGATCGGCGATGCGCTGCACGCTCTGCCGGGTGATGCCCATCGCGCGGGCGATGCCGGAGACCGGCAGCGGTTCGCCGAGCACCGCGCCGAGCACCTGCCACCAGGCGGCGGTGAGCGCGGCGGGCTTCGCCAGCTCCTCGGCCACGGCGAGGAACTGCCCGTTGAGGCGGAAGACGCCGAGTGCGGTGCGGCTGAACAGGTCCTGCCGCTCCCGGCTCACTGCTGCGCCTGCGCCTTCTCCAGTACGGCGTACGCCTCGGCGTCGGAGTCGTGGAACAGGCGGTACCAGGCGTCCAGCACCTCGCCCTCGTACACCCCGAGGAGCCCGAAGACCTCCCGGGCGAAGGCGACGGGTTCGGTGGGTCCGGCGGTGATCAGGCCGCGGTCGGTGACGGCGTCCGCGTCGACGTACCGCTCGGCGCCGCCGTATCCGGTCGCGGCCAGGTAGAAGGAGACCGCGCTGGTGTGGTCGCGGTCGTCGAGCAGGCCCTCGCGGGCGAGCCCGGCGGTGGCCCCGCAGATCGCGGCGACGGGAACGCCGGCGTCCAGGAAGGCGCGGGCCTTGCGGGCGAAGGGGGCGAGGTCGTCGGACAGGTCCCAGAGGTCGGCGCCGGGGAGGATCAGCAGGGAGCTGTCCTCGGGGCGCAGGTCGTCCAGGGCCAGGTCGGGCCGGATGGTGAGGCCGCCGAGGGAGGTCACGGGCTCACGGGCCGGGCCGACCGTGCGGATCTCGTATCCGGCGCGGGCGAGATACGCCGTCGCGTGCCCCGTCTCCCAGTCGGCGAGGGTGTCGTACACGCCGAGATGCACGGGCTTGCGGGTCATGGCTGCCTCCTCGGGCCGTTCACCGATGTTCTTGATGACAACATCCTGTCATTTCGACAGGAGGCTGTCAAGCAGGCCTCCTCGGCACGCCGCCACCCCGCCCTCTTCGACAACCTGTCGCGGAAAGCCCCCGTCCACAGACAGGACGCCGATACCGCTTCCGCATCGCGGACATTTACTCTCGGGTCCATGACCCCTCAGCCAAACCCCGAGGTCGGCGCCGCCGTGAAGGCCGCGGACCGTGCGCACGTGTTCCACTCCTGGTCCGCGCAGGAGCTCATCGACCCGCTCGCCGTGGCCGGCGCGGAGGGGTCGTACTTCTGGGACTACGACGGCAACCGGTACCTCGACTTCACCAGCGGGCTCGTCTACACCAACATCGGCTACCAGCACCCCAAGGTCGTCGCCGCGATCCAGGAACAGGCCGCGACCCTGACCACCTTCGCGCCCGCCTTCGCGCTGGAGGCCCGGTCGGAGGCGGCGCGGCTGATCGCCGAGCGGACGCCCGGTGACCTGGACAAGATCTTCTTCACCAACGCCGGTGCCGACGCCGTGGAGCACGCCGTGCGCATGGCGCGGCTGCACACGGGCCGGCCGAAGGTGCTGTCGGCGTACCGCTCCTACCACGGCGGCACCCAGCAGGCGATCAACCTCACCGGTGACCCGCGCCGCTGGGCCTCCGACGGTGCCGCGGCCGGTGTCGTGCACTTCTGGGCGCCCTTCCTGTACCGCTCCCGCTTCTACGCCCAGAGCGAGGAGCAGGAGTGCGCGCGGGCCCTGGAGCACCTGGAGACCACGATCGCCTTCGAGGGGCCGGGGACGGTCGCCGCGATCCTCCTGGAGACCATTCCGGGAACGGCCGGGATCATGATCCCGCCGCCGGGCTACCTCGCCGGCGTCCGTGAGATCTGCGACAAGTACGGCATCGTCTTCATCCTGGACGAGGTCATGGCCGGTTTCGGGCGGACCGGCGAGTGGTTCGCGGCGGACCTGTTCGACGTCGTGCCGGACCTGATGACCTTCGCCAAGGGCGTGAACTCCGGGTACGTGCCGCTCGGCGGTGTCGCGATCTCCGGGGCGATCGCGGAGACCTTCGCCAAGCGGCCCTACCCGGGCGGACTGACGTACTCGGGGCATCCGCTGGCGTGTGCGGCGGCCGTCGCGACGATCAACGTGATGGCCGAGGAGGGCGTCGTCGAGAACGCGGCCCGGCTCGGGACGGACGTCGTCGCTCCGGCGCTGCGGGAGCTGGCCGGGCGGCACCCGTCGGTGGGCGAGGTGCGCGGTGTGGGCATGTTCTGGGCGATCGAGCTGGTGAAGAACCAGGAGACGCGCGAGCCGCTGGTGCCGTACAACGCGGCCGGTGAGGCGAACGCGCCGATGGCCGCGTTCGGCGCCGCGGTGAAGGCCGGCGGGGTGTGGCCGTTCATCAACATGAACCGGACGCATGTGGTGCCGCCGTGCAACGCGAGTGAGGCGGAGCTGAAGGAAGGGCTGGCGGCGCTGGACGCGGCACTGACCGTGGCGGACGAATACACGGAGTAGTCACCTGGCCCGATGTCGCGCCGAATCGAACGCGTAAGGTGGCGTGCTCGTAGACATGTACGTGTACGCCACCGATTCGCGACGAGGGAGACGCCCCGACCATGCCCGGCCGTAGCGGCAGCGGCGCCGTGACCCGCAGCACCCTGCGGCAGCAGATCGCCGACGCGCTTCGAGACGAGGTGCTGGCGGGGCGGCTGCAGCCGGGGCAGGAGTTCACGGTGAAGGAGATCGCCGAGCAGTACGGCGTCTCCGCGACACCCGTGCGCGAGGCGCTGGTGGACCTGTCCGCGCAGGGCCTCCTGGAGGCCGACCAGCACCGGGGCTTCAGGGTGCACGAGTACTCGGTCGAGGACTTCCGGGGCATCCTCGAGGCCCGCGCCCTGGTCACCGACGGAATGTTCCAGGCGCTCGACAACGGCCACCTCGGCTACCGCGACCTCGACGACCCCCGTACGGCCGCCGCCGTGGCGGGGATACGCCGCCGCGCCGACGAGGCGCAGCGCGCCGCGGCCGCCGGGGACCTCACCGTCCTGATCGGCTACGACCTGCGCTACTGGCGCGAACTGAGCAGCATGTTCGGCAACCGCTACCTCGCCGACTTCCTGCACCGGCTGCGCGTGCAGTCCTGGGTGTGCCTGGTGCAGCACCTGCGCCGCCTGACCGACCTGCGCGGCCGCCTGTGGCACGGCCACACCGAACTGGTGGACGCCCTGGCCCAGCACGACACCAAGGCCGCCCGCTCGATCGTCGCCGCGTACAACGCGGACTCCCTGGCCCTGATCGAGCGCCTCGCCACGGGGTGAGCCGGGCCGGGCCGGGTATGTGACGTGCACAGGGGCAGCCGACCCGGGGCCGCACCGACTACCCTGCCTTGACCACCGTGTGACGACCACTGTGACGACCGCAGCGCTGCGAGTGACCGAGGAGCTGACTTTTGGCCTGTGACCTGTGGCTGGTGCCGCTCGTAGACGTGTTGTGCCACACCCCGGACAATCCGTTCGCCGAGGAACTCGCGCAATACAACAAGGTGCTCGCCGAGGCCGGGCTCCCGCCGGTTCCGGTGTACCAGTACATGCCGGGGCTGTCCGGCGAGGTCGCGCCGGTGGCCGGCTTCGACTACGACGCGCTGCACTTCCTGCGCCGCGCCTACCTGCTCCAGGTCTGCGGGCTGCCGGTGACGCCGGTGGACGAACTGGGCGGCGACTACGAACAGTTGCTGGAGATGTTCGAGGCGACGGCCCAGCAGTCCCACCTCGTGTGGCACTACGACCACGCGGGCGCGTACGTCCCCGTGGACTTCCCGCACCCGCTGTCCAACGACGAACTCCTCGCGGGCGGCGGCCCCCTCGGCTCGTCGCAGACGCTGCTGCGGGAGCTGGAGTTCGTCGCCCCGTCCCTCGGCATCGACCCGGCCAACCCTCCGGCGCCCCCGGAGGCACCGCCCGGTCCCACGGAGCTGGAGGAGCCGGCCGCACCGGTTCCCTACGACCCCAGCCCCTTCGCCCGCGAACGTCATGTGTGGCTCGGCCTGCACGCCGCGGCGACGCGGAGTCTGGCCCAGGGATCGATGATCATCTTCAGCTGAGGGTCAGCGACCCAGCTGGGAGAGGCCCTTCTGCACGTCCTCGCTGTTCATGACGGGCGTGTAGGTGATCTTGGCGCCCAGGTTGAGGAAGAACGGCTCGCTGAGCACCGGCATCTGCGAGCTGTCCTGCATGTCGAAGACCAGGTAAGCGGTGCGCTGCCCGTTCTCGGTGGTGAAGTACGCCGCTTCGGGCTTGATCTGTTCCATCGATTCCTGGATCAGTTTCCCCAGGGTGCCGTTCCGGATGGCCTCGTTCGCCTTCTCTGTGTCCATGGACGCCTTGAGCAGTACGCGCATCGCGCTCACCTCTCCTGTGGGGAATCACGCAGACACGATTCAGGCTATGCCCGACAAATCCGGTTGGTTCGTACACAAACCGCCCGCCCCTCAGGTGGACTCGGGTGTGCACGCGCGTGTGCCCCCGTCCGGGACCGGACGGGGGCACACGCGGAAGAACAGACATCTCTGCCGCACAGGACCCCTGCTGAACAAGACCCCTGCCGAACTGCCGTGCCTAGATGAACGAGTTGATCTCGATCGTCTCGGTCCGGCCCGGGCCGACGCCGATCGCGGAGATCGGCGCGCCCGACATCTCCTCCAGCGCCTTGACGTAGTCCTGGGCGTTCTTCGGCAGGTCGGAGAAGGACTTCGCCTTGGAGATGTCCTCGGACCAGCCCGGCAGCATCTCGTAGACCGGCTTCGCGTGGTGGAAGTCGGACTGGGAGTACGGGAGTTCCTCGACGCGCTTGCCGTCGATCTCGTACGCCACGCAGACCGGGATCTGCTCCCAGCCGGTGAGGACGTCCAGCTTGGTGAGGAAGAAGTCGGTCAGGCCGTTCACCCGGGTCGCGTACCGCGCGATCACCGCGTCGAACCAGCCGCAGCGACGGTCACGGCCGGTCGTGACACCCTTCTCGCCGCCGATGCGGCGCAGCGCCTCGCCGTCCTCGTCGAAGAGCTCCGTGGGGAACGGGCCCGCGCCGACGCGGGTCGTGTACGCCTTCAGGATGCCGATGACCCGGCTGATCTTCGTCGGGCCGACCCCGGCGCCCGTGCAGGCGCCGCCCGCGGTCGGGTTCGAGGAGGTGACGAAGGGGTACGTGCCGTGGTCGATGTCCAGGAGGGTGCCCTGGCCGCCCTCGAAGAGGACCACCTTGTCGTTCTCCAGGGCCTGGTTGAGGACCAGGACCGTGTCGGCGACGTACGGCGCGAGCCGGTCGGCGTAGGTCAGCAGCTCCTCGACCACCTGGTCGACGGCGATCGCCCGCCGGTTGTAGAGCTTGGTGAGGATCTGGTTCTTGACGTCGAGGGCCGCCTCGACCTTCTGCGTGAGGATCGACTCGTCGTACAGGTCCTGGACGCGGATGCCGACACGGTTGATCTTGTCCGCGTACGTCGGGCCGATGCCGCGCCCGGTGGTACCGATCTTCCGCTTCCCGAGGAAGCGTTCCGTCACCTTGTCGACAGTGACGTTGTACGGCGTGATGATGTGGGCGTTACCACTGATCAGGAGCTTGGACGTGTCGACGCCACGCTCGTTCAGTCCGTTCAGCTCGGAGAACAGGACCGACGGGTCGACGACGACTCCGTTGCCGATGACCGGGGTGCACCCCGGCGAGAGGATTCCGGAAGGGAGGAGGTGGAGGGCGTACTTCTGATCGCCCACGACTACCGTGTGGCCGGCGTTGTTGCCGCCCTGGTAGCGCACCACATAGTCCACCGAGCCACCGAGCAGGTCGGTTGCCTTTCCCTTGCCTTCGTCACCCCACTGAGCACCGAGCAGCACAAGTGCGGGCACGCGCGTACACCCCTTCCGGGCGGGGCATGTCCAAGGTCAGAGGCGTACGCGCCATTGACTGTGCCTCGCACAGCCTGTTTCGTACACCGGCGACCTTCGTTGGCCGCAACCCGTCGGACCGGATGCCCCGGAATAGACGAAGCCCCTGGCGCAATAGCGCAAGGGGCTCTTGCACAAAGATGCTACCCGAGGAAGCGAGGCATGACCGAGGTGGCGACTCACGACCAGCTGCTGGTGGTCATAGACCCGGTCGCCCGCCGTACGGACGGCGAGGCCGTACGGATCGCGAAAGACGTGCTCAGCGCGGGTGCGACCACGAAAGTGTGCCTCCCGGAGGGGCCCGAGGAATTCGCCCGGGCACTCCAGCGAAAAGGTTCCCGCAGGCCCGTCGTGATCGGCGACGACCGGGCTCTGGTGCGGACGGTGTCCCTGCTGCACCGGTGGCGGGAGCTGGCCGGATGTGGGCTGTCGGTGGTGCCGGTGGGGGGCGCCCAGGGCCTGGCCCACTCCCTGGGCATCCCCGCGGGCGCGGTGGCCGCTGCCCGGGCCGTCCTGGACGGCGCCGAGCGGCGCATGGACCTGCTGGTCGACGAGAGCGACGGGGTGGTGCTGGGGGCGTTGCGGATTCCGCCCCTGCCGGGAGCGGCGGAGGACGCCGAGGAGGCCGGCCGGCACGGCGCCGACCTCGACTCCGCGCGCCCCTGGATACGGACCTGCCAGTCCCTCGTACGGACCCTGGTGACGGCCCGCCCCGCCCGCTCCCTCTCCCAGACCTCCGCCCCGGGCCACTCCCGCCTCCGCGTGGAGGTCGACGGAATCACCCTGGTGGACCTGGACCAGCCCCTGGAGGCCCTGTCGGTCACCCCGGGCGACTCGGGCCTGGCCGAGGTCGAGGCCCGGCCGCTGTCGGTGGGCGCGGAGGCGACACCGCTGCTGGCGACGGGCCGGCGGATCACCGTCTCGGGGCCGGACTTCCGGTACCGGGCGGACGCGGTGGTGTCGGGGCCGGTGCGGAGGCGGACGTGGACGGTGTGGGAGGGGGCCTGGGGGCTGACGCTGCCGGTGGCGGCGGCTGGTGATCACTCACTCGGGTGATCACAACCCGGAACGCGCCCGTCCGCGCCGATCGCCGGTAACGCTGGTGTCCGCCTACGAAGGGAGGCACCATGACGGTTATGGCAGAGCGCACGTCGTCTCAGATGTCGGTGGACGTGTTCGAGCGGATCGCCGAATTCGCCGAACGTGAGGACGAGACCGTCAGGTTGGAGTTCATCGACGGACGGATCGGGCTCAGGAAAGCGACGAACGGCAATCACGGCGAGATCGCGATGTGGCTGGTCTTCCAGTGCAGGCAAGCGAGGCCGGAACTCACCCTCTACACGGCTCAGGGCCTGAAGGTGGAGGCCTACCGTAACGGCCGTGCCCTTCCCGACGGCGTACTCGCTCCAGTCGGGCATTTCACCGGCCAGGGCGACTGGGCCGACCCCGACGGCGTCCTGATGACGGTAGAGATCACCTCGTACGACGCGGACACGCACGACCGGGACCGCGTGGAGAAGCCCCGTGGCTACGCCGCAGCCGGAGTCCCCGTCCACCTGCTGATCGACCGCGAGCACGCCTCCGTCGTCGTGCACAGCAAGCCCGACCCGGAGGACGGATACCGGGACATCCACACGGTGAAGATCGGCGACAAGGTCACCCTCCCCGAGCCCGTCGGCATCACGCTCGACACCGACCAGCTCAAGCCCTACCTGGACTGAGCCGGGGCCGCCGCCGGCAACGCGCCCGACTCGTCCTTCAGCCCCACCCCCGTCAGCCCCAGCTCCCGCGCCCTTCCCATCAGCGCCGCCAGCTTCGCCGCCGCCGTCTCGTACGCCAGCCCCAGCGGGGGCCGGATGTTGGACAGGCAGTTGCGGTCGGCGTCGGTCGTCACGCCGGGCCTCGGGCCGTACGTGAGGTACGCGCCCAGGGAGTCCGCCGCCGACATGCCGGGCCGCTCCCCGACCAGGACGACCACCATCGCCGCGCCCATCGCATGCGCGACATCGTCGCCGAGGGCCACGCGGGCCTGCTCGGCCAGGACGACGGGGGCCACCCGCCAGTCGTCCGCCAGGCGCGCCGTCGTCGCCCGCACCATCGCCGCCGCGTGCTCGTGCACCGCCCGGCTGGACAGCCCGTCGGCGACCACGAACACCAGGTCCCACTCCCCCGACGGCAGATGCGCGCGGTCGGTGGCGTCCAGACGGCGGCCCAGGTCGGGTCGCTGGAGGTAGGTGAGCCGGTCGGGGGCGGCGCTGCGGACCCGTACCGTCGGCGTCCCGGTCAGCGCTGCGGCGACCGTGTCCGGGGCGAACGGCGAGTGCACCGCGTCCCGCGCCGCCGCGTGAGCGGCCTGGAGCTCCAGCCGGTGCCGGGTCGGGAGGCCGGAGCCGGCCCGGCCGAGGCCGATACGGGCCTGGGTGTGACGCCGTAGCGTCGACCACAGCGCCGAGTCCTCGGTGTGCGTGACCAGTTCGCTCATGCCGCCAGCTCCCGTCCGATGGCCGTCAGCGGATGTGCCGGGACCTCGCGGATCGCTCCGCGTTCGTCCAGCAGCCCGATCGACGCGAGCCATGCCTCGAACTCCGGCGCCGGGCGCAGCCCGAGCACCTCCCGCAGGTACAACGCGTCGTGGTACGAGGCGGACTGGTAGTTGAGCATGATGTCGTCGCCGCCCGGCGTGCAGATCACGAACGAGGCGCCCGCGACACCGAGCATCGTCAGCATCGTCGCCACGTCGTCGTCATCGGCGTCCGCGTGGTTCGTGTAGCAGATGTCCAGGCCCATCGGCAGGCCGAGCAGCTTGCCGCAGAAGTGGTCCTCCAGGGCGGCGCGCAGGATCTGCCGTCCGTCGTAGAGGTATTCCGGGCCGATGAAGCCGACGACGGTGTTGACCAGCAGGGGGTCGTAGCGCCGCGCGACCGCGTACGCCCGTGCCTCGACCGTCTGCTGGTCGACCCCGTGGTGCGCGTCCGCCGACAGGGCGCTGCCCTGGCCGGTCTCGAAGTACATGACGTTCTTGCCGACGGTCCCCCGGTCCAGCCCGCGCGCCGCCTCGTACGCCTCGTCGAGCAGCCCGAGCGTGACGCCGAAGGACGCGTTCGCCGCCTGCGTGCCCGCGATGGACTGGAAGACGAGGTCGACGGGCGCCCCGCGTTCCATCAGGTCCACGCTGGTCGTCACATGGCACAGCACGCACGACTGGGTGGGGATCGCGTACCGCGTGATGACCCCGTCCAGCAGCTCCAGCAGGTCCCGTACGGCCCTCGGGCTGTCCGTGGCCGGGTTGATGCCGATCACCGCGTCGCCGGAGCCGAGCAGCAGACCGTCGAGCAGGGCCGCGGCCACGCCGGCCGGGTCGTCGGTCGGGTGGTTGGGCTGGAGACGGGTCGCCAGCCGGCCCGGCAGGCCGATCGTCGAGCGGAACGCGGTCACCACCCGCACCTTGCGCGCCACGGCCACCAGGTCCGCGTTCCCCATCAGCTTGGACACGGCCGCGACCATCTCCGGGGTGAGCCCGGGCGACACCGCCGCCAGCGCCCCGGCGTCGGCCGCCTCGGACAGCAGCCACTCCCGCAGCTCCCCGACCGTCATCCCGGCCACCGGCGCGAAGACCACCGGGTCGTGCGTGTCGAGGATCAGCCGGGTCACGTCGTCGGTCTCGTACGGCACCACCGGCTCGGTGAGGAAGGCCGCGAGCGGCACCTCGGCCAGCGCCCAGCGGGCCGCGACCCGCTCCCGGGCGGACGACGCGGCGAGTCCGGCCAGCCGGTCGCCGGAGCGCTCGGGGCTCGCGGCGGCGAGCAGGCGCGCGAGGGAGTCGAAGCGGTGGCGTTCGCCGCCGAGGGTGGACGTGTAGGTGCTCATGCGAAGGACGCTACGAGGCTCGGTCCGGCACAGTCCACGAGCTGCCCGAGAGTTAACCAAGGCGTTCGCCACGCCCGGTTTTTAAAGGTCTAGTTGACATGCATTTAACGCTCGCAGCCCCTTACGTGACTCATTCGCACTTCAGGATTCCGGACCAGTACCCAAGCCGGACGACAGAAGAGGGGCCACCCGATGGCAGTACAAGAGGGCGTCGCCCCCGAGGCGAAGACGGGCGGGGAGGAGACCGTCCACCGGCTCAAGCCCAACGCCATCGGCCTGCTCGGCGTGGTCTTCATGGCCGTGGCGACCGCCGCGCCGATCACCGCGATGACCGGCAACGTGCCCTTCATGGTGTCGTCGGGCAACGGCATCGGCGCCCCGGCGAGCTACCTCGTCGCAATGGTCGTCCTGGCAATCTTTTCCGTCGGCTTCACGTCGATGGCGAAGCACATCACCTCCACCGGCGCCTTCTACGGCTTCATCTCGTACGGCCTCGGCCGCACGGTGGGTCTCGCCTCCGGGCTCCTGGCGACCTTCGCGTACGTCGTCTTCGAGCCGGCCCTCATCGGCATCTTCTCGGTGTTCGCGACCACCACCCTCGAGGACCAGACGGGTCTGAACATCCCGTGGTGGGCGTTCGCGATCCTGATGCTCGCCGTCAACGCGATGGGCACCTGGTTCGGCGTCTCGGTCGCGGAGAAGGTGCTCGTCGTCCTGCTGGCCACCGAGGTGACGATCCTCGCGGCGATGGCGATCTCGGTCGCCCTGCACGGCGGCGGCCCGAACGGCTTCACCTTCGGCCCGGTCAACCCGGTCAACGCCTTCCAGGGCACGTCCGCCGGTCTCGGTCTCTTCTTCGCCTTCTGGTCGTGGGTCGGCTTCGAGTCGACCGCGATGTACGGCGAGGAGTCCCGCGACCCGAAGAAGATCATCCCCAAGGCGACGATGATCTCGGTCCTCGGCGTCGGCGTCTTCTACGTCTTCGTCTCCTGGATGGCCATCATCGGAAACGGCGAGAAGGAGGCCGTGACGGCCGCCTCCTCCGCGAACCCCCTCGCGCTGTTCTTCAACCCCACCGAGCAGTACGTCGGCCACTGGGCGGTCGTCGTCATGCAGTGGCTGATGATCACCGGCTCACTGGCCTGCGGCATGGCCTTCCACAACTGCGCCGCCCGCTACATGTACGCGCTGGGCCGCGAGGGCGTCCTGCCGTCGCTGAAGAAGACCATCGGCCGCACCCACGCCCGGCACGGCTCCCCGCACATCGCGGGCCTCGTCCAGACCCTCGTCAGCGCCGTGCTGATCGCCGCGTTCTGGATCGCGGGCAAGGACCCGTACGCCGGTCTGTACGTCCTGCTCGCCATCCTCGGCACCATGGCGATCCTCGTCGTGCAGGCCGTGTGCTCCTTCGCGGTGCTGGCCTACTTCCGCACGCACCACCCCGAGAGCAGGCACTGGTTCAAGACGTTCGTCGCCCCGCTGGTGGGCGGGGTGGCCATGCTCGCGGTGGTCGTCCTGCTGGTGTCCAACATGGGCGTGGCGGCCGGTACGGAGTCCGGTTCGCTGGTGCTGAAGGCGACGCCGTGGATCGTCGTGCTGATCGCGGCATCGGGCATCGGGTACGCGCAGTACCTCAAGCGGCGCGACCCGTCCCGGTACGCGCTGATCGGGCGGACGGTGCTGGAGGAGACGAAGGAGCGTTAGCGTACGGCTGTTGGGCCCTGGTGGAGAGGTCGGTCTCTTCCAGGGCCCTTGGTCTGTGCGGCTTCACTTGCGCTTGCGCCCCTTGCGGCGGCCCCGCTTCCCACGTGCCTCGCGCTCCTCGTTTTCCTTCCTGATGCGGTCCCGGTCGTGGCGCTCCCGTTGCAGCCCCAGGTTGAGCCACAGGAGGGTCACGCCGTTCGGGACCCGGCCGGCGCGGAAGGTCAGGCCCGGCGAGCCGTCGGTCGTCTCGATCAGCAGTTTGCGGTCGCTGAACCAGACGGTCTTGACCTTCTCCCAGGGCACGGAGACCGAGCCCGCTCTTATGGTGTCCCGGTCCACCGTGATCGGACCGAACGCGGCCTCCCCGCCGGCCCCGATCGTCGCCCGGACACCGTCGACCTGCTCCGCGGCGACGCCGGCGCAGATCGCGCCGCTGAGGTCGTCGTACCCGTAGTCGAGACCGCTCGACCTGAAGCGCAGGTTCCGCCCGCCCCGTACGCGAAGGCGGTGCCAGTGGTGCTCGGCGTGGCGGCGGTAATAGCCCTCGCCGGGGGCGAGGGTGGGAACCTTCCAGCTCGTCGACCACTCCGCGTAGCGGAGGACGGTGACGTCGGCGTAGCGAATCAGCCGCCGTCGGCCGCCCCACGAATTGCCCAGCACCAGGCCCTCGCTGAACGTGTACCAGGGCGCGTACGCCAGGAAGAGAATGTCGAAGCCGATCACGAGGACCGGCACGGCGGCGGTCACGGCGACCACGGTCAGCCGGTCGCCGAACGAGTTGTCCGGCCAGCCGAGGTGCCACTGCCAGGCCAGGTAGCCGCCGAGCAGGGCCGTGTACACCGCGAATCCGCCGAAGTCCCGGGCCGGTGCGCGCTCCGGTACCGCATCGCGGGTGAACAGCGGCGAGAACCGCCAGACCACGACGCCCATCTCCACGACCCCCACCAGCAGCGTCAGCCAGCCCCACGCGCCGTCCGGCCGCCCGGACTTCGCCGCGAAGAGCAGGATCACCACCGGCAGCATCAGAGCCGCCTCGGCGGCCAGCCGCCATGTCGGCGTACGGCGGTCATGCCGGTTCTCGAAATCTCCGAGACCGGCCTTCTCTGCGGCGCGCGCGACGCGCGGGGGTGGCACGGTCTCAGTTGACATCCCGTCATCCTCGATCAGCGGATCACAGCACGGCAAGGGCTGAGTGACACCGATTGCGTGACGAAGGCGCGCCTTTCAGACCGAGCGTCAGCCCCGGCCGAAGGTCTTCTCCCGGTGCTCCCGCCACCGTTCCATCAGCTTGATCAACTCGCCCTCCAGGTACTCGAAGAAGGCGAGCGTCTCGGCGATCCGCTGTCCGCCGGGGCTCGCGGCGCCGAGGCTGTCGACGCCCTCGCGCAGGGTCTGCTCCCAGCGTTTGAGGATGGCGTCCCGGTTGGTCAGCGCCTCGTACCACTGGTCGCTGTGCACCCGGTACCGCTCGCGCCGCGAGCCGGGTTCGCGCTCCCGCGAGACCATGTGCACCTGCGCGAGATATCGCACCGCCCCGGAGACGGCGGCCGGGCTGACCTGGAGCTGTTCGCCGAGTTCGGCGGAGGTCATGGCGCCGGAGTCGGACGCGAGCAGGGCGGCGAACACCCGGGCGGCCATCCGTTGCATACCGCCCTCGACGAGCTGGGCCGCGAATGCCTCCACGAACTTCGACACGGCCTCCGCGTCCCGCCCGGCCCCGGCTGATTCCGTCATGCGGCCCATCCTAACCAGGCTTCATACGCTTCCTTAACTTCACAAATTTCTGAAAGAAGCGTACGTTCTGGAACATGACGAAGGCCATCACCGTGTCCGGACTGCACAAGTCCTTCGGCCGCACCCACGCGCTCGACGGTCTCGACCTGGAGGTGGAGACGGGCGAGGTGCACGGCTTCCTCGGCCCGAACGGCTCCGGCAAGTCCACCACCATCCGCGTCCTCCTCGGCCTGCTGCGCGCCGACTCGGGCGCCGCGCGGGTCCTCGGCCGCGATCCCTGGGCGGACGCGGTCGAGGTGCACCGCAGGATCGCGTACGTCCCCGGCGACGTGACCCTGTGGCGGAACCTGTCGGGCGGCGAGGTCATCGACCTCTTCGGCCGCCTGCGCGGGGGCCTCGACACCGGCCGCCGCGCCGAACTGATCGAACGCTTCGAGCTCGACCCGACGAAGAAGGGACGGACGTACTCGAAGGGCAACCGGCAGAAGGTCGCCCTGGTCGCCGCGTTCGCCTCGGACGTCGACCTGCTGATCCTGGACGAGCCGACCTCTGGCCTGGACCCGCTGATGGAGGCGGTCTTCCGGCGGTGCGTGGAGGAGGAGCGGGACCGAGGACGGACCGTCCTGCTGTCCTCGCACATCCTGAGCGAGGTCGAGGAGCTCTGCGACCGCGTCAGCATCATCCGCAAGGGGCGGACCGTCGAGACCGGCTCGCTCACCGACCTGCGCCACCTGACGCGAACCAGCGTGACCGCCGAACTCGTGGGAGCGCCCAACGGGTTGACCGAGTTGCCGGGCGTCCACGACCTCGACGTGCAGGGACACCGGGTACGGCTCCAGGTGGACACCAGCGAACTCGACGCCGTCCTACGGCAGTTGAGCGAGACCGGCGTGCGGTCGCTGACGTCGACGCCGCCCACGCTGGAGGAGCTGTTCCTGCGGCACTACCAGGAGGACGCACCGGCCAAGGCGGCGGCCCGATGACCGCCGTTTCGACGCTACGGCCCACCGGTCCCCGCCAACTCGCGGGCACCGGCACCCTGGTGCGCTTCGCGCTGCGTCGCGACCGCGCGATGATCCCGGTCTGGATCGGGGTGAACGCGCTGATGGTCCTCTCCATGCCGAACACCCTGAAGGGCCTGTACGGCACCTCCGCCGAACGCGCCGACCTGGTACGGCAGATGGAGACCAACCCCTCCCTGCGCGCGATGGTCGGCCCGGTATTCGACGACTCGCTCGGCGCGCTGACGGCCTGGCGGGTCGGCGTGTACGCGGGCGCGCTGGCCGCCGTGATGAGCCTGATCATCGTCGTCCGGCACACCCGGGACGAGGAGGAGAGCGGGCGGCAGGAACTGGTGGCGTCGGGGATGGTGGGCCGCAGGGCGTCGCTGACGGCGGCACTGCTGACCGCTGCGGTCGCGAACGCCGTACTGGCCCTGCTCCTGACCGCCGGCCTGGCCGGACAGGGCGGGGCGGGCGCGCTCGCCCTCGGGCTCGGGATCGCCGGCGTCGGCATGGTCTTCGCCACGATGGCCGCGATCGTCGCCCAGCTCACGGAGAGCGCACGTCTGGCCCGCGGCCTGACGGCGGGGGTGCTCGGCGCGGCCTTCGTGCTGCGCGCGGCCGGCGACTCGGCGACGGACGACGGTTCGTCGGTCCTGACCTGGCTGTCGCCGATCGGCTGGCTGGAGAACGTACGGCCCTTCGCGGCCGAACGCTGGTGGGTGCTGCTCCTGTTCGCCGCGGCGGTGGCGACGCAGGCGGCCGTCGCCTACGCCCTCGCCGGCCGCCGGGACGTCGGCATGAGCTTCCTGCCGACCCGCCCGGGACCGGCGTCCGGCCGCCTCGGCTCGGCCGCGGCACTGGCCTGGCGGCTGCAACGCGGCAGCCTGCTCGGCTGGAGCATCGGCTTCTTCCTCGCCGGGGTCGTCTACGGCGGCATGACCGACGGCGCGGCCGACCTCGTCGGCGACAACGACAACGCCCGCCGGATCATCGAACGGATGGGCGGCCAGTCGGGGATCACGGACGCCTTCCTGTCGGCGGTGATCGGCATGCTCGGCCTGATCGCCGCGCTGTACGTCGTGGCCTCCGTGCTACGACTGCACGGCGAGGAGACCTCGGGGCGCGCCGAACCCGTGCTGGCGAACGCGGTGGGACGGCTGCGGTGGGCGAGCGGACACCTGCTGATCGCCTTCGGCGGATCTGTACTGATCATGCTGCTCGCCGGGCTGGGCTTCACCGTGGGCTACGGCAAGGAGGCCGGGCCGATCCTGGGGGCGTGCCTGGTGCAGGTGGCCGCGGTCTGGGTGATCGGCGGGCTGGCGGTGCTGCTGCACGGGCTGGCTCCCCGGGCGGCGGTGGCGGCGTGGGGCGTGGCCGGGGCGGTACTGCTGATCGGCTGGGTGGGGCCCGCGCTGGACGTTCCGCAGGCGGTGCTGGACGTGTCCCCGTTCGGTCATCTGCCGAAGCTGCCGGGGGGAGAGATGGAGTGGGGGCCGGTGCTGATCCTGCTGCTGCTCGCGGCCGGCCTTGTCGGGGCGGGGCTGGCCGGGCTGCGGCGGCGGGACATGAGTACGTGAGGTGAGGTGTTTCTCGCCCCCGCCGCCCCTACCCGTCCCGTCCTTCTGGGGCTCCGCCCCAGACCCCGCTCCTCAAACGCCGGAGGGGCTGAATTTCAGCCCGTCCGGCGTTTGAGGACGAGGCCCTTCGGGCCGAAGCAGGGGTCTGGGGGCGCAGCCCCCAGGGACGGGACGGGTAGGGGCGGCGGGGGCGAGAAAAGCCGGCGGCCCGCCGTCGTCACAGGTCGACGGCCAGTCCCTCCAGCCCCCGGATCACGAAGTTCGGCTTCCGCCGCGGCTCCGCCGCCAGGCGCAGCGTCGGGGCCTTCTCCAGCAGGGCCGTCATCGACGCCGCCAGCTCGATACGGGCCAACGGGGCGCCGATGCAGTAGTGGATGCCGGCGCTGAAGGAGATGTGAGGGTTGTCCTTGCGGGCGAGGTCGAGCCGCTCGGGATTCCGGAACACCTCGGGGTCGTGGTTGGCGGAGCCGAAGAGCATCGCGATCTCCGCTCCCCTCGGGATCGTCGTGCCGTCGACCTCGATGTCGTCGAGCACCCAGCGTTCGAAGAGCTGGAGCGGGGTGTCGTAGCGCATGAGCTCTTCGATCGCGGACGGGACCAGCGTGTGGTCCGCACGCAGGGCCGCGAGCTGGTCGGGGTTGCGGAACAGGGCGTACCAGCCGTTGACGGTGGCGTTCACCGTGGCCTCGTGCCCCGCGTTCAGCAGCAGCACACAGGTCGAGATCATCTCCTGCTCGGTCAGCCGGTCGCCCTCGTCGTGCGCCGCGATCAGCCCCGAGATCAGGTCCTCGCCCGGCTCCTTGCGCCGCTCGGCGATCAGCTGGAGGAGGTAGTCGGAGAACTCCACCGACGCCCGCACCGCTCTGGCCGCCACGTCCTCCGACGGGTTCAGCTCGTACATCCCGCAGATGTCCGCCGACCAAGGACGCAGAGGCGCCCGGTCCGACTCCGGGATGCCCAGCATCTCGGCGATCACGGCCACGGGGAGCGGCTCGGCGACATCGGTGAGCAGGTCACCACCGCCCTGCCGCACGAGACCGTCGACCAGTTCACCGGCGAGCTGGGTCACGTAGGGCTTGAGCTGCTCCACCGTGCGCGGCGTGAACGCCTTCGACACCAGACGCCGGATCCGGGTGTGGTCCGGCGGCTCCAGGTCGAGCATCCCGTGGTCGTTGAGCGTGTGGAACGGCTCGTGCTCGGCGGGAGGAGCCGTCCGCCCGAAGTCCTCATGGGTGAACCGGTGCTGATACGTCCGCCCCAGCCTCCGGTCCCGCAGCAGCGCGGACACGTCCGCATGGTGCGACACCAGCCACTGCCCGGTGGGCTCGAAGTACTGCACGCGGCCCCGCTCACGCAGCTCGGCGTAGGCGGGGTACGGGTCGGCGAGGAACGCCGGGTCCCACGGATCGAAGGCTGCCATGCACGGACGTTAGACCGTGGATCCCCTATCTGACCAGGGGGGACACCCCCCGAGCTAGGAGGCCTGGCCGAAGTCGGGGAGCGTGACCGTGCCGTCGTCCGCGAGCGGGAAGCCGGGGTTGTGGGCGACTTCCCAGGCGTGACCGTCAGGGTCGACGAACGCGCCGGAGTAGAAGCCGATCTCGTTGACGGCGGCAGGCTTGGTCACGGTGCCGCCGGCTCGTTCCACGCCGGCGAGCAGTTCGTCGACCTCGGCGTCGGACCGAACATTGTGCGCGAGCACGATGCCGCCGAACCCGTCCGCCTTCCCAGCCTCCAGCCCACAGTCCGCCGCGAGCTTGTCCCGGCCCCAGAGGACCAGGCCCAGGCCTCCCGCCTGGAAGAAGACGGTCTCCTGGACTTCCTGGCCCCGCCAGCCGAGGGCTTCGTAGAAGGCCTTGGACCGGGAGAGGTCGGAGACACCGAGGGTGATCAGAGTGACTCGCTGTTCCATGAGGGGTGGCCCTTCAGATGGTCGAGGAGGGCGGTGAAGGCGGGGATGGGGAAGGAGAGGGTGGCGCGGGCCGGGGCCTTGGAGTCGCGGATGGCTATGCGGGTGGGGAGGGTGGCTATCTCTACGCAGGTGTCGCCCTCGCCGCCGCTGGAGTACGTCGACTTCCGCCAGTTCATCACAGTTCCTTCGCCAGTCGGTGGATGAAGTCCCGCGACGCTGTGGGGTCCAGCGACGCCTCCGCCACCTTATGGAACAGCGTCCGGAGGTGCTTCAACTGCGCTTCTGCATCGCAGAACGCAACGCCGGTGGGCGAGTCGCGCAGCCCGGTGTCCAGCTGGGGAACCGGGCCCCCCAGGTACACCAACGAGGCTCCAGCACCCGCAAAACCTTCCTGGTCAAACGGGATGACTCGCACGCCGACGTACCCCTCTTCGATCTCGTCCAGAATGAAGCGGAGTTGGGAACGCGATGTCCCGCGATCGGCCACATGGCACCGTAGGGCCATCTCGTGGATCACCGTCTCGTACGGCGTCGGGGTGTCGCCCTCGAAGACGGCGCGGCGCCTCATCCGGTGCTCCACGCGCGGCGCCAGCTCGCTCTCGGGCAGCTCCGGGCGCATGTACCTGAAGACCGCGCGGGCATAGTCGGGTGTCTGGAGGAGCCCAGGAACGTACGTGATCACGACCTCCCGTATGAACGTCGCGTAATGCTCCGCCTCGGCCACGTCCATGTTGACCTGGGGCAGGATGCCCCGGTAGTCGTCCCACCAGCCATGTGAGCGCTCGCCCGCGATGACCGCCAGGGCGTCGACGAACTCCTCGTTCCCGCAGCCGTAATGAGCCGCAAGCCGACGGACCCGCTCCGGGCTGACGCCCGAGATGCCTGCCTCCATCTGGCTCATCTGCGCCGAAGTCGAGTTCAGGAACGCCGCCACCTCACGCGCCTTCAGCCCTGCGGCCTCACGCAGCTTGCGCAGCTCGGCCCCCAGCCGCACCTGCCGAGCGGTGGGATTGTTCCTCGGCGCCATACGTTCTCCCGTCCCAACACCCATGCAGACGTGCCACGTTCGGGTGCCAGATTACGGCAACGGGTTGCGTGAGGAGAAATTTCTCCTCTACCGTCGGTGACGCGACGCACACGCTGCGAAACCCCGGGATCACCGGAAGCGCACCGCTCCGCCCTGCCACGGCGGCTGCGGCAATGCCACCGCCCAGCACCCGCAGCCCTCCGAAACCCCACCTCCGAACCGGAGTTGCCGCATGCCCGAAAACGAACCGTGGGAATACTCCCTCCACATCCCCAACGACCCCCGCGCCGTCACCGTCTGCCGCCGCACCCTCCGTCTGATCCTGACCCTGCACGGCCTGATCACCCTCGTCGACACGGCCGAACTCCTTGCCGCAGAGCTGGTCTCCAACGCCGTACTGCACACCAAGGGCCCTGCGGCCCTCCGTGTGCGGTACTCGGCCGGCGTCCTGCGGATCGGCGCGTGGGACGCGGACCCCGGACCACCCGAGCCCCCACGACCGCTGGAGCACCTCACCGACGCCGAGGACGGCCGCGGTCTCGCTCTGATCCGCGCCTGCGCCGACCTGTGGGGGTGGCAGCCGCAGTCCAGAAACGGCAACCGCGGCAAGTACGTGTGGTGCGAACTGGCAGCGGCATGAGCCGCCTGTCGAGATCCACCGTTCCCGCTCCCGGAAGCGTCGGCCGGTCGTGGAATCGTCCGGGTACCGTGAGAGCGACACTGCGAGAGGGAGCCGACGCCATGACCACCCAACCGGCAGAGCCCGGCCAGCCCCACCTCCCCCCCATGCGCACCATCGGGGAGCTCCGTGCCGCCCTCACCATGGGCTACGGCTTCCCCGGCGACGCAGACGACTTCGAGGCCGAGCTGGCCCGTGAGATCAACCATGCCGATCCCGCGGACCTGTCCGGGGTTGTCCGCCTTGTCGAGGAGTTCCGCGGCCGGGTCGTCGCACGCCAGGATCCCGGCTTCGACACGGCCGTCGCCGCGGCCGTCGCCGAAATCCGCACAGCTCGGGGAAACAATCGGTGAGCGACGGTTCGGCAGCGCCCTGAAGGGGCGCGGGGAACTGCGCGATCAGCCACGATGGCGCCGCAGACGACCGACGGCCCGTCGCGGCACTTCCCGCGGATCACTCAGCCCGGCGTCACCAACCGCGCCTCGTACGCGAACACCGCCGCCTGGGTCCGGTCCCGCAGGCCCAGCTTGACCAGGATCCGGCTGACGTGGGTCTTGATCGTCGACTCGGCGACCACCAGCCGCTCCGCGATCTCCGCGTTCGACAGGCCCTGGGCGATCAGGACCAGGACCTCCGTCTCCCGGTCGGTCAGATCGCCGTACGCAGCCTGCGCGGAGGGCATGAGGCGCGGTGCCTCGGAGAGCTTGGAGAACTCGTTGATCATCCGTCTGGTCACCGAGGGGGCGAGCAGGGCCTCCCCTGACGCCACCACCCGCACCCCGTCCGCGAGTTGGCGGGCCGAGGCGTCCTTGAGGAGGAAGCCGGAGGCTCCCGCCCGCAACGCCTGGTACACGTACTCGTCGAGGTCGAAGGTGGTGAGGACCAGCACCTTCGCCGTGCCGTCGGCCGCGACGATCTCGCGGGTCGCCTCGATGCCGTTCAGCTCGGGCATACGGATGTCCATCAGGACGACGTCGGGGGCGAGCTCGCGGACCTGGTCGACCGCCTCCCGGCCGTTGACGGCCTCGCCGACGACCTGGATGTCCGGCATCGCGTTCAGCAGGACCGAGAAGCCCTCGCGCACCATCATCTGGTCGTCCGCGATCAGGACGCGGATCGCGCCCTGCGTCGTGCCCTGGATCGTGTCCCGCGTCATGCGTCGCCCTCGCTCACGACGGGCACCGGCAGGAACACCGCCACCTCGTACCCTCCTTCGCCCGTCGCGCCCGCCGTCATCTCACCGTTCAGCATGGAGACCCGCTCCCGCATGCCGGTGATGCCGTGCCCGGCGCCGGGCGAGGGCTTCACCAGGGCCGGCGCGGGCGGCGGGTCGTTGACTATGCGCAGGCCCAGCCCGCCGAGGACGTAACCGATCTCGACCCGGGCGCTCGCGCCGGGCGCGTGCCGCAGGGTGTTGCTGAGTGCCTCCTGCACGATCCGGTACGCCGACAGCTCGACACCCTGCGGCAGCTCGCGGACGGCTCCGGTCACCGTCTTCTCCACCCCCAGCCCCGCGTCCCGCACATTGGCGAGCAGTACGTCCAGGTCGGCGAGGGTCGGCTGCGGAGCGTCCGGGGCCTCGTAGTCCTCGGCACGGACGACGCCCAGGACCCGGCGCAGTTCGGTGAGGGCCGCCACCGCGTTCTCCCGGATCGTGACGAAGGCGCGCTCCAGCTCCGGCGGCGGGTTCTCCACCCGGTAGGGGGCGGCCTCCGCCTGGATGGCGACGACCGACATGTGGTGGGCGACCACGTCGTGCAGTTCGCGGGCGATCGTCGTGCGCTCCTCCAGGAGCGTGCGCCGGGAACGCTCGTGCGCGGTCACCGTCTGCTGTGCGGTCACCTCCTGCTTGGCCTCGCGGCGTATGTGCCAGACGGAGACGCAGAGCAGGATGAGTGCGGAGAAGACCAGCATGGGCGCGGTGTTGGTGCCGTAGTAGCGGCCCGAGCCGAACAGGGTCTCCGCCACGATGCCGTAGGCCGCGGTCAGCGCCCACATCCACCCGGCCGTGCGCGGCCGGGTGCGCAGCGCCACGATCGTCAGCACCGTCAGGTGGCAGGCGAAGCTGCCGGGCAGCCACGGCCAGTCGCCCCACTGGTCGCCGAACGGGAGGGCGAACGGGGTGGCCGCCATGGACAGCCAGAACGCTCCTATCGGCCGGACCATGGTCAGCAGGATCGGGATCACGGCGAGCAGGCCGAGCAGCAGGCCCAGGCCCTCGTCGATGGTCGCGATGGCCAGCGCCATCAGGGCGGCCGCGCCGATCACCGCGTGCGGGGTCCAGCCCGCGTACTCCCGCAGCCGGCCGGACAGCCGCCGGGTGAGCGGACCGTCCGGGCGCATGCGCGGAAGTGGGCGGTAGGCGAAGGCGTCGTGGAACAGGTCCTGCCGCAGCCCGCGCAGGGCGTCCGCGGCCAGCCGGAACTCCGGGCTGCGCGACTTGGCCCTGTCGCCCGGCGGCGTGGTGTGGATCTGAGTCGTCTCGGTCACGTACAGAACGGTAGGCGGAGGCGCGGGTCGCGGTCGTCACCAGTGAGAGGGGTCCTTCGCGGTCCCTCTCAGGTACTACGAGTCTGCCGGCCGGCGGCTCCGAGGCCGACGGAACGCGTTCGGCGCGCTCAGTATCCGGCGGGCCGCACCAGCCCCGACCCGTACGCGAACACCCCGGCCGTGCGGGACGCCTCCTCGGGGTGGGCGCGGTTCGCCGCGCACGTCTCGTCCAGCGTGGCCGCCGTCACCGGGGCGAGGGTGGCCGGAGCGGGAGCGGGGACCCGCGGTCGGGCGGCGGCGGAGAGGGGAGCGCCGGCCGCGGCCGTGATGAGTGCGGCGAGGGGGCCCCGGCACCATCTCTGCGCACGGCGCCGCCTGCCGGTTCACCAGGGCGAGTACACCAGGACGGGTCACCACGCGGGGCGGCTCACCACGCCAGCTGCGCGATCTCCTCCGCCACCACCGCACACGCGTCCGCCGCCGGGTCGATCAGCGGGAAGTGGCCGACGTCCTCCAGGAGGGTCAGGCCCACCACTTCCCCCGCCTTCGCCGCCGCGTCCGCGTAGGACTCGGCGACCGCCTGCGGCACGACCACGTCGCTACGGCCCTGGACGAGCGTCGTCGCGATACCCGTGGGAAGCAGCAGGGCGGGGTCGGCGTAGGGCTGACGTTCGGTGAACGCGGCCTGTCCGCCGAGGAGTTGGAGTACCGCCCCACCGCACACGTCCAGCTTCTCCGCCACCGCGAAGTCCGCGATCGGAGCGAGGGCGACGACCCCCCGCAGCGGCACCGGGCGGTCCGTGCGCCAGGGGGCGTCGGCCGGCAGCAGATGCCGGGCCGCGGCCCACAGGGCGAGGTGGCCGCCCGCCGAGTGACCGGCGACCAGCATGCGGCGCGGGTCGGCCTGCGGAAGGATCTCGCGGACCAGCGCGGGCAGCGCGTCCAGCGCGGCGGCGACGTCGTCGAAGGTGTCCGGCCAGCGCCCCGCGACCGGCGCGAACGCCCCGGCCCCGACCTCGGCCCCATCCCCGTCCCCATCCCCGTCCCGGTCTTCCGCCCCGGCGCCGCCCTCACTCCCCCGCCGATACTCCACGCTCGCCACCGCGAACCCCCGGCGCGCCAGGAAGTCCGCGAACGGCGAGAGGTGACGGCGGTCGTACGGAGCACGCCACGCGCCCCCGTGCAGCACGACGACCAGCGGGGCAGGAACCCCGGGCACGACCTCGTAGTGCGGGGCATAGAAGTCGATCACCTGGTCGGGGTGATCGCCGTACGCCGCGGTGGCATCGGGGTCGACCGCCTGGTGCGAGAAGGCCGACTCCTCTTCGGCGGCGGCACGGGCAGCTGCGGCGTCGCGCGCTGCGGCGTCGTCCGGCATGCTCCAACCTCTCAACGACGATGGGGGTACCTCCCAGGCTTTCGGCACTGGGGGAGGATTTGACGGACCGGGAGGCAACCCCGGTGGCAGATGCGGCTGTTGGCGGGGACGCTATCAGGCCCATGACGTGCGCGGACACGGGGATGTCACGCTCGGTGAGGGTTAAACGGTTCTACTGTTCCGTTACGCTGACGCCGGGGACCGTGCATCCATCGCCCTGGCCCCCGCACATGGATCAAGGAGGCCGATATGTCCGCCGAGCCCGGCACCGTGCGCCCCGGCGGGCGTACCGCGCGAGTTCGTACGGCCGTACTGCGGGCGGCGGGGGACGTGCTGGCCGAGCAGAGCTTCGACCGGCTCGACCTCGCGGACGTGGCCCGGCGCGCGGAGGTCGGCAAGACGACCGTGTACCGGCGGTGGGGCTCGGTGACCGGTGTGGTGGCCGACCTGCTCGCCGACATGGCCGAGCAGTCGCTGCCGCGTACCCGTACGGGTTCCGTGCGGGGGGACCTGCGCGCGAACGCCTCGCTGGTCCAGCGGACCCTGGCCGACCCCCGGCAGGGCGCGCTGTTCCGCGCGGTCATCGCCGCGGCGGCGTGCGACGCCCGTACGGCCCAGGCGCTGCGGCGCTTCTACGAGGTACGGGTGGCGGAGTGGGCGCCGTGCGTGGCGGAGGGCGTCACCCGGGGGGAGCTGCCGGCGGGCACGGACGCGGCGACCGTCGTCCGGGCGGTCTCGGCGCCCCTCTACTACGGCTTCCTCACCACCGGCGCAGCCCCCGCCCCCGCCGACGCCGAACGCGCGGCGGACGCGGCGGTCGCGGCGGCGGAGGCCGGTGTGTACACCGCCGCGACCTGACCGCACATGAACGTGCCCGCACATGAACATGCCCGCACATGAACGCGCCCGCGCCCGCCCCTGAACCAGCACCAGCACCAGCACAGCCAGTTCGTCAGTCGTCCCCCGCACCGCCCCGCAGCGTCTCCCCCAGTACCCCCGCCGCCCGCTCCACGTCCGCGAACCCGACGTACAGGGGCGTGAAGCCGAAGCGGAGCACGTCAGGGCGCCGGAAGTCTCCGACGACGCCCCGTTCGATGAGCCGTTTCATGACCTCCGCGGCGTCCGCGCACCGCAACGCGACCTGGCTGCCGCGTTCCTCGTGGGCCACCGGTGTCAGCGTCTCCACGCGGCCCGGCGGGACGTACTCGGCGACGCACTCCAGGAAGAAGTCCGTCAGTGCGAGGGACTTGGCCCGGACGGCGTCGATCGAGACGCCGTCCCAGACCTCGAGGGCCGCCTCCAGGGCGAGCATGGAGAGGATGTCGGGCGTGCCGACGCGGCCGCGCAGGGCGCCGGAGGCCGGTTCGTAGTCGGGGCGCATGCCGAAGGGTTCGGCGTGGGAGTTCCAGCCGGGCAATGGGGAGTCGAAGCGGTCCTGTATCTCGCGGCGGACGTAGAGGTACGCCGGTGAACCGGGGCCGCCGTTGAGGTACTTGTAGGTGCAGCCGACGGCCAGGTCGACGCCGTGCTCGTCGAGGCCGACCGGCAGGGCGCCCGCGCTGTGGCACAGGTCCCAGACCGCGACCGCGCCCGCCGCGTGCACGGCGGCCGTCAGACCGGGCAGGTCGTGCAGCCGTCCGGTGCGGTAGTCGACGTGGTTGAGCAGGACCGCGGCGGTACGGTCGCCGAGCACGCCCGGCACCTGCGCCGGCGTCACCGGGCGCAGGGTGCACCCGGTCATCCGGGCCGCCGACTCCGCCATGTACCCGTCCGTCGGGAAGGTCGTCGCGTCGACGACGATCTCGTCGCGCGCGGAACGGGCGGAGTCGCCGAGCCGAGCCAGCCGTACCGCTCCCACGAGTGCCTTGAAGACGTTCACGCTTGTCGAGTCGCCGGCCACGATCTGCCCGGCCGCCGCCCCCACCAGCGGGGCGATCCGGTCGCCGATCCGCTCGGGCGCGGTCCACCAGCCGCTCTCGTCCCAGGACCGGATGCGCAGCTCGCCCCACTGCCGCCGTACGACGTCGTCGACGCGCCCGGGGACTGCCGCCGGCAGCGCGCCGAGCGAGTTCCCGTCGAGGTAGACGACATCGTCGAGCACGAACCGGGAGCGCACCCCGGCGAGCTCGTCACCGTTGTCCAACTCCCGTGCCTTGAAGGCGAGTTCAGTGATGTCAGACATGAGACCGCGCCGTCCACAGCTCGGGGAAGACGTTCTTCTGCGCGCGCTTCTCCAGCCAGGCGACCCCGGCCGAGCCACCGGTCCCGGTCTTGGAACCCATGGCGCGCCGGGTGGCGACGAGGTGGTCGTTGCGCCAGCGCCAGACCAGTTCGGCCACGTCGGTCAGGGCCTCGCCGAGACGGGCGAGGTCGTCGCTCTCGTCACCCGAGTACAGGGCGGTCCACACCGCCTCCACCTCCGGCGACGGCTCGTAGCGGCGCGACACGTCACGGTCCAGGACAGCGGCCGGGATCGCGTGCCCGCGCCGCGCCAGCAGCCGCAGCACCTCGTCGTACAGGCTCGGCTCGTGCAGCGCCTTCTCCAGCTCCCCGTGGACGCGGGGCGCGCCCCGGTGCGGGACCAGCATGGACGCGGACTTGTCGCCGAGCAGGAACTCCATGCGGCGGTACATCGCCGACTGGAAGCCGGAGCCCTCGCCGAGGGCACTGCGGTACGAGTTGAACTGCGCGGGCGTGAGCTGGCCGAGCGGCTTCCAGGAGGCGTTCAGCGCCTCCAGTTCCCGTACGGAACGCTTCAGCGCGGCGACGGCCGTGGGCACGTCGTCGGAGCGCAGGGCGTGTGCCGCGGTCTCCCACTCGTGGACGATGACGGTGAACCACAGCTCCATCACCTGGGTCGTGACCAGGAAGACCATCTCTCCGGGATCGTCGGAGAGGGTGTGCTGGAGGTGGGTGAGCACGTCCGCCTTGACGTAGTCCTCGTACGGCGTCGTGCCTGCGAAGTCGAGATGCGGAGTCTCGGGCTCCTGGGATTCGTGAGCCTCGTGGGACATCGCTGTCTCCTGTTGTGTACTCCGGGTAGCGGTCCGCCCCTGCCGTTACCGACACGGGGGCCCCGGTCCCCGCCGGGCATCTTCTTCGATGGTCCGCCGAAATGGCAAGGCCCGCCTGATCGCGCAGGCGGGCCGTACCGGAAGAACGTCCTAGCCCAGGGTCTGGGCCGCCGTCGGCGAGGAGTCCTTCAGGAACTGCGAGCAGCGCTCGTACTCCTCCTGCTCGCCGATCGCCTGCGCGGCGCGGGCGAGGCCGTGCAGGGCGCGCAGGAAGCCGCGGTTCGGCTCGTGCTCCCACGGGACCGGGCCGTGGCCCTTCCAGCCGTTGCGGCGCAGCGAGTCCAGGCCGCGGTGGTAGCCCGTACGGGCATAGGCGTACGACTCCACGACGCTGCCCCGCTCGAAGGCCTCGTCGGCCAGCTGGGCCCAGGCCAGGGAGGAGGTCGGGTACTTCCCGGCGACGTCCGCCGGCGCGGTGCCGTTCGCAAGCAGCTCCCGCGGCTCCGGGTCGTCGGGGAGGTGGGTCGGGGGCGGTCCCCCGAGAAGGTTTTCGTGAATGGACATGGGCCAAGTCTCCTCCATCCGACGCGCGACAGAGCCACGTGGGACCGAGCGACGTGTGACAGCGCGCGGTCGTGCCGTCACGCCGGCTTCCGCCGCGCCCGCTCCCCCTCCAGCGGCGGCGCCGTGACGAACCCGTGCGTCCGGCACTCGGGCCTGCGGCAGTCCGCGGCCGGCTTGCGCACCGTCGCGAAGGCGACCACCGCCCCCACCACCAGAACCCCCGCGCACACCGTCATGGCCCGCCCGAACGCCTCGTCGAAGGCCCCCGGCGACCGGTACGCCTCCTCGCCCATCCCGGCGATCAGCGGCAGCGCCGCCACCGCGATCAGGCCCGCCGCCCGGGCCGCCGCGTTGTTGATCCCGCTGGCCAGCCCGGCCCGCGCGGTGTCCACCGACGCGAGGACGGTCGCCGTCAGCGGCGCGACCAGGGTCACCATCCCCAGCCCGAGGACGAGCAGCGCGGGCAGCACGTCCACGACGTACGAGGCCCCCGGCCCGACCCGCAGCATCAGCAGCATCCCGGCGGCACACAGCAGCGGCCCGACGGTGAGCGGGATGCGCGGCCCGATGCGGTCGGCCAGGGCGCCCGAGCGGGCGGAGAACAGCAGCATCAGGGCGGTCGTGGGCAGCAGCGCCGTCCCGGCGCCGAGGGCCGAGTAGCCGACGACCACCTGGAGCTGGAGCGCGGCGAGGAAGAAGAAGCCGCCGAAGGCCGCGTACACGCACAGGGTGACCAGGTTGACCGCGGTGAACTGGCGGGACGCGAAGATGTCCGTCGGCATCATCGGATCGGCCCTGCGTCGCTCGACGAGGACGAAGACCACCGCGGCGGCCACCCCGGCGAGGGCCGTGAGCACGACGACCACGGAGCCTTCCCGGGCCTCGATCAACGCGTACGTCACGAGAGCGAGCGCCAGCGCTCCGAGCACCGCCCCCAGCACGTCGAAGCGGGTGTGCGCACGGCCGTCCCCCGACTCGGGAACGTGCCGTACGGCGATCGGCGCGCACAGCAGCGCCAGCGGCACGTTGATCAGGAACACCCACCGCCAGCCGGGCCCGTCCACCAGCCAGCCGCCCACGAACGGCCCGACCGCCGCCCCGACCCCGCCGAACCCGGACCACAGGCCGACGGCCCGGCTTCGGTCGTCGGTATGGAAGGACGCCTGGATGATGGCGAGCGAACCCGGCGTGAGCAGCGCGCCGCCGACCCCTTGCAGCGCCCTGGCGGCGATGAGGAACTCGGCGTTCGGGGCGATCCCGCACAGCAGGGAGGCGGCGGCGAACCAGAGCACGCCGATCACGAAGACCCTGCGGCGCCCGAACCGGTCCCCGAGCGCGCCGCCCAGCAGGATCAGTCCGGCCAGCGTCAGCATGTACGCGTTGACCGTCCACTGCAGCGCGGCGAGATCCGCGTCGAGATCGCGGCCGATGCGCGGCAGGGCGACGTTGACGACGGTCGAGTCCAACAGCGCCATGCTGGAGCCGAGGACGGTGGTGAACAGGATCCATTTGCCTTGCGGCGAGGCCAGCCGGACGTCGGGCATGCCCCCAGGTATACAGCGAGCCCGGTGCCGTGGCACCGGGCTCGCCGCGATCGCTGGTGCGCTGCCGCTACTTGATCTTCGTGCCGCTGGAGCGCAGGTTCCCGCAGGCCTCGACGACGCGCGCGGCCATGCCGGCCTCGGCGAGCTTGCCCCAGGTGCGCGGGTCGTAGGTCTTCTTGGAGCCGACCTCGCCGTCGACCTTCAGGACGCCGTCGTAGTTGCGGAAGACGTGGTCGACGACCGGGCGCGTGAACGCGTACTGCGTGTCGGTGTCGATGTTCATCTTGACGACGCCGTTCTCCAGCGCGGTCGCGATCTCCTCCGCGGAGGAGCCGGAGCCGCCGTGGAAGACGAAGTCGAACGGCTGCGAGCCGGCCGGCTTGCCGTACTTGGCGGCGATCCCCTCGTTGAGGTCCTTCAGCAGGTCGGGACGCAGGACCACGTTGCCCGGCTTGTACACGCCGTGGACGTTGCCGAAGGACGCGGCCAGCAGGTAGCGGCCCTTCTCGCCGAGACCGAGCGCCTCGACGGTACGCACCGCGTCGTCGACCGTCGTGTACAGGGAGTCGTTGATCTCGTGCGAGACGCCGTCCTCCTCGCCGCCGGTCGGGGTGATCTCCACCTCGAGGATGATCTTGGCGGCGCGGGCGCGCTCCAGGAGCTCCTGGGCGATGGACAGGTTGTCGGCCAGGGTCTCCGCGGAGCCGTCCCACATGTGGGACTGGAACAGCGGGTTCTCGCCGCGCGCGACGCGCTCCTCGGAGACGGCCAGCAGCGGGCGTACGTACCCGTCGAGCTTGTCCTTCGGGCAGTGGTCCGTGTGCAGGGCGACCGTGATGTCGTACTTCTGGGCGACGATGTGCGCGAACTCGGCCAGGGCGACCGCGCCGGTCACCATGTCCTTGCTGTGCTGACCGCCCAGGAACTCGGCGCCACCGGTCGAGATCTGGATGATGCCGTCGCTCTCCGCCTCCGCGAAGCCGCGCAGGGCCGCGTGCAGGGTCTGGGAGGAGGTCACGTTGATGGCCGGGTAGGCGAACCTGCCTGCCTTCGCCCGGTCGAGCATCTCGTTGTAGACCTCGGGGGTTGCGATGGGCATCTGTCCGCTCCTTGGTATGTGCGGGTTGGCGTTCTGCGTACTACGGCCCTGACCTAGACCTTGGGGGTGACGTCATCGTCGGCCCCATCTTTCCAGACTTGGCCGGATGGTCCCCCCTCCGTGTCCAGCCTGTGGATAACCGGCCTGACATCGGCCGGACAACGACCGAACAAGGACCGGACAACGGCCGGATCAGTCCAGGCCCAGCTCGTCCTTCGAGTACGCGAAGCGGTACGGCACCCCCGCACCCTCCTCGATCTTCTCGGCGGCACCGGTCGCCCGGTCGACGATCGTCGCGACGGCGACGACCTCCGCGCCGGCCTCGCGCACGGCCTCCACGGCGGCCAGCGGAGAGCCGCCGGTGGTGGACGTGTCCTCGACCACCAGCACCCGGCGGCCCGCGATCTCCGGACCCTCCACGCGCCGCTGCAGCCCGTGCGCCTTCGCGGCCTTCCGGACGACGAAGGCGTCCAGCTTCCTGCCGCGGGCGGCCGCCGCGTGCAGCATCGACGTGGCCACGGGGTCGGCGCCCATGGTCAGCCCGCCCACCGCGTCGAAGTCGAGGTCGGCGGTCAGGTCCAGCAGCACCTGACCCACCAGCGGGGCGGCCTCGCCGTCGAGGGTGATGCGCCGCAGGTCGACGTAGTAGTCGGCCTCCAGACCCGACGACAGGGTCACCTTGCCGTGCACCACGGCCTTGTCCTTGATCTGCTGCAGCAGCACGCCTCGTACGTCAGTCATGCCAGCCAGCTTAGAGGCGGCGCCAGGCCCAGCTGGTCGAGGCCTCCAGCGGCTCCAGCGGCGTGACCAGGCGGGGCAGCGAGTTCAGCCCGTTGGGCGGCCCGGTCTGCGGCTCCACGCACACGGCCGCCTCCTGCTCGTCGTACACGACGACCCACCGCTCGGGACTGGTGACCTTCAGCTCCAGCTGTCCCGGCCAGGTGAGCGTGACGTCCACGCCGTCGGGCATGCCGAAGCAGTCGTCCCAGGGGCCCGGCTTCGGGTCGACCCGGTTGCCGGTGGGCAGGTGGTCCTCGCCGCGCTCCTCCTGCCAGGCGGCCTCGAAGCCGAGCCGCACGTCATCCTGCCCCAGGTTCCGGTTGAACCACGGGTGCCAGCCGATCTGGGCCGGGAAGGAGGATCCGTACGTCTCCACGGACATGGTCAGCGTCAGGGCGTCCTCGGTGAGGGCGACGACCTGGGTGACCCGGCCCGGGTAGGGCCAGGGCTCGACGAGGTCGTACGTGATGACCGCCTCGTCGGCCGTGGTGCGGGCGGTGCGCCACACGCCGTCGCGCACGGTGCCGTGGATGGCGTGCGGCGGGGAGTTGAGGGGCATCTGGTGGACGGTCGCGCCGTCCCGGAACCGGCCGTCCCTTGTCCGGCCGCACCAGGGAACCATCGGGAAGCAGCCGAAACGGTCGCCCTGGCGCAGGAGTTCGACCCCGCCGACGCGGAGCCCTCCCACCCGGCCGCCGTTGCCCGGCTGCACGGTCACTTCCGCGTCGCCCGCGGTCAGCGTGATGTCTTCGTTACTCACGGGACGACCCTACTGGGCTGATCAAGAGGGCGGTCGGGAAGGACCGCGGGGACCGGGGCCGACCCGGCGCCGCGGCGCGCTTCCTCAGCGACGCCTGCGCAGCGCCCTGCCCGCGACGATGGCCGAAGCCAGTACCAGCGCCGCCGCCGGTGCCGCCCACCGCAACGCCGGGTTGGTCCCGGCCGTATGCGGCGCGGGAACCGGCGCGTACCGGCCGCGCGGCGGCGCGTGGTCGACCTCCTCGGCGCTGCGCCCGATCATCGTCCGCCGCGCGTGCGCCGCCTCGGCGGGGGGCTGGACGGGCTCCGTGAAGTCCTCGGAGGCGTCGGAGAGGGCGGGCGGGGGGACCTCGGCGTCGAACTCGGGGGAGGACTCGGAGGAGGACTCGGAGGAGGACTCGGGGTCGGCTTCGGGCCCTTCCTGCGCGTCGGGCGCCACCTGACCTTCCTGCGCGTCCGCGGCATCAGGCGCGTCCACCACCGTCGGCTCCACCACCGTCGGCTCCTCCGCCGCGGCCCCCAGGTTCTCCGCGAACCGGCCGAGGAGCCGCGTGGCCGCCGAGGCCACCGCGTCCGGCGGGAGTTCCGTGAGGCGGCCGTCCGCCGACGCCGTGCCCTCGAAGGTGACCGTGGAGCCGCCGTCCGTGTCCCGGAGGCGGATGGTGAGCGTGAGTTTCACCGCGCCCGTGCCGCGGGCCTCGACGGCGTCGCCCTCGACGGCGTACGAACCGTCCGGCCGCGCGAGCACGCGTGCGGAACCGCGGTAGGTGACGGAGTGGCTGCCGACGCGCACCTTCAGTCGCCCCGCGACGGGCTCGGCACCGGCGTCCTGCTGGAGCCCGGGGACCGCCCGGGCGACCCGCGCGGGGTCGGCCAGCGCCTCCCTGAGCCGATCGACCGGAACCGGAACGAACACCTCATGCTCCATGTCAGCCGAGACTACCCAGTGAGCGCCGTCGTGCACCCCCGTTGGTCGAAAGTGACCGCGCGTCGATACGGGCCTTCGCAGAACCGCACCGTCACCGCGCTGTCACCGCCTCGGCGCCACATCGGTCCGCCTCAATCCGCCTCAGTACCGCGGATGCACCAAGGTGGAAGCCGGCAAGCCCGAGATCCGCGTCCCCGCCGCCGCCGTGCCGTCCGCCCTCAGCGAGGCCTGGGTCATCGTCCGAGGCCGCGGCCCGTCCGGGTCCAGCCGCAGCCCCGGCCGCTCGACCGGTGCCGCGAGCACGAACCCCCAGTCGCGCGGGGCCCTCGACGCGCCTGCCGAGCGGTCGGGGCCCGCGGCGAAACCGGAGTCGCGGCCGCCCACGCGGTAGGGGCTCGTGCGGAGGTCTGCCGCGCGCACGGTCGTCTCCACCGTCCAGAAGACGCGCGGGCGGGAGGTGACCGGGCCGGCGTGGACGACGAGGCGGCCGTCGTCCGTCAGCGCGCGCCGGGCCAGGCCGTAGAACTCCTGGGCGTACAGCTTGGTGCTCGCGGTGATGCCCGGGTCGGGCAGGTCCGCGATCACCACGTCGTACGTCGTCGGCGGCGCCCCGCGCAGCCAGTGGAAGGCGTCCGCGGTCGCCACGTGGACACGCGGATCGCCGTAGACATGGCCGTTGAGCTTCGCGAGGGCGGGGTCGTGGCGGGCGAGCCGGACGACCGCCTCGTCGAGTTCGACCACGTCGACCCGGCGGACGCCGTCGTGGCGCAGTACCTCGCGGGCGGCGAGTCCGTCGCCGCCGCCGAGGATGAGCACGCGCGCGTGCGGGCCGCTCATCGCGGGGTGGACCAGGGCCTCGTGGTAGCGGTGCTCGTCACGGCCGCTGACCCGCAGCCGGCCGTCCAGGAAGAGGGCGAGGGGGCGGCCGTCGGTGCCGCCGGTGAGGACGATCTCCTGGACGTCGCTCTGCAGCGCGACCCGTACGTCCGAGCCGTACACCGCCTGCCGGGCGGCCCGTTCGAAGTCGTCGACGAGTACGGCGGCCGTGGCGAGGACGGCGAACACGGCCGCGTTGCCGAGCAGCAGGAGCCAGCGTGCACGGCGGGTCAGGTCGCGGCGGAACAGGCCGAGGACGAGCGCCCCGCCGGCGATCAGGTTGACCGTGCCGGTGAGCAGCGCGCCGGTCAACTGGCCGAAGAGGGGGAGCAGGAGGAAGGGAAACGCCAGGCCGCCGACGAGTGCGCCGACGTAGTCCGCCGCGAACAGGTCGGCCACCGCGCCCCCGGCGTCCTGGCGCCTGATGCGCTGGATCAGCTCCATCAGCAGCGGCACCTCGGCGCCGATCAGCACGCCGATGGCCAGGGAGAAGGCGACCAGGAGGCAGCGGGGGCCGCTCGTCCACAGGCCGCCCCAGTCGCCGGTCCAGGCGAAGACGGCGTACAGGGCCATCGCGCTGCATCCGCCGACGAGGGCGAGGGTTGCCTCCACCGCGGCGAAGCCGGCCGCCGCCCGCCACCGCAGCCGTTTGGCGGCGAGGGAGCCGAGACCCATCGCGAAGACCATGACGGACAGGACGACGGAGGCCTGGGTGACCGAGTCGCCGATCAGGTAGGTGGCGAGGGCGACGAGTTCGAGCTCGTAGACGAGTCCGCAGGACGCGCAGACGAAGACGCAGGCGAGGACGAGGAACCGGCCGGTGCCGGGGCGGACGGGCAGCCGCGTGGGGCCCGCCCAGGGCGGCGTGGTGCCGGGTGGGGCGGGCGCGTGCGGTTCGATCACGCTGCGACGTTACGTCACGGCAACGGCACGCTTCGTCACCCACACGTGTGGAACTGTCGGTCAGTTGAGCACCCGGGGGTTTGAATCCTGCCGAGACCCCGCCGGCACCCTGCCGGCATCCTGCTGTGCTCCTCGGACGCCGGACGGGCCGGAATGGGCCTGACGTGGCCCGGACTTGGCCGCAGGCGCTCTCATCCCCACCCGCGTCCTGGTCGCCACCAACTGCCCGTCCTGCGGGTACGCATGCCAGGTCCGCCAGTGCACGTGCCCGTCGTGGCGCTGGGCCAGCAGCGCCGTGAAGGCGTGCGGGTTGCCGGGGAAGACGCCCGCGAGGCCGTTCGGATGGTCGGCCACCAGGGCCAGCAACTCCTGGGCGCGGCCCGCGAAGGAACCGGGCGAGAGGACCTCGACCCGGGCCGCGAACTCGTAGTCCCAGTCGCCCACCCGCTTGGCCACGCCCAGCGGGAGCGGTGTGCTGCTGCCCGAGATGCACGCCACCGTCTCCGAACAACTGCCCCGCTCCTCCTCCATGAGCACCTGGTGGGATGCGCCGAGGAGTCGCAACTGAAGCTTGGTGCCCGCCAGTTCGAGGTCGAGCGTGGCCAGGGCGGGGAGCGGTTCGCGCCCCAGGGCCCACGCGAGGTCGGCCGCGCGCGTGTCGGTGTAGGAGGTCTTCAGAGTCGTGAGCATGGGTCGGCTCCGCTAGCACGCAAAGAAAGGGAGGTGTGGGTCCGGCGCACCCCGGTCGGCACCGGGGATTCGGCCCGGTCGGCCCAGTCGGAGTGTGGGGGTCGGGTGTCCGCGGGATGTCCGAGGGCCGGGTTGGCGTTTTAGAGGGAATCATGAACTGTGGTGGCGCCACAGTGTTTTTACCCAACTTCGTGCGGTTTCCATCCCCTAGAGGGCTCCACAGCTCAACTGTTCAACCAGGGCGTGCGCCGGGGCGGTCAGGGCGTGCGCGGGGTTGCTGTGGTATCGGCCGGGAGCCGGACACAGCAGCGGGGGCGTGCAGTCCGATCCAGATACGGACTCCACGCCCCCGCGTCCCCCCGATGCGGATGCGGTACCCCCTTCCGGGAGCTCAGCTGCCCCGTGTCAGCTGCCTCCCCCGCATCCGCCACCACCGCCGCAGGACGACGAGGACCCGCCACCGCAGGACGACGACGACCCGCTGCCGCAGGAGTGGCCGCCGGACGAGCCGCCGTCGTGGCGCGAGTCGCTGTCGGACGATCCCGAGCCGCCGTCACCGGTGGCGACGCCGCCGGCGACCCACCAGCTCGCGTCGCTGCCGCTGCTGCTGTGGTGGTTGGTGCCGCTCGACGACCGGCGACCCCCACCGCGGCCCGCCGGCCGTACCGCGCCGCGTCGGCGACTGTTGCCGACGGCGACGAAGACCCCGACAAGAACGAAGCAGACGATCGCCAGGATGATGCCGATGACCATGGCGCCACCCTCCTTCCGATTCCCCCGAAGCGGCCCCCCGTGGGCGCCTCGCTTGGTGCGTGCCGTGGAGATGCCCCTCCGCCACTCCCACCAAAGCAGAGTTGAGGAAGCTCAGAGGGTTCTCTTCGGGCAGCGGCCCCTGACCCGACCAGAAGGGCAGGTCAGAGGCCGTCCGTACCTCACTGGGCCGTCTGTGGGCCGCTGATGGCACGGTGATTGCGTTCGCGGTGGGCATTCACTCGGCTTCTCGCTTCGCGTGGGAGTACGACTTCAAGGTTCCCGATTCGGCGCAGGACCGGAAGGAGCAGGAATGATCTCGGCACAGGCATGGGCGGACGCTCGACTCCTGTGGGACCACCACTTCATGCACCATGACGCCCGGCCGTGTTCGGTCGCCGTGGGACTGGGCAGTCACGACCTCGGAGTGGCTGACGTGGCAGCGGGGCTGTACCACCAGGGCATGGCGCCGGCCATCGTCTTCACGGGGGCCACCAGTCCCACGACCCGGGCGCGCATGCCGCGCGGCGAGGCTGTCCACTACCGAGAGCGGGCGTTGCAGCTGGGGGTGCCCGATTCCGCGGTACTCCTGGAACCGCGCGCCACCAACACGGGCGAGAACATCGAGTTCACGAAGGCGGTGCTGGCAGAGGCCGGCATCAAGGTCTCGTCCGTCCTGCTCGTGAGCAAGCCGTACGAAGAGCGACGCTCGTACGGCATGATGCGGAAGCTCTGGCCCGAGGTCGAAGTGGTGTGTGCGTCCACGCCGATGGGCTTGGAGGAGTACGCCGACTCCATCGGAGACGCTCGCATGGTGATCGACATGATCGTGGGCGCCCTGCAACGCGTGCTCGTCTTCCCAAGGTTGGGCCTGGCCATCGAGCAGGACGTGCCAGCCACCGTCACAGCCGCCTTCGAGCGGCTGTGCGCCGAAGGCTTCACCAGCCGACTCATGCCGACTGACGTTGATGCCCGCCCCGGCACGTGATGCCAGGGCGGGCAGCAGCCCTCTAACTTCATTCCGCACTTTCCCTGACCGGTTTGCGGTTGCTGGGCCGTGTGTCCCTACGTCGATTCACACGTGCGATGTGGGGGCCAAGGCCTCGCTGACGTGCGATGGCGCGGACCTCATCGTCGGCTACCTCCCCAAGCTGGGTCCCCTCAGTGGGCGACCTTCTGCGGGAGAGTCAACCCGGTGCCCACTTGGCGCGTGCCGCAGGCTCCGAGACTCGTGCTCTGTCAGTGACGTAACCGATGGCCGGTCCCACACGACTGCGGGCGTGTAAAGGGGCAGGTCAATCCCGGACTCGATCGGCGCGACCGACGGCCAGTCCTCCTCGATTGCAGGTGTGGGGAGGGGCAGATCAACCCCGGACTCGAACGGCGCAACCGCCCGGTCCGGGCGGGGGCGGGCAGCGGGCGGGAGCGCCCCAGGGCGATCGTGCGGAGGAGGGGCGGGCTGGCGTGGCGATGGGGGCGTCGCTTCAGATAGTCCTGGAGGTGCGGCTGCCGTGGTGGGTGATGCCTGACGGGGCGTGTTGGTGTCTGCGGAGCGTCGCCGGCCGGTGTCTGCGGGCGGTGCCTGGTGGGGTGTACCGGCGCGTCCGTGACTGGTACCTCCCGGTGGTGCCTGACCGGGGCCTCCCCGGCCAGGGCCCCCACGACCGGCACCTCCCGGCGACGCCTGACCAGGACCTCCCCGGCCAGGGCCCCCACGACCGGCACCTCCCGGCGACGCCTGACCAGGGTCCGCGGGCGGTGCCTGGCGCGGTGAACCGGCACCCCCACGGCCGGTGCCTATATGAACAGACCCACCTTCCTTCGCCTCAAGGACCTTGATCCAGAATTTCGGTCGATAGGCCAAGTGTCCTACCCATGTGCTTTCCCCCCGAGGTAGGACATCGGAGAGGCTGGGAAAGGGGATAGTGACACGCCCACCGGACTGCGCCAACAACTTACGGATTTTGACTAGGGGACGGAAATTCACCTTTTTGATCACATGCATGAAGGGGGGCTCGCTGTTGTTCGCGCTCTGCCCGGCACCGTCGGCGACAGCTACTCGGAGGCCGTGCTGAGGATCGCTCCGCCGGTCGGTGAGTTCTGATGCGGACGAATCGCCGTAGAGAGTCGCGAGTAGACCGCTGATCGCCAGGAAGACTCCCGTGACGCTGGCGACTTTGTCCGCTTGATCGAGACCGACATGGATCAGATAAATAGACAATGCGGCGGTCGCCGAAAGCGCCAGCGCTGCTCCCAGGATGCGGACTACGCGTCGGGTCATATCCGCAGAGTCAGCGAAAGTGCGCTCGAAGGCAAGAGCCCTTGTGGGCGTTGCTTCTTTAGAGGCATGTGAGGGAAAAGCGCCTGGTGGAGCGCCTTAAAGGGCAGGCGCATGCTGGCTTAAACCATCGTGAATGACATTTTCTCTGCGAGAGCTAATCGTGCCCCGTTCATCGGAACTCACCCCTAGCCTCGATCTTTCGTGACGGTCTGCCGACGGAGTTGGCAGACCGTTTCGCGCTCTGTGTCTGATGGTGGACAGGCCGACTGCCCGCCTGTCGCGTCGGGTGGGCGCCGGGTTCGACGACGTCCCGCCGCCCGAGCCGAACGCCGCCGACAGGCCGGCGACGCTCGGGGCGTGACCGCGAGGTTGGCCCTTGCCTGCGGTGACCGTGAGTGGACGTCATGTTGCTGTGCTCGCTGCGGGTGGGAAGGTGTCCGGCGTAGCGTCCTGCGTAGCAGGAGAGAACGCGTGACCGTGCCGGGCCGGTGCCGCTGAGCCGTCAGGGAAGTCAGTGCACTTCGATGTTGTTGTTGATGTCACCGACCGTGAAATTGATCAGGCCGCCGCAGGCGAGTAGGCAGAACCCGTTCGCAGGTGGCGTGGGGGGGACGGGTGCGGGGGCCGCTGAGACCACGACGGCGGTCGTGTTGCTCGAAGCGAAGCAGTTTTCGTTCCCGTTGTATGCGGCCGTGATTGTGTGAGTGCCGGTGGTCGTGAAGGAGGTCGTGTGCTCCGCTTGTCCGTTCGCGCCGACGGGCACGGTGTTCAGGATGTCGCCGCCGTCGAAGAACGTCACGCCGAGACCTCCAGTGGGGTCGGCCGCGCAGGTGACGGTCGCGGTCAGTGTCACGGGTACCCCGACGTTTGCTGCTGGGGGTGACGCTGTGACCGTCGTCGTCGAGTTGACAGCTGCCGCTGCCGGTGAAGCGAGGCCCACTACGGCGGCCAGCGCCAGGATGGTGCCGGTCTTCCACATTCTTCGGCCTTGCCAACGTCTCACGGTTTCGGCTCCTTGATCGATCCGGGCGGAGGTCCGCCATGACTGGTCGGGAGCGTCACGTTACGCCGCAGGTTCTCGCATTCCTGGGAGGCTTGGGCCCAGTCAACCCGCTTGGGCCAGAGGCGTGGCGGGGCGGGGAGCACGGTTTCGCGGATTCACGGACGGTGATGCGCAACGGTCCCTTTGTCTGTCGGCAGACTCGCCCGGCGTCGAAGCATTCGCGCCCGAACCAGAAACGAAAACCGGCGAAGAGCCTCCGGGGTAATGGGTCGGCACCCGTGTCGTCCAAGCGGTCTGGAGTGCCGATCTAGATCGAGGGAGAGGCGACACGTGTGTAGGTGAGGGAGTTGCTGGTGCCGCCGATCGTGGTCACGTTGACGGAAACAGGGCCGGGTGCGCCCGCTGGGGCGGTCGCCGCAACCGTGGTGTCGGACAGCACGTTGAAGGCCGCGGGTGCGGCACCGAAGTGGATGGCGGTCGTGGTGGTCAGACCGCTGCCGGTGAGAGTGACGCCGGCTCCGGCGTCGGTGGGCCCCTGGGCGGGGGTGAGGGAGCCGAGGACCGGTGGAGTCACGTAGGTGTAGATGACGGAGTTGCTGATGCCGCCCGGGCCTGTGACGGTCACGGCTACGGAGCCCGCTCCTGCGGGGGTGACGGCGGTGATCCGGGTGGGTGAGTTGACGGTGTAGCTGGTGGCGGGTGTGCTGCCGAAGGTGACTGCCGTGGCCCCGGTGAGGTCGGCCCCGGTGAGGATGACGGTGGTGGCGCCCGAAGACGGTCCCTGGCTCGGCGACACGGTGGTGACGGTGGGCGCGTTGAGGTAGAAGAAGTAGACGGGACCGGTCGTACCGCCGGGCGTGGTGACGGTGATGGGTACGGCGCTTGTCCCTGCGGGGGTGACGGCGGTGATCTGGGTGGGTGAGTTGACGGTGTAGCTGGTGGCGGGTGTGCTGCCGAAGGTGACTGCCGTGGCCCCGGTGAGGCCGGTCCCGGTGAGGATGACGGTGGTGCCGCCCGAAGACGGACCCTGGCTCGGCGAGGCTGCGGTTAGAGAGGGTTGTGCCGCGTAGGTATAGGGGACCGAGTTGCTGCTTCCGCCGGGCGTTTTGACGGTCACGGCAACGGTGCCGGTTCCGGACGGGGCTACTGCGGTGATCTGCGTGGGAGAGTTGACCGTGTAGCCGAGGGCCGCTTTGGTGCCGAACATGACGGCGGTGATTCCGACGAAGCCGCTGCCGTTCAGGACGACGTTGTTGCTGCCTGCCGCAGGGCCCGTGCTGGGTACGACCGAGGTGAGAACGGGAACGGCGGCGATGACGGCGGTGGGCCGGACCGCTCCCGCCGCGGGGGCGCTGTCTTTCACGGTGTCTCCGTAGAGTGTCGGGCGGGCCCGGGAGGGCCGAGGAGAGAGCTGACGGGCTTGCCCTGCCCCTGCCTCTTGGCGGGCGGGCGGGCCCCCGGCCCGGGTGGGGTTTCCGGGCCGGGGGCTTGGGGGCGGACGGGCCCTGAGGGGCTATGGCGTCCGCTCCGGACGGGCCGGCCGCTGACGGGCCGGCCGCTGAGGGGCGGTCAGATGCCGGGGCCGGCGATGTAGGTGAACGCGTCCGCGAGGATGGCGCTGCCTGCGTCGTTGGTCACGACGACGTCGACGGGACCGCCGGTGCCGGGAGGCGTGACGGCCGACAGCGAGGTGTCGGAGATCACGGTGAAGGGTGCCGGGTTGCCGTCGAAGGTGACCTGGTTGGTGCTGGTGAAGCCGGTGCCGGTCAGGGTAACCGCGGTGCCTCCGGACTCCGGTCCCTGCGTCGGGACGACCGCCGTCACCGTCGGGGCGGCGACATAGGTGTACGAGAGCCCGTTGTTGGTGCCGCCGGCCGTGGTGACGCTGACGCCGACCGACCCGGCCGCGCCGGCCGGTGCGACGACCGTGAGCTGACTGTCGGACACCACCGTCGGCACCGCGGTGTTGGCACCGAAGGAGACGCTGGTGGCACTGGAGAATCCGGTGCCGTTGATGGTGATGGTGTCGCCGCCCGCGGTCGACCCGAAGGCCGGGCTGAGGGACTGCTTGAACGGCGCCCCGACGTAGTAGAACGGGATCGGGTTGCTCGTCCCTCCCGGGGTGGTCACGGTGACGCCGACCGCTCCGGTGCCGGAGGGGGAGACGGCGGTGACCTGGGTGGGCGAGACGTTGGTGACGGAGGTGGCGAGTCGCGTACCGAAGCGCACGGCTGTGGTGCCGGTGAGGTTGCTGCCGGTGATCGTGACGAGTGTGCCGCCGCCGCTGGATCCCTGGTTCGGGCTGATAGGCATGAGTGTTCCTCCTCGCTCGGAATGCGGTACATTGCCGAGCAGTGATGGGGCGTTCAGTCCGCTTACGTCCCGGATGAGGGCGAGCCTGCTCTCGTGTCCACTGGCCAAGTGGCATCTCGATGGCCTTGCGCCGATGCCCGGTCGACGGTCTGCAGCCGTCGGCGCTGCGCGCAGGGCCTTTCGAGAAGTACAGCCCGGCAGGCGTCAGTTGCCGCCTGATCAGGGGGCTTGCCCGTGTCTGTTTGCGGACTCGAATGCCGCTGATACTGACACGAGAATCAACCCAGCAGAGTGACAGGCCGACAAGGCTTTCGTCGCAGAATCAGCCGTTCAGGTGAGCGCCACGGCGTGAAAACGGGGCACATCGGCGGCGTATTGCTGACGATCTGCTTATATGCCAATTCGTTGCAGCATCCGAGATTGTTGCGGTGGCGAAGCCACGGGCCCGGGGAACGTCGCACTCTGCCACGGAAGCAGTCGCCGCGCGGCACGCGGTGTCGGCTGGATACGCGCCTGCGAACACGTACCTCATTCGGGTGACATATGCCCTCAACTCTTGTCAGGTGCGTGGGCCAGTGGGCTACTCCGAAGAGGGGAACCACTGCGGTCATCGGTGCAGGGACCGGCCGACGACGCAGCCCGCCGATCGGCCGACAGACTCAGGGAGCGCCCCATGGCGGTCATACCGAATCAAGGATCCACGGGTGGGGGCGACGCGGTGACGCTCACCGGCCGCCATTTCACCGGCACCACCAGCGTGCTCTACGACTCCCGCCGGGCTGCGAGTTTCACGGTGCTCAGCGACTCCGCCACCGCCACCGTCACCCCCTCCGGCCACGGCGCCGTTCCGGTCTCGGTCACCACCCCCGGCGGAACGGGCGTCGTCGGCAGTTTCTACTATCTGCCGCCACCCTTCTTCCGCCTCCTTCCGCCACCCGCCGGCCCCTTGGCCGGCGGCAACACGGTGACCCCCACAGGCCTCGGCCTCTACACCACGTACGAGGTCCTCTTCGGTGCGCAGGCCGCCGCCTTCACCGTCGACTCCGACGGTCAACTCACCGTCACCGTCCCTGCGGCTGCCTCCGCAGGTCCGGTCACGATCACCGTACGAACCAGGGGCGGAACCGCCGGTGGGGTCGTCTACACCTATCTCGACTCGCCGTCCATCACTGCCATCACCCCGGACAAAGGGCCGGTGGACGGGGGCAATCTCGTCGTCATCACCGGAACCGCCTTCTCCTACACCACTGGCGTCACCTTCGGTGGCACGCCCGCCCTGTCCTGGCGGATCGCCTCCGACACAGAGATCCACGCCCTGCTCCCGGCGGGAGAACTCGGCCCGGTCGACGTCTCCGTCATCACTCTCGGCGGCACCGTGACCGCTTCGGACACCTACACCTATCTGGGACGCTTCGCGGTGCTGGGCGGCGCGTCGGTCACCAACACCGGTCCCTCCGAAGTCACCGGGGATCTCGGGGCGAGCCCGGGAACCTCCGTCACCGGATTCCCGCCCGGTCAGGTTCACGGCACCATCCACATCACTGACGCTGACGCCCTTCAGGCTCACGCCGATCTCATCGCCACCTACGACACTGCCGCCGCCCAGCTCCCGAACGCCGGCCTTTCCGGAGACCTCGGCGGCCTGACGCTGGCTCCCGGCGTCTACAACGCCCCCACGTCCCTCGCTCTTACCGGCACGCTCACCCTGGACGCCCAGGGCGACCGCAACGCCGAATGGGTTCTCCAAATCGGATCCACGTTGACCACGGCAACGGCCAGCCGCGTGCTCCTCATCAACGGCGCCACGGCCAGGAACGTGATCTGGCAAATCGGAAGCTCAGCCACTCTTGGCACCGACACCGCCTTCGCGGGAAGGATCCTGGCCCTGACATCCATCACCGTGAACGCCGGCGTAACCATCCAGGGACAGGCCCTGGCCATCAACGGCTCGGTCACCCTCGACACCAACACCATCACCCGCCCCTGGTAATGACCACGCCTGCCCGGGTGCCCGCCGCAGGCACGTCACTCTCGGGCTGCACCACTGCCCCACTGAGGCTGGAGCAGGCGGATGCTGTGCCAGGAAACACGTCACGGCTTCGCAGTCGGCTGAGCAGCCTGGGCAAACACGCGCGACAGCCGCTCTCGACACTGACAGGCGGGTAGGACCGGCTCCTCTCCTTCACCCGGGAAGTGTCTCTTCCGCTACCACGAACTGGGCCCTCAGCAGGTCCTATCCTTGCAGCTCAGAGGTACTTTACGCTTTCTCGACCACCTGCTGGACGGCAGCCCTCGTGAAAGCCCGAGGCTAGAGGCCGGGGGCTGCACAAGTGATGCTGGCGAGCGGCGATCTCCCGCCCGAGCCGGTCCGCCTGCGCCCGCCGGTTGCGCTTTGCCGGGCTGGCCGTCTGTGGGCCGTCCGAGGGCCGTCCGAGGGCGGCCAACGACGACAGGTGACGACAGTCGATGACAGCCCTCGCCCGCTCAGAGACGGTGCCTCGGCCACCGGCACAGGTCTCACCCCCGAAGGTGAGTTGAGGAACTCCAGAGCTTGGGCGGAGGATGGCCGGCATGACCTCCAGCGCACGCCCCCTCCTCAACCGTCGGCTCGCCGAGTTCGGGACGACCATCTTCGCCGAGATGTCCGCCCTCGCCCTGAAGACCGGGGCGATCAACCTGGGCCAGGGTTTCCCCGACACGGACGGGCCCGAGGAGATCAGGGAGGCGGCCGTACGGGCGCTGCGCGACGGCCGCGGCAACCAGTACCCGCCGGGCCCGGGCGTCCCGGAGCTGCGTACGGCGATCACCGCCCACCAGGAACGCCGGTACGGCCTGTCGTACGACCCCGACACGGAGGTACTGGTCACGGCCGGCGCCACCGAGGCCATCGCCGCCGCGCTGCTCGCGCTGGTCGAGCCCGGTGACGAGGTCGTCGCCCTGGAGCCGTACTACGACTCGTACGCGGCCTGCATCGCGATGGCGGGCGGCACGCGCGTGCCGGTGACGCTGCGCCCGCACGTCGACGAGGAGGGCGCCACCTTCCGCCTCGACCTCGACGAACTGCGCGCCGCCGTCACCGACCGCACCCGGCTGCTGCTGATCAACACCCCGCACAACCCGACCGGTACCGTCCTCACCCGCCAGGAGCTCACCGCGATCGCCGAGCTGGCCGTCGAGCGCGATCTCCTCGTGGTGACGGACGAGGTGTACGAGCACCTGGTCTTCGGCGAGGCCGAGCACGTGCCGCTGGCGACCTTCCCGGGGATGCGCGAGCGGACGGTGTCGATCGGCTCGGCCGGCAAGACGTTCTCGTTCACCGGCTGGAAGGTGGGCTGGATTACGGCGCCCCGGGAACTCGTCTCGGCCGTCCGCTCGGCCAAGCAGTACCTCACGTACGTCGCCTCCGGGCCCTTCCAGTACGCCGTGGCCGAGGCCCTGCGCCTGCCCGATTCGTACTTCGACGAGTTCCGCGCCGACATGCGCGCCAAGCGGGACCTGCTCGCGGGCGGCCTGGAGCGGGCGGGCTTCAAGGTCTTCCGCCCGGCCGGCACGTACTTCATCACCACCGACATCCGCCCCCTCGGCGAGACCGACGGCTTCGCGTTCTGCCGCGCCCTGCCCGAACGCTGCGGAGTGGCGGCGATCCCCAACGCGGTCTTCTATGACCACCGCGAGCAAGGCGCGCCCTTCGTACGATTCGCGTTCTGCAAGCGGGCAAGCGTACTGGAGGAGGCCGCGCGCCGCCTCAAGACACTGGGCGCATAGGGCCCTGGGCCGTTGGGCTATTCAGTGTCCTTCGGGTGTCGCGGGGAGGCGTACACCAGGATCACAGTCGAGGTGTCCGGGCTGACCAGGTAGCGGACCCGGCCGCCGCTGGTGATCTCGTACTCCCACTGCTCCAAGTCGGAGCCCTTCCATTCCCTGGTGGCGTGCCTGCCGCGGAGCTGGTGCTGGCGGTTCCAGTTGGCCCGCGACAGCGGGTCTGTGCGAAGGGCTTCCAGGCAGCGATGCGCGTTCGGCAACGCCACCCGGCACAGCTCCTCCCAACCGGTCGCGGCCTCCGTCGTCCCGTGGATGACGTTCCAGCCACTCAGCGGAGGGACGCTGACCCGATCGCCTTTCTTCGGGCTCACCCGTGCACCTCGACCGTGCCGAGGTCGACGTCACCGAGCGGGCGGAGTGCTTCCCTGAGCTGGTCAGGGTCAGCGTTGATGCGGGCAGTTGCCCGCCACGAGACGATCGCTCGGTGCACAGCCTCCCTGGCACCCAGCTCAGCGGCGTCGGACAGCGCTTCCAGGAGCTCGACGGTGAATTCCCGGACTTCTTCATCGTCCAGGTGACGCACCCACGGGAACACCTCGGGCAGCGCGAGCAGAAGCGACCTGGCGCCACCGTCCTGCTTCATCAGGGCAAGGAACAGCCGGGACGCCGTGGTCAGGTTCTCCTCGCTGCGCTCTGCGTGTATGGCCGTGGTCAGCACCATGTCGGGCGCGTCTCGGTGCGTGACACGCAGACATCCCAGGGCGGCTGCCCTCGCGGCGACCGCCTTCGGGTTCCGGGACAGATCGGTGAACGAGACGGATTCCGATTCGGATACCGAGTGCACGATACTCATACTCAGAGCGTACTCTGACTACACTCTGATTTCTATGCGAGACGGCAGCCAGCCAGGAAGAAATGGGTGCGTGAACACGGAGTGGGCTGGGTGACGGCCGCTCCGGGGCTGGTCAACGCGGTGCGCTCGGCGAAGCAGTACCTGACGTACGTCGCGTCGGGGCCCTTCCAGCACGCCGTCGCCGAGGCGCTGGCGCTTCCCGACAGCTACTTCGCCGCCTTCCGCGACGACATGCTGGTCAAGCGGGACCTGCTGGCCACGGGCCTCACGGAGGCGGGCTTCCAGGTGTTCCGGCCCGCGGGCACCTACTTCATCACCACCCGACATCCGCCCCCTCGGCGAGAAGGACGGCTTCGCCTTCTGCCGCGCGCTGCCCGAACGGGCGGGCGTCGTCGCCATCCCGAACGCCGTCTTCTACGACCACCGGGAGGCGGGCGCGCCCTTCGTCCGCTTCGCGTTCTGCAAGCAGGCGAGTGTGCTTGAGGAGGCGGCGGCCCGGCTCAAGACGCTGGCGGGCTGAGACGGACCGCACAGAAAGCAGGCGCCCGCCCACGGACGCCCGCTCCTGGAAGTGGTTCGCAGAAGCCGCTCATGTCACGGGAGCAGGCTTCCGCGGACGGCCGCATGCCGGTCGGGCTACAGTGATGCTGAAGGGTACGGGTACGTACCCGTACCCGTGACGGTAAGTGCAAGGGAACCCGCATCATGTCTGACGCCAACGTCCGTATCCCCGCCGATGCCCGCGACCGACTTGCCGAGATAGCTGCTGGTGAGGGGCTTTCCCTCCGCTCCTACCTGGCCCGGCTCGCCGAGACCCTGCTCACCCCGGCGGAGCGGGCCGAGCGGGCGGAGAAAGCACGGGCCGTGCTGCGGGAGTGGAACGGCTACGACCCCGACGAGCATGAGCAGGCCGAGCTGGACGCCGAGCTGGACCGCCGTATGGCCGAGGCGGGTGCCTCGTGACCCGTGATGTGCATGTGTTCCTCGACGAGAGCGCGATGGTGGCCGCTGGACGGGGTAACGCCCTGGCCTCCCGACTGATCCATCGCACTCACGCCGAGCCGGGCTGGTTCCTCTACGCCGCCACGTGCGCCCTCGTCGAGGCCGACCGGGCCCGGCCGGGCACCGCGGAGCACATTGCCGCCCTGCCTGGCATCAACATCGTCGACCTGGACCTGCCGGCCGCCCTGTCGGCGGCCCGCGCGACCACGTGGGCCGACGCGCACACTCTCTACGCCGCCCAGCCCAGCCCCGACCGACCGGATGGCGGGGTGATCGCGACAACCAGGCCGCACACGTGGAAGGAACAGCCGGTGCGCACCCTGGACCTCAGCCCCTGAACTCAGGCGGCAAGGCACGCCTCGAGCCACCGGCTCAGCCGGCCGCACGGAGACCGTCCTCGGACCGGCAATCCCGGCAACGGCCGGGTTCCGCCGAGCGGAACCCGCGGTCGCAGCCGTCGCAGTTCCGCATGGGTGCGATCGCCGGACGTACCGCGGGTGCTGCGCCTCTGGCCGGTGCGGGCAGCGGCGTCTCCTTGAGCCGGTAGGCGAGGATGCCGACCGGGCGGACCAGGAGGTCGTCCGGGAGTCTTGCGGTGAGTTGGTCCGTGATCTGTGTGGGCAGGAGGCCCGCCGCGAGCCACCGCGTGACGGCCGGGGCGAGGCGGGCGGCTTCCCGCGCGGACAGGACAAGGCGGGGGTCGACCCTGCGCAGGGCGGTCAGTACGGCGACGGCCTGTGGGTCGGCGTCGGCAAGCTGGATCGGTGTCTCCGCCTCGGCCTGGACGGGCGCGGCCACCATCTCCTCCACCCTCGCGGACGCGGGCGTGACCATTGTGGCGGCGGACTGCTTTCGGCTCCGACGAGGCGCGGGCGGCTCGGGAGGCCCGTCCGGGTCCGGACCCGGGCCACCGCCGGGTACGTCGTAGAAGTACGTTCGGGTACGGACCTGCCCGGCGGGCGTTCGCTCGCGGCGGCGCTCCAGGTATCCGGCCGCTTCCAAGTCCCTGAGCGCCCGCGAGATGAGGATCTCCCCCTCGCTGAAGTGCTCGCACAGGGCGGTGATGGTCACGGAGGAGCCGTCGGGCAGCGAGGAGATGTACGCCGCGACGCCGACCGTGACCGCACTGCCGCGCCGCTGGGCGAGGGCGTTGGAGATCACCGTGAAGTCGGCCGTCAGCCGAGTACGTACGTGGATCACGCCGGAGGTCGGAGCTCCGGCGTCGGCGCGCAGGCGCGCGTTAGACTGCGGGTCAGCCATCGGGAAGTCGTTCTCTTCCTGATCGGTCAGGCCCTCGATCGGGATTGCCGTCCCGGCCGGGGGCCGTATCTGTTTGCGGTTGTCGCGGCGAACGTAACCGCCCGTATCCCGCCCCTGCAAGCCGGTCACTCGGACGGGTGACGCGGGCTTCCTGGCGGGGAGGGTGGGTGGGCGGGTAGTTCTTTCTCCCGGTTCTTTCAGGAGGTCAGTGGCCCGCCGGACCCTCGCGGACAAGGTCCCGGTGAGCCCGGAACGCGGACGGCGACCGGCGCCCGGCCGCCTCAGGGACGGGGGTGCCCGGCCTTCAACTCGTCTGTGAAGGCGGTCCAGGAGGCGGCCTCGAAGCAGAGCCCCGGACCGTGCGGGACCCGATTCACCCGATTCAAGTGACATGAGCGGGGGCGGAGTTGCCGCCTGCAGCCGACCGTAGGCCAGCGCGAACTCCCTGACCCCGTCCGGAAGTTTCGTGCGCGCCCTCCGTGGAGGCGATCTGCACGGCGAGAGCCCGGCCCTGGCACGCGACCGTGGGGGTCGGCGCCCTGGCCGGGCTCTCTTTCGCCGCTACGGCGCTTCGGCGCGGCGCTACGGCGGTGCAGGCCGTTACAGGCCCGGGGGGACCTACTCGTCCTCTTCGGGCTTCTCCGCGTCGTTGACCTCCTGCTCGAGGCCCAGCTGCTCGACGAGCCACTTGTCGAACTCGATGGCGGCCCGCACCCAGCTGACCGTGGAGGACACGAAGTGCTCCAGGCTGACGCCGGTGCCGATGAGCATCTGCGCCTCGCCGATCAGACGGACGGTGCCGTCGTCATGCGTGTGCGTGTAGACCTTGGGCCACAGGGTGCGCCGGTTCCAGTCGTCGATGGACTCCAGCAGCAGGGGCTTCTCGTCGATCTTGTGGGGGCGGTCGTAGAACGTCCGCACCGAGAAGACCTGCTGGTCTCCCTCACCACGGAACATGAAGTACGTGCGGAACTGCTCCCACGGCGCCGCGAGGTCACCCTCGTCGTCGACGACATACTTCAGCTCCATCTGGTCGAGGAGCTGCTTCACGAGGTCCTGATCCGGGACGACGGGGCCCGCCGGAGCTGACGGCTGCGGCTCGGGCTGGCCCCCGAAGTTCGGAATCGAGGACGGGTCGATGGTCACCGTGATTTTCCCTTCGTACGGATCCTGCCATCCTCCCCCATGCGGGGAGGGGGGTGGCAAGCCCAGGCGAGTCTGTGAGCCTCGGGCTGACATGATCCGGTCAGCGGGAAGCAGGGAGCAGGCGCAGCAAGCAGGTACTGACCGGTACCCGACGGAGGGGAATTCATGACGCGGAGCGGCGACGAACCCGTGACGGAGCCGAGGACGCCCGGCAGAACCCGCTGGGGCGTGTTCACGGCGATCATGGCGTTACCGGCCCTGCTGGTGACGGGAGCGCTCGTGCTGCTCGGCCTGTGGCTGTTCACGGACGACACCGTACGAACGGGGATCGAGAAGGCGCCCTGCGCCGAGGCGCTGGCCTTCGGCGGGGCGGAACTGCCCTCCGGCGCGGACGACACCGTCTGCGAGGTGCAGTCCGGCATCGACACCCGCTACGACGCCCGCTTCCGCATGCCCCGCGACGAGGTGCGGGACTGGCTGGCGGCCACGTACCTGGGCGGGCCCGAGCCGCGGACGTCGCAGTGCGACGAGGCCACGGCCGACCTCTGCCTGAACCTGGGCCCCGGGGAGTCCGGCGGCCACGGCGCCGTACAGGTGGACATCACTCACGACGGGCCGTACTGGTCCCGGGTGCGGTTCGTGGCGTTCACGCTGTGACCGTGACCGTGACCGTGACCGCCGTGACCTGACCCGGGCGGGGGCCGTGGATACCGGCGTCCCCGCCCGTGTCGTCCGTCCGCTCACACCGCGACGAAGGGCCGTGACAGTGCCTTGTCAGAGCGTCTTGTCCGTCGACGGCCCGACGATCAGGCCCTCCCCGAACACGTCCACCCGGACCGTGTCGCCGTCCTTGACCTCGCCGGAGAGGATCTCCTTGGCGAGACGGTCGCCGATGGCGGTCTGCACGAGGCGGCGCAGCGGGCGGGCGCCGTAGGCCGGGTCCATGCCCTCGGTCGCGAGCCAGACCAGGGCCTCGTCGCTGACCTCGAGGGTGAGGCGGCGTTCGGCCAGCCGCTGGGTGAGGTGGCCGATCTGGAGGCGGGCGATCCGGCTCAGCTCGTCCTTCGACAGGGCCGAGAAGACGACCAGGTCGTCGAGCCGGTTCAGGAACTCCGGCTTGAAGGAGGACCGGACCACCTCCAGCACCTGCTCCTTCTTCTCCGCCTCGCTCCTGATCGGGTCGACCAGGAACTGGCTGCCCAGGTTGGAGGTGAGGACCAGGATGGTGTTGCGGAAGTCCACCGTCCGGCCCTGGCCGTCCGTCAGGCGGCCGTCGTCCAGCACCTGGAGGAGGATGTCGAAGACCTCCGGGTGTGCCTTCTCGACCTCGTCGAGCAGGACGACGCTGTACGGCCGGCGCCGCACCGCCTCCGTGAGCTGGCCGCCCTCCTCGTAGCCGACGTAGCCGGGGGGCGCGCCGACGAGCCGCGACACGGTGTGCTTCTCGCCGTACTCGCTCATGTCGATGCGGACCATGGCCCGCTCGTCGTCGAAGAGGAAGTCGGCGAGTGCCTTGGCGAGTTCGGTCTTGCCGACGCCGGTGGGGCCGAGGAAGAGGAACGAGCCGGTGGGGCGGTCGGGGTCCGCGATGCCGGCCCGGCTGCGCCGTACGGCGTCCGACACGGCCTGCACGGCCTCCGTCTGGCCGATGAGGCGACGGCCCAGCTCCTCCTCCATGCGCAGGAGTTTCTGTGTCTCGCCCTCCAGGAGGCGCCCGGCGGGGATGCCGGTCCAGGCGGCCACGGTGTCGGCGATGTCGTCGGCGCCGACCTCCTCCTTGACCATGGTGTCCTTGGCGGCCTCCTCCTCGGCCTGCGAGGCGGCTTCCAAGTCCCGTTCCAGGGTGGGGATCTCGCCGTACAGCAGCATGGAGGCGGTGTCGAAGTCGCCGTCGCGCTGGGCTCGTTCGGCCTGTCCGCGCAGTTCGTCGAGCTTCTCCTTCAGCTCACCGACGCGGTTGAGGGACTGCTTCTCCTTCTCCCAGCGGGCGGTCAGGCCGCGCAGTTCCTCCTCCTTGTCGGCGAGATCGCGGCGCAGCCGCTCCAGGCGCTCGCGCGAGGCCGGGTCGGTCTCCTTGACCAGCGCGAGCTCCTCCATCTTCAGCCGGTCGACGGCGCGCTGGAGTTCGTCGATCTCCAGGGGCGAGGAGTCGATCTCCATGCGGAGGCGGGAGGCCGCCTCGTCGACCAGGTCGATGGCCTTGTCGGGCAGGAAGCGGGAGGTGATGTACCGGTCGGAGAGGGTCGCGGCCGCGACCAGCGCGCTGTCCGCGATCACCACCTTGTGGTGGGCCTCGTAGCGCCCCTTGAGGCCGCGCAGGATGGCGATGGTGTCCTCGACGCTCGGCTCGGCGACCAGCACCTGCTGGAAGCGGCGCTCCAGCGCCGGGTCCTTCTCGATGCGCTCGCGGTACTCGTCCAGGGTCGTGGCGCCGACCATGCGCAGCTCACCGCGGGCGAGCATGGGCTTGAGCATGTTCCCGGCGTCCATCGAGGAGTCCCCGCCGGCGCCGGCGCCCACGACGGTGTGCAGTTCGTCGATGAAGGTGATGATCTGCCCGTCGGAGTCCTTGATCTCCGCGAGGACGGTCTTCAGCCGCTCCTCGAACTCGCCGCGGTACTTGGCCCCGGCCACCATGGCGCTGACGTCGAGCGCGACGAGCCGCTTGTTCTTGAGGGACTCGGGCACGTCGCCCTTCACGATCCGCTGGGCGAGCCCCTCGACCACGGCGGTCTTGCCGACGCCGGGCTCGCCGATGAGCACGGGGTTGTTCTTGGTCCGCCGGGACAGCACCTGCACCACCCGGCGGATCTCCTGGTCCCGCCCGATGACGGGATCGAGCTTGCCTTCCCGCGCGGCGGCGGTGAAGTCGGTCCCGAACTTCTCCAGGGCCTTGTACTGGCCCTCGGGATCGGCGGTGGTCACGCGGCGTCCTCCCCTTGCCTTCTGGAAGGCCTCCGACAGCTTCTTCGCGGTGGCCCCCTGCCCGGAGAGTACGTCGCCGGCCGGGCCGCCCTTCGCGGCGATGCCGATGAGCAGGTGCTCGGTGGAGAGGTATTCGTCCCCGAGGTCCCTGGCCCGCTCCTGGGCGTCGGCGATCACGGCGAGCAGCTCGCGGTTGGGCTGCGGGGGCGCGACGGTGGACCCGGTCACGCTGGGCAGCGACGCGATCGCCTTCTCCGCGCCGGCCCGCACGGCGGCCTGGTCGGCGTCGACGGCGGCCAGCAGATCGACGATGTTCTCGTTGTCCTGCCCCTGGAGCAGGGCAAGGAGCAGGTGGGCCGGGGTGAGGTCGGGGTGTCCCTCGGTCACGGCCCGGTTACCGGCCGCGTTGATGGCGTCCCGGCTCCGGTTGGTCAGCTCGGCGTCCACGTTCGCTGTCTCCTCCTCCTGGCGTCCTTGCGTCAGCCGTCCCGTCACACTGACTCAATCAACGTACACAAACTTGAGTCTATTCCACTCAAGGTGGCCACGGGGAGGCTCCGGGCGACTAGGTTCGCCTCATGGCCGCACATCCCCAGGACCCGGGTGCCCCGGACGCGTCATACCTCAGCTTCTGGCGCGAACGGCACCTGTGCACGCTGACGACATCCCGCCCCGACGGCAGCCCGCACGTGGTGCCGGTCGGAGTGACATACGACCCCGAGAGCCGACTCGCTCGGGTGATCGCGGACCGGGCAAGCACGAAAGTGCGCAACGTCCTGGCGGCGGGGCCGGCGGGCGCCCGGGTCGCGGTCTGCCAGGTCGCCGGCCGCCGCTGGGCCACCCTGGAGGGCCGGGCGTTCGTGCGCACGGGTCCGGAAGAGGTCGCGGAGGCGGAGCGCCGCTACGAGGAGCGCTACGGACACCCACCGCGCCCGAACCCGACGCGCGTGGCGATCGAGATCCGGCTGACGCGGGCGATGGGGCGGGGCTGAGAAGGCCGCGAGGCCGAAAAGGACCGGGCCAAGCTGGCTCCGGAGGCCCTGGAGACCCGCCAGGACCCGCGCAGAGTCGCCGGGACCCGCACCGCACGCAATATCGATCAGTTTCAGCCACTCACCGATTCGTCCGATACCCGGAAATGTCCGCAAACTGCAGCGGCGTCACCGTGTTCAGGTCACGGTGACGCCGCTGCGGGGGGAAGCACCTGCGCGATCTGTTACGACGGGGGAATCGCGTCAGGCACTGCGGGGGGTGGCTGAGATGGTTCGTTGGGGCGGAGCGTCCTGCTCCACCAGTCGATGGTCCCGCTGGTCCAGGTTCACAAAGATCATTCCGTACCGGATGGCACACCGCACGGGCTGCGGCGCACCCCGGGGCCGCCGCAGGCACCGATAGGCCCGTACGTCCTCGTCCTCGTCCCGCGTCACGACGACCGGCTCACCGAAGACGGTCACCATCAACGAGTCACCGGCGTGGGGGATCGCGGTGACCAGGTCGATGAAGTGCCATCCCGAGCGGTAGGCGGTGGCCATTTCGCGGCGGAAGGAGCGGTCGTCGGGTGGAGTGGTCATGACTCGGCGGCCCAGGTGCTGTCGTCCATGCCCCATGTGCTGTCGGCCGGGGCGTCGGACGCCACCACCACCCACGTACTGTCGCCGGGCGGGGCGGCAGCCGCGGCACGCGTGCTCCAGGCGCTGTCCGTCGGGACGTCGCTCCTGGTCTCCGCAAGGCCACTCAGCGTCCCGAAAGCCACAACAGCGGAGAAGGCGGCGGCAAGCGCCGAGCGAAGCATTCTCTTATGCATAGTCGGCTTCGTCCTCATTTGAAGGTCACCTCTCCCCCGTCGACTACGACGATGGCGCATTTGGGCACGTCATGGCCACACAATCGATGCATCATGTTCCTGCACGTTCAGGACCCTGGGGGGTGGAGATTTGACAACAAGCGCGACTAAGCGGACACATCCTCACGCGCTGACCGCTCTGTGCGAGGAGGGTCGCCGTCTCTATGAGAACGCTCTCCGCACCGGACGCATCGCCCGTGCGGACGTCGAGCCCGCTCCGTGCTTGATGGAGTTCGCCCTCCTTCATCCCGATCCGGACGACGCGAACTGGCTGCGCCCCGTGCCTCCGTCGATCGCCCTGGCCCAGCGGCTCAACCCGATCGAGCACGAGATCACTCAGCGCCGGCGCGAGTCGATCCAACTCGCCGACGCTTTCGAGCCGTTCATGGCCCTCAGCGCCCAGGCGACGGCGTCCACGCACTCCATCACGGTGCTGGAGGGCATCGACCGGATCAACGCGGCGCTCGACCTGGCCACCGCCCAATGCCACACCGAGATGCTCACGGTCCAGCCGAGCCGCCGCCGGCTCGAGCACACCCTTGCCCAAGGGCTGGAGCGTGACAGGCCGTTGATCGAACGAGGCTGCCGCATCCGGACCCTCTACCAGCACACCGCCCGCCACAGTCCTGAGACGCTGGCCTACGTTGCCCGGTTCTCCGACGGCAAGGTCGAATACCGCACCATCGACGAACTGGTGGAGCGGCTGATCATCTGCGACGAGACCGTGGCCTTCATCCCGACGCGTGACGACGGGCAGGTCGCCCTCGAACTGCGTCACCCCGGGCTCGTCCGCTACCTGATCAAGGTCTTCGAGTTCATGTGGGGCCGCGCGGTTCCGCTGAGCGCCGGCGCACCCTACGAAACCGCCCCCGACGGCATCACGGACATCCAGCACTCCATCGCCAAGCTCCTCATCGAGGGCCATGTCGACGAGGCCATAGCCCGACGCCTGGGGATGAACGTCCGCACGTGCCGCGCTCACATCGCCAAACTCGCCTCGGCCCTCGGCAGCGGGAGCCGCGCCCAACTCGGCTTCCTCATAGCGCAGTCGGGCATTTTGCAGCAGGATGCCTGACTCCCGCCGGAAGAAGAGGGTCACGCGTGACGACATCGGCGCACGGGCACGGTCCGGAGGAACTGTGCCCCGCGGGAACGACGCTGTACGAACGCGCCCTGCGCGAGGGGCACGTCAACTCCTCCGACGCCGAAACCGCTCCCTGCCTGCTCGACTTCGGGCTGCTGCACCCCGACGTCGGCAACCTGGAGCGGCTGGAGCCCGTCGCCCCTGCCGTCGCCCTGCACCGGATGCTGCGGACCTCGGCGGACCGCATCGCCGACGAACGGCAGCGCGAGCAACGCCTGTCCGAGACGTTCCAGCGGCTCATGCGGATCGACGGGCAGCGCACGGCGACGGCGGACCTGCCGGGCATCAGCGTCCTCAGCGGGCTCGACCGCATCAACGAGGCCATTACCACGGCCATGGCGGACGCCTCCCGCGAACTGCTCGCCATTCAGCCCTACGACGGCCGCAATCCCGCCGACCGCCTGGCCCAGAGCCTGGTCCGCGACCAGGCACTGCTCCACCGCGGCGGCCGGCTGCGCACCCTCTACCAGCACACCCAGCGCCACTCACCCGCCGTGATCGCCCGCTACGAGCGGCTGAACGGTGACGCCGAGGCACGCACCCTCGACCAGGTCACCGAGCGCCTTGTCGTGATCGACCACGCCGTCGCCTTCATCCCGGCCAGCAAGGACCGCGCTCTCGCCCTGGAGGTCCGCCACCCCGCGCTCGTCGACTTCTTCGCCACCACCTTCGACCGCCTCTGGCACCTGGCCACGCCGATGTACCCGCAGGCGGTCCAGCCACCCACCCTGAACGGCATCACGCCCCGCCAGCGCGCCATAGCCACCCTCCTCGTGGAGGGCCACACCGACGCCGTCATCGCCGACCGCCTCGGCCTGAACATCCGCACCGCCCGCGAGCACATCGCCAAACTCGCCTCCACCCTCGGCAGCGAGAGCAGGGCGCAGCTCGGTTACCTCATCGGACGGGCCGGGATCCTTGATCAGGAAGGCTGAGCGGCCCCGGCACCACGTCGGCGGGACGGGCGGCGCCGTCCAGACCCACCTGTGCGATACGGACGCCCAGTTGCGTACGGCTGGCCGCGCCCAGCGTCTCCGACAGCCGCGCGATGTGCGCCCGGCACGTACGGACGCTTATCCCCAGCCGCTCCGCGATCACCGCGTCCTGATGCCCCTCCGCGAGCAGCGCCGCGATGGACTGCTCCCGGTGCGAGATGCCCTCGATGCCGGTGTCGGGCAGGGGGGCGGTCAGCGGGATCGCGAGGCGCCAGAGGCGTTCGAAGACCGTGCCCAGGTACTCCACGAGCGCGGGGTGGCGTAGTTCGAGGGCCAGCGTGCGGTCCGCGTTCGCCGGGATGAACGCCACCGTGCGGTCGAAGAGGATCAGGCGGTCGATGACCTCGTCGAGGGTGCGCGCCTGGACCGCGCCGCCCATCAGCTCCAGGTAGTTGAGCAGGCCCTGCCCGTGCCGGGCCACGTGCGTGTACAGATCGCGCATGCGAACGCCCCGGCCGCGCAGTGCCAGCGCCCGGTGCAGACCCTCCGTCAGTTCGTGCTCGGGACGGATGCCGCCGGGCTGGACGGTCAGGACCTCCGTCGTGCAGGCCTCCGTCGCCTCGTCCATCGCCGCCTGGATGCGGGAGAGACCGTCGAGGACGCGGATCGCGCCGCCCTCGGCGGATGCCGACTGCGGTTGTGGGCCGAGGCCCGCATACCACTCGAAGGCCGCCACCGCCGAACCCACCCGCCGCTGGCTCGCGCTGACCTCGTCGTACAGGCCGCGCAGCAGCCGCGTCATGACCTCCTGGGGTGCCGTCGGCACCAGCCAGTCCATGTCGTCGGGGTCCGGGTGCAGCAGGGCCAGCTCCAGCAGACAGGGCACCGGCCCGGCGTCCTCACGCGGCACGCGGCCCCGCCGCACGGCCCGGGAGTACACGCGGTCCCCGGCGTCGCACAGTCGGTCGGCACCGTGTGGATGCTCCTCCGCCCCGTGCCCGGCCATCGCCCGTCCCACCCCCGGTTCCAGCGCCTTTTGCAGCGCAACTATGCGCGGACCGGACCGGCTGCGCAACACGGCTCCTCCCTTCGGGACAGGGAGAAAACACCGGTTTGCCCCACTGACTCCACGCCTCCGCCGCTCGGGTTGCAACAAGCTGACGGGGGTGTCCCGTACCCGCCGGGCGCACGGCGGAACCCGTACCGCCGGCCTCGGGGGCGACCGGGCGGAAGCTGCCCCGCTCGGCGTGCCACACCCGCCCCCGACGCCACGCCGCTCCCGCCCGCACCCGCGAGAGCTGCCGGAAATCACGCAGAGATCAGCGCGTTACCAACCACACTTAACGTCAGGTCATGGCGGACATATTTGACGCATACGCGTTGGCCGACGCGTGGGACGAGATGTTCGAGCGGCCGGGTGAGGTCAGGACCGCCTATGAGCCGGTGCTGGCGGCGCTGCAGCCGATCGAGCCGAGTGAACTGCGTTTCCGGGCCGACCAGATGGCCAGGGCGTTCACGGACCGGGGCGTGACCTACGCCTTCGCGGGCGAGGAGCGGCCCTGGCCGCTGGACCTCGTGCCCAGGATCCTGGACGCCCTGGAGTGGGATCTCATACAACGCGGGGTGAGTCAGAGAGTCAGGGCCCTGGAGGCCTACCTCGGCGACGCCTACGGGCCGGCCCGTGCCTTCGAGGACGGTGTCGTGCCCTGGCGGCTGCTCCTCAGCTCCCCCCACTTCCACCGCGCGGCCCATGGCGTCGAACCGCCCGGCGGTGTCCGCATCCACGTCGCCGGCATCGACCTCGTACGGGACGAGGCGGGCGACTTCCGGGTTCTGGAGGACAACGTCCGGGTTCCCAGCGGGGTCTCGTACGTCATCGAGAACCGGCGCGCCATGACCCGGGTCTTCCCCTCCCTCTTCGCCGAGCAGCACGTCGTGCCCGTCGACGGGTACGCCCAGCGCCTGCTCGCCGCCCTGCGGGCCGCCGCACCCGACGGCACCCCGGATCCGCGGGTGGTCGTCCTGACCCCCGGGCCGAGCAACGCCGCCTACTTCGAACACGCCCTGCTCGCCCGCCTGATGGGCGTCCAGCTGGTCGAGGGGCACGACCTCGTCTGCCGCGGCAACCGGGTGGGGATGCGGACGACCCGCGGCGAGGTACCCGTCCATGTCGTATACCGGCGCCTGGACGACGACTTTCTCGATCCGCTCCACTTCCGCCCCGACTCGGTGATCGGCTGCCCCGGCATCATGGGCGCCGCCCTCGCGGGCAACGTCACCCTCGCCAACGCCGTGGGCAACGGCATCGCGGACGACAAGCTGCTCTACACGTACGTCCCGGACCTGATCCGCTACTACCTCTCCGAAGAACCGATTCTCCCGAACGTGGAGTCCTTCCGGCCGGACGAACCCGGCCAGCTGGACGCCGTCCTCGACCAGATCGACCAGCTGGTCATCAAGCCGGTCGACGGCGCCGGCGGCCAGGGCATCGTCATCGGCCCGAAGGCCGACCGCGAGACCCTCGAACGCACCCGCGCGGCCGTCATCGCCGACCCCCGCGGCTTCATCGCCCAGCGGCCCGTCGCCCTGTCCACCTCCCCCACGCTCGCCGGGGAACGCATGGCGCCACGCCACATAGATCTGCGGCCCTTCGCCGTCAACGACGGCAACGACGTCTGGGTCCTGCCCGGCGGCCTCACCCGGGTCGCCCTCCAGGAGGGCAACCTCATCGTCAACTCCAGCCAGGGCGGCGGCTCCAAGGACACCTGGGTACTGGCCGAGGGACCGGCGGAACAGCCCGCCGCGACCCTCCCCGGCTCGCCGCCCGACGTGGCTCCCCGCCAGCTCGGACCCGACGGCACCCCCGCCGTCGCACAGGAAGGGGCGCAGCAGCAGTGAACGACGTGATCCTGTCCCGGATAGCCGAGTCCCTCACCTGGACCGGACGGTACGTCGAGCGCGCGGACGCCACCGGCCGCATCCTCGACGCCTACCTGCACCGCATGCTGGAGGACCCCTGGCGCGACGAGGACGTGGCCTGCCGGTCGCTGTACGCGATCCTCGGCGTCGACGCGGGCGACCAGCGCGTCGACATGCAGCGGGTCCTGGACCAGCTGGCCTTCGACGCCCGGTCCACCTGCTCCATCGAGGGCGCGCTGGGCGCGGCCCGGCTCAACGCGAGGAGCGCCCGCGAGGCGGTCTCCTCGGAGATGTGGGAGTGCCTCAACTCCACCTGGCACGCGCTCGCCGACATGCGGCTCGCGGCCCGCCGTACCGGCCCCTACGGCTATCTGGAGCTGGTACGGCGCCGGGCCGCCCTCTTCTTCGGCCTGGCCGACTCCACCATGAGCCGCGACGACAGCTGGCGTTTCGTCGTCCTCGGCAGGAGCCTGGAACGGGTGGACATGACCGTACGGCTGCTGTCGGTGCGCGTGCTGGACGCCGCCCATGCCCCCGACTGGCCCACCCTGCTCAGCGCGAGCGGCGCCGACGAGGCGTACGCGCGCGTGCACAGCGGCTTCGGCGACACCCCGCGCGTGGCCGAGTTCCTGCTCCTGGACCGCGACTTCCCGCGCTCCGCCCTGCACGCCCTGACCACCGCCGAGGAGTGCCTGACGGCCCTCGGCCGCCCCCGCCAGGATCCGGCGCGCCGCCCCATCGGCCGGATGCGCACCCGCCTGGAGTACCTCGACTCGCAGGCCATGGAAGACCAACTCCCCGCTCTACTACGGGATTTGCAGCAGTCCTGCATGGCATCCGCCGAGGGAGTGGCCGAGCGGTTCTTCCCCTACCAGGGCCCCGTCGAGTGGGCCCAGGAAGGAGCCTGAGATGGCTCGTCGCCTCCGCATCCGGCACGTCACCCGGGTCTCCTACGCCCAGGCCGCGGTCTCCTCGCACAACGAGGTCCGCATGACCCCGCTGACACTGCCCCACCAGACCACCCTGGACGCCCGGGTCACCGTCAGCCCGACCGCCACCACCTGGTCGTACTGGGACTACTGGGGCACCCAGGTCACCGGCTTCGACCTCATGGACCCGCACGCCGACCTCACCATCACCGCCTCCAGCCTGGTCGAGACCCACGCCCCGGACCCTCTCCCCCAGCCCCCGGCCTGGCCGGAAGTAGCCGCCCACACCGCCCGCTCCCGCCTGCTGGAGTTCGCGGGCGACACCCCCCGTACGACACTCCCCGCCGAGCTGGTGGAGCAGGCACGGGACGCGGCGGCCGGCCTGGACCCGCACGACACCGCCGCCACCGTCTCGTCCCTGGTCGCCGACCGGGTCGCCTACCTCCCCGGCTCCACCGGAGTGACCACCTCCGCCGCCGAGGCCTGGGAACAGGGCGCGGGCGTCTGCCAGGACATCGCCCACGTCACCCTGGCCCTGCTGCGAGGCCTGGGCCTGCCCACCCGCTACGTCTCCGGCTACCTCCACCCCGACCAGGAAGCGGAACTGCACCTGCCGGTCGCCGGCCAGAGCCACGCCTGGGTCGAGTACTGGGCGGGCGACTGGTGCGGCTACGACCCCACCAACCGCAAGAGGGCCGACGAGTCCCACGTGGTGGTGGGCCGGGGCCGCGACTACGACGACGTCACGCCGCACAAGGGCGTGTACCGGGGGGTGGCGGGCGGGTTGCCGGAGGTGACGGTGGAGTTCACGCGGGTGGCGTGAGACGGGGGGCGTCAGGCGGCGTTCTCCTGAATTCACGGCCGTCGCCCGATGCGCCTAAGGGCTCGCAGAGAATTAACTTGTGGGTTCTGCGACTTGACTCCGCAGGTCAGCGCGTCACTCGCCTGCATGTTGTTCTTCTGCGAGCCCTCACCTCGATCGTTCATGATTCCTCGTCGGTGTGCTGACGAGGACTCATGAACGATCGAGGTGAGGTTATTGATGATTCGATCGGCCGCGGACTTCGAAATCCCGAAGAGCGGGGCGAGCTGCCGCAGCGTCAGGTTCGTACGCCAGTGGGCCGTGACCAGCAGCACCCGGTCGTCCAGGTCGAGGCTCCAGGGCCGGCCGCGCCGAGGCGTGTCCACCCCCTCCCGCCGCAGTGCAGTCACCAGCTTGCCGAAGCATCGTGCGCTCAGCCCGCTGAATGGAACTATCCAGGACGGCACCGAAGCCGTGATCACACCTGTCACATGAAGATCATCTCGCGTGGTGGGACCACTCCCGCGTTCGTCGCCCTACTCGGACTGCAATTCGCGAACCCGGGCACGGAACATGCGCCAGCGCCTCTCGTTTTCATGCACAAGCGTCGCCGACTCTGTCATCAGATCGGCCGCCCGGTCGAACAGCTCAGAAGCCGAATAGAGGTATGCGGGGGCCTTTCGCTCGCCTCGCAGGTCGGCCCGAAGCGCCGCCGGAGAGAAGTCGACCCGGGCCAGCAGGTCAAGGCCGCGGCGCAACAGCCGCGCGACCAGAACCTGCAGACCCGCCGACTGCCAGTCATTGGCGATGATCCGGTGCCGCTCCCCCAGCAGGTCGGCAAGCGCCGGATACGCGGCCAGGCTTTCCGCGATCTCCCACGCCTGCTCCATCGCCTGGGCCAGCCACGCGCCGCCCTGCTCGGTGTCATCGGCAAGCAGGTGGACCTCATTCCTCAGCCTCCGGAGTTCGGCAGGCTCCTCCTCCCCTTCCATGAAGAGGATCCCCGACTCCGCCACGAGCCCTGGAGCATTCAGATCCTCCGAGCCCGCGAACGCAATCGCCGACGACTGCTCACCGGCTTCGACGTCGCTCCACCGGTCGGCCAGCGACTTCAGAGCCCGAGACCGAGCCTGGAGCTCTCCCGCCTGCCGCAGTGGTGCCTGGGAGTAGTACTTCTCATGCTCCCGATGGAACCGCGCCAGGTTTTCGATCACCTGCAACAGGGAGTCCGGAGGGGTGTGCTGCTCCTCATCGTCAGGCATGCCAGCAGCATGCAGCACGTCTCACGCGCACGGCACCGGGGCACGCCAGTCAGGGCAAACAGCAACTCGTTCGGCCGGAGCAGGCATTGACATACCTCGCCCCCACTCATCCTGGTCGGCCGGAGGGACCAGCCGAGCCGGTGGACGGCGTCGTGGACGGGTTGGACGACGAGCGTGATGAACAGTCGTTGGATCTCGTTGCAGGTGAGCGGTATGAGGGCGTCGAGTGCGGGGTGGTGGGCCGACCGTGCCGGTGCCCTTCTTCACGTCGCCGGTCTCGTCGACCACCAGAACCGCCTGGTCGTCGTGCAGGTGCTCCACCACGTAGCCGCGTACGTCGTCGCGGACCTGGTCGGCGCCCCACTCGGCCCGCCCGAGCAGGTGTTGCATGCCGTCCGGGGGGTGGCCTCCCCGGCCCACTCGGCGATGGTCCAGCAGTTCTTACGCGGCAGGTCCGACAGCAACCCGAGCACCAACCGTCCGGCCCTGCGCCGGGGTTCGACTCGCGTGAACCGGCCTGCGATCCGGCTCATCAGGCCCTCGAACGCCTCCTGCCAGCGGGCAGGGTCTACGCTGTGACCTGCGGCCACCGCATGATCGTTTGTCTTCACACACCGATGATCAACGGTGGCCGCACCCGTCTCCACAGCGCGTCAGGGTCGTGCAGCGTTCGTCTGCCGTCCTGTGTCAGGAGGACATGTGCAGCGTGGCGAAGTCTGGTGGGTCGAGTTCGACGAGCGGCGGCTGGTCGTGCTGCTGTCGGCAGACGACGCGTCCGGGATCCGGGCGATGCAGGTCGTCGCGCCGGCGGGCGTCGACATCAGCGGTCTGGGCGTCGAAGTGCAAGTAGGCGCCATGGAAGGACTGCCCTTTGAAGGTGTACTGCGGTTCGCATTCCCGCGTCCAGGCTTCACCCCCTGCACGTGGCTGACCACCATGTCCCGGGACGACCTGATCGAGCGGGCAGCCGTCCTGTCCTCCGCGAAGCTCAGCGAGATCGAGGATGCCCTCCGCCTAAGACTTGTCCCGTAAATGATTCTTGACGTGCTGGATGACCTGGCCTTTTCTAGGTCACCCGGCGAGGGTCAGGTTGTGCAGGCGGGCGATGCCGAGCATGGCGTGGTGGACGCCGTTGCCTTTGAGGCGGCAGTCGCGGAGGATCTTCCAGGTCTTCATGCGGGCGAAGGCGTGCTCGACGCGGGCGCGGACTTTGCGGTGGGAGGTGTTGTGTTCCTCCTTCCAGGCCGGGAGTTCACTCTGGCCTGGCTCGCGTCGGTGCGGAATGACCAGGCCGGTGCCGCGGTAGCCGCCGTCCGCGATCACTGTGGTGCTGCCGACGGCGTCCTTGGCGCCGGACAGCTCCCACGCCTTGCAGTCGTTGCGGTTGCCGGGCAGCGGCCGGCCGACGGCGACGACGAGCCGAGTGTCGGCGTCGATGACAACCTGGTGGTTGGTGGAGTACCGGTGGTTTTTCGACTGCTCGGCCACCGTGTGGTCGCGCGTGGGCACCAGGGTGCCGTCGACGATCAGCACCGTGTCCTTCCGGAACCGCCTGCGCTGCTGCAGTGACAATGCTGGCCCGAGGTGGTTGACGATGCGGTCCGCTGCGGACTTCGACACCCCGAACAGCGGGGCCAGTTGGCGCAGGGTCAGGTTGGTTCGCCAGTACGTGGCAACCAACAGCACCCGGTCCTCCAGCGGCAGACTCCAGGGCCGGCCCTTGCGGACCGGGTCCGCGCCCTCGCGCCGCAGCGTGGTGAGCAGCGCGCCGAACTGACGCGAACTCAACCCGGTGAAAGGGGCTATCCAGAACGGCTCCGACGCCGTGATCACACCAGCCACGACAGGATCATTCCACCGGCCGCATCAACTCACCGAGGCGTCACGGAATCACCGACCGCCCGCCGATGGCCAGGCCACATGTCGTCATACGCCGCGTCGAAGAACTGCGCCTGCGGCCCGCGCAGCGCGGACCCGTCGGGTATCCCGTCCCTGGCTGCCTCCGTAAGACGGGCCGCATAACGATAGGCAGCGCCTCGCAATGACTCGCTTCTGGCTGCCAAGTCGATCTCCGCATGCGCCAGCCACAGATCATCGACGAGCTGGTCGAGCTCGGCATCAGCCGCGGTACTGCCACTGCCCGAGCAGGCGAGCGCCGCCTTCTCCACCTGCGACGCAAGGCTCAGGAACTTCAGGGCCGCGTTCTTGAGCTCTGCCCGGTGCGCGGCTGACTCCTGTACTTCAAGCTGCCGAGTGCTCGCACGCGAGACGAGGTACTGGCCAAACAGCGATCCGCCCGCGCCGAGCGCAACACCTGCCAGAGACAACAACGCCGGCCCCAAGGTTCCCCAAGATCCCATAACTGAAGTCTCTCAACACCGGGTTCGTCGCTGGGCGAGGACCCCAGCCACCCGCGGACCGCTCATGCCACGGCGATTGCGGGACAACTCTTAGGCGGACAGGCGAAGGAGTGGACCCCGGCAACAACCGCGAAGCTCAGCGAGATAAAGAACGGCCATGTAACCGGGAGCAAAATTGAGGCCTTGGGGCAACCTGAGTACATCCCTCGTTGCCACGGGACGGGGAGTTGACTCCGCTACTCTGATTGCCGCATTGCGGATTACCGACAGCGAAAAAGCCTCCCTCCCTGAGGGTGTAGGCATCTATTCCGGTCCCGGCTGGGCCAGACTCACCGTTGACGAGCGGCACTCGAAAACCGCCGACGAACAGGCCGCAGAACTCATCAGGCACCACAGTTCAGGAATCCGGGGAAGACGAAGAAGACCCACTTGCCTGGCTCGGCTGAACTACGCCGGCGCGACACAAGACACCGTCGGCCGCCGCCAGCAGGATCTCGCCCTCACCGCGGTGCGTGTCAGCCCCGCTTCGGGCCTGTGATTGTCTCCCCGATCACGAAGCCCTTGGCCGGGCCTTCGGGGACGGTGATGTCGGTGCCGTAGGGGACGCGGTGGATGTCCTCCCAGTCGGCCTTGTCGGGGCGGGGGCCGGTGAAGAGGGTGACGGCGCCCTGGCCGTCGTAGTCGTCGATGAGGATGTACACGGGGATGCCGGCCCGGGCGTATTCGCGGCGCTTGCGGATGCGGTCGCGGTCCTGGTTGCGCTTGCCGGGAGAGACGACTTCGACGACCACCTCGACCGCAGAGGCCTTGATACCGAGGCCATCCTCCGCCTCGGCCAGCTCCGCGTCCCGAGGAGCTACCAACCCGTCCGGAATCCAAGCCTTCAGCGCATGGATCACATTCGTGTCGTTCCAGGCACCGTACTCACTGTCGTGCAGAAAGATACCCAGGGCGTCCCGCAGACGGTTGAGAATCTGGGCGTGCGAAAAGCGTCCGGTGGGCGACACCTCGATGGCTCCCTCAATGATCTCGGCGCGGTAGCCCTCGGGGAGTTCGCTGGCCTTCCATAGCTGCCACAGGACCTCGTCCAGCTCGGGGCCGTTCTCGGCCGGGGAGAAAGACTCGGTCCTGATCTCGGTCATGGTCTCCGACCTTTCGTGCGCAACAGCAGTCACGGTGGCGTCACCTCCTCAAGTGTGGGCTGGGCGTGCTTGGGGCACAAGCAACGCCATCACGGTAGGTACGGCTATACGGCTGACCAGGGACAATCCCCCCAGTTCACCCGTTCGAGCGAGGGCGGAACGAGCCCCCGCCCCCACCCAGCTCGAACCACACTCCCTTGGCGAAGCGCCCCGCCCTCTCAGCGGCGACACCCCACGTGTCCGCCATCTCCGCGACGAGCGCGAGCCCTCTCCCCCAGCAGGCGACGGCCCCCGCGGCGGGGTACGTGACGACGGGCGGGTCGGGGCTCTCGTCGAAGACGCTCACATGGAAGCGGGCCGGGGTGAGGCGGACGCGGAGCATGGCGGTGCCCTTGGTGTGCAGGTGGACGTTGGTGACGAGTTCCGACGTGCACAGGGCGGCGGGCATGACAAGGAGTTCACGGTCGTGGGTGAAGAGGACGGCACGTACGAAGTCACGGCAGACGCGGGGTGCGGTGGCGTCGGCGGGGGCGAACAGGCTGTATTCGTGCGTGAGTTGGGCGGGCCGGTGGGCAGGGTGGCGGGCTGGGTCCATGGAGGCTCCTGGATACATGAGGGCTTGCCCTGCGATGGCGGTGCCCGGGTGCGGGTGCTCTTTCGGCTTATGGGCAGGGGCGGTTGCGCGGTTTCAGTACGTAACTGATTCCACACTCAAGGTAGCGATTAAGGGTTCTCGCGAGCAACCTGATCGCCAGAATCGGTGGACTAACTACCGGCGACGGGGCAGACTTTGGGCCGATCACCAAGGAGAACCCGTGGGACTGCGCACCACCATCAGCGAACGGCAGCGGCGACTCGGCTTCGAACTCAAACAACTGCGCGAACAGGTGGGGTTGACCACCAGTGAAGCCGCCGATCGGATCGGCATGACGCGCGGGCAACTGGGGCACATCGAGGCCGGCCGGACGTCGATCCTCACCGAGCGACTACTCGACCTCTGCCGTGTTTATGGTTGCTCAGAGGAGCCCTACATCGAGACCTTGGTCTGCCTCTCCGAGTCCAGCGGCCAAGGCTGGTGGCGCGCCTACCGGAAGCACATGGGACCGGACTCCCTGAACCTGGCCGAACTCGAATCAGAGGCTGCGGCCATCCGGACGCACGAGCCACTGTTCATCCCGGGCCTCTTCCAGACGGCCGACTACACGCGGGCCATCTTCACCAGCGAGGACCTGGGCTTTGCGAACATCGAGGAGGGGCTGAGGTTCCGTATGGAACGGCAGCACATCCTGACGCGCGAGAACCCCCCGTCCGTGCACGCCGTCATCCACGAGTCCGCGCTGCACATGCGGTTCGGCGGCACGGAGGTCGTACGGAAGCAGTTGCTGCATCTCATCGAGCTGGCGCGCCTGCCGAACGTGACCATCCAGGTCTATCCGTTCACCTCCCAGGCGCACGCGGCTCTCACCGGCAACTTCGCCCATATCGTCCCCGCCAACCCGAAGTTGGGCACCGTCGTGGTCGAACAGCTGCTGGGCTCGCACTACTTGGTGCAGCAGCACCATCTCCGGGAGTACAACTCACTGTTCGACCGGATCGCGAAGAACGCCCTCGCCCCTGTCGACGTATCGTTGGCCCCTGAAACACACTCGGTGAAGGACTCACTCGCCCTCATCCAGCATGTGCTGTACACCCTCTGAGGAGGCAGGGATGCCCGAACTGCACTGGCAGAAGTCGTCGTACAGCGGCGGCCCGGAAGGCAACTGCCTCTACGTCGCCACCGCCCCCGACAAAACGATCCGCCTCCGCGAGAGCGACACCCCGGACGTCGTCCTGAGCACCGCCCCCGCCGGCCTCGCCGCCCTGATCCGGTACGTCGCCGACAGCGACTGACAGGCCCGGCCGCGGAGAGGGGCTACTTCAGCCCGATCTCCTCGCACGCCGCCTTGTAGCCGCTCGTGCAGATGTCGGACACCTTGTAGATGCCGTCCGCGACGACCGTGGACTCGATGTTGGCCTTCGTCAGGGCCACCACCGGCACCAGCTGGGCGGAGATGCCCTTGTGGGTGGGGCTGTCCACCTTGTCGGAGGCGAGGGCGTCGAACTTGATGTCCTTGCCCTGGATCTTCGCCACGGCCATCTCCGCGGCGGCCTCGGCCTCCTGCGCGTACGGCTTGTAGACGCTCATGTACTGCTCACCGGCGACGATCCGCTGCACGGCGGAGAGTTCCGCGTCCTGGCCGGTGATCGGGGGCAGCTGGGAGAGACCCGCGGCTTCCAGGGCCTTGATGATGCCGCCGGCCATGGCGTCGTTGGCGGAGTACACCGCGGCGATGTTGCTCTTGCCGATCTTGTTGAGCGCCTGGGCCATGTTGGACTGGGCCTCCTCCGGACTCCAGCCCTTGGTGTCGAACGACTCGGCGATCGTCACCTTGCCCTCCAGCTCGGAGAGCGCGCCCGCCTTGAACTGCCCGGCGTTCGGGTCGGTGGGCGAACCGTTCATCATGACGATCTTGTCCGAGGTGTCGCCGCGCGGGCCCAGCGCGTCGATGATCGAGCGGCCCTGGACCTCGCCGACCAGCTCGTTGTCGAAGGAGACGTACGCGTCGATCGGGCCCTCGGCCAGGCGGTCGTAGGCGATGACGGGGATGCCCGCCTCCTTCGCCTTCGTCACCATGCCGGCGATGGCGTGCGAGTCGACGGCGTCCAGGAGGATGACGTCGACCTGGTCGTCGATCATCTGCTGCATCTGGCCGGCCTGCTTGTCCGGGTCGGCGTCGCCGTTGGCGTACATCGTCTTGCCCTTGTTCCCGGTGAGGGAGGAGACCTTGGCCTGGATGATGGGGTAGTCGAACTCCTCGTACCGCGTGTTCGTCTTCTCCGGCATCAGCACGCCGACGGTGATGTCGTTCCCCTTGGTCGGGCTCGCCTCGGTGCCCGTCCCGGTCACCCCGAGCGCACCGCAGGCGGCAAGCGAGAGGGTCATCGTGGACGCGGCCACGGATACGGCGATACGACGCATGGGGGAGCTCACTTCTTGGTGCCTTCCGAACGCGGGCGCAGCATTGCGACCCAGGTGTCTGAAAAGACAACGCGTCGGCGTCCCCCAGCGTCAAGCGGAACTACTTAACGAGTGCGCAACGCCACGCTCCGCTTTGCATGTGGAGACATAGCGAAACTTCTCCAAACGCCCGTTACGGACCCTCCATCAAACCCGTCCCCTCGGGACGGCAAAGATCCGTACAACCAAGTTCATTCCTCGCGAGTCGTGATCACAGCGGCTGCCTCTGCCGCTCCGATCACGACCAGAGGACCGAATGAACCCAGCCAGACGCACGACCAGGGCGGCCACGACCGCCGTCGTGCTCGCCACCGCGGGCGGCCTGCTCACCGCTGTCACCGCCCCCGCGTCCGCCGCGACGACCTGCACCTCGCCGGTCTTCAAGCGGCAGTTCTTCGCGAACACCACCTTCTCCGGTACACCGAAGAAAACGGACTGCGACAGCACCATCGACCAGAACTGGGGCACCGGAGCCCCCGCCTCCGGCCTCCCGTCGAACAACTTCGGCGTCCGCTGGACCGTCACCCGCGACTTCGGCTCCGGCGGCCCCTTCGCCCTGCCCGTCTCCGCACAGGACGGCATCCGCGTCTACCTCGACAACGTCCGCAAGGTCGACCTCTGGAAGAACGTGTCCTCGACGGTCAAGAAGACCGTCAACGTCACGATCCCGTCCGGCAGGCACACCCTCCGCGTCGACTTCGTCAACTGGACCGGGACGGCGAACGTCTCCTTCGCCTACACGCCCCGCACCTCGGCCACGGTCGACAAGGTCAAACCGCTCGCCCCCACGGCTGCTTCGGTCACGTACGACCAGGCCACCGGCAAGGCGAAGCTCACCTGGGCGAAGAACAAGGAGATGGACCTCGCCGGATACCGCGTCTACCGGCGCCTGAAGGGCACGGCGTTCGGCAGCACACCCGCGGCGACGACCACGTCCACCTCGTACACCGACACCACCCTGCCGGTGGCCGGCGACACGTACTACTACGAGATCCGCGCCCACGACAAGGCCGGCAACACCTCGACGGGGACGGCCGACCAGGGTGTGACCACCGTCGACCGGACCGGCCCGGTGCGGGTCGCCGCCGTGTCGGCGCTGGGGACCACCGCGGGTAACGCCTTGACGTGGCAGGCCTCTTCGTCGAAGGACGTCGACCACTACGACGTGTGGGGCGCACCCCTTGGTCAGGAGGACCCGGACGGGCCGCAGCCCGTTTGGGGTACGTCCTGGACCGACGTCTCGACGGTTGCGGGAACGTCGTACACCTACAGGGTGCAGGCCGTCGACGCCGCCGGGAACTTCGCACCGGTCTCGGATCCGGTGACCGTCACCCGCCCGGTGGCGTCCGCCGTCCCCGCCCCGGCCGCGGTCCAGGGAACGCCCACCGACGCTTACACCCGTCTCACCTGGACTCCATCCGGTGGGGAGGCCACGGGGTTCCACGTGTACCGCCGCACCGAGCCGCTCGGCGCATGGGTCCTCGCAGGGGACACCGGTGCGTCGGCCACGTCGTTCGACGACACCGGCGCCCCGCGGGGCAGGGCCTACTACTACGTCGTCGCCGTCGACGGAACGGGCGCCGAGTCCGTGCCGTCCCCGCAGACAACCGTCGACCGGCTCTCTCCGGCCACCGCCACCGGGCCCGCCGCACCGCGGCTGACGCTGGTCAGCGCGGGCGGCACGCGGTTCCCCGTCCAGGTGACGGCCGCGCCCGGTGCCGGCGACGAGGGCCGGGTGCTGCAGGGCTATTCCTGGGACATCTCCGGCGCCTGCGGCTCCAGCGGCACTCGGCTGTCGACCAACGGGACCATCGAGTGGATCCCGACGTACAACGGCCCGTGCATGGTCACCGTGTACGCCGTGGACGCCTACGGGCGTACGGGCGAGCAGAGTTCCTCGCAGGAGTTCATGGTCGGCCGCTGACACGCGAAGGGGCCCGGAGGCTGAAACCTCCGGGCCCCTTCCGCATGCGGACGTCAGTCCTGCTGCCGCTTGGGCCGCCACACCACCAGCGCACTCGTCTGCTGGACCTCCTGGTACGGGACCAGGTCGCGGCGGTACGACGCGTGTACCGCCGCCTCCCGCTGGCGCATCGCCGCGGCGGCGCCCTCGAGGGCCGCCTCCATCTCCGCGACGCGGGACTGCAGCGCGGCGACCTGGTTCTCCAGCTCGATGATCCGCTTGATGCCGGCCAGGTTGATGCCCTCGTCCTGAGACAACTGCTGGACGGTGCGCAGCAGTTCGATGTCGCGGGCCGAGTAGCGGCGGCCCCGCCCGGGGGTGCGGTCCGGGGAGACCAGGCCGAGACGGTCGTACTGCCGCAGGGTCTGCGGGTGCAGGCCGGAGAGCTGGGCCGCCACCGAGATGACGTAGACCGGGGTTTCCTCGGTCAGTTCATACGGGTTGCGTCGACGACCGTCCATCTCGATCATGCTCCCTTCGCGGCCTGGAACAGCTCCGCCCGCGGGTCCTCGTCCGCGGTTGCCTCGCGATACGCCTCTAGCGCTTCACGAGCATTCCCCGTCAGGTCCTTCGGAACACTCACCTCGACGGTGACCAACAGGTCGCCGCGGGTGCCGTCCTTGCGGACCGCGCCCTTGCCGCGGGCACGCATGGTGCGGCCGTTGGGCGTGCCCGGGGGCAGCTTCAGGGTGACGGGAGGACCGCCCAGGGTGGGGACCCTGACCTCGCCGCCCAGGGCCGCCTCCGCGAACGTGACCGGGACCGTCACCGTGAGGTTGTCGCCCTTGCGGCCGAAGACCGGGTGGGCGCCCACGTGCACCGTGACGTACAGGTCGCCCGCCGGGCCGCCGCGCTCGCCGGGTGCGCCCTTGCCGCGCAGCCGGATCCGCTGCCCGTCGGTGACACCCGCCGGGATGCGGACCTGCATGGTGCGGGAGGACTTGGCCCGGCCACTGCCCTTGCAGTCGAGGCAGGGGTGCTCGGCGATCAGGCCGCGGCCCTTGCAGTCGGGGCACGGGTCGGTGAGGGAGAAGCCCCCGCCGCTCCCGCGGGCGACCTGACCGGTGCCGACGCAGGTCGGGCACACGCGCGGTGTGCCGTTCTTGTCGCCGGTGCCCGAGCAGGCCTTGCAGGGCTGCTGCGAGGACATCCGCAGCGGGACCGTCGCGCCCTCGATCGCCTCGGTGAAGCTGAGGGTGACCTCGGACTCGATGTCCTGGCCGCGCCGGGGCTGCGTACGCGTGCCCGTGCCGGCGCCGCCGCGGTTGAACAGGCCCCCGAAGACGTCACCGATGCCGCCGCCGAAACCGCCGGCGCCGCCTTGGGAGCCGCCGCCCTGGGCGCCGCCTCCGAAGAGGTCACCCAGGTCGAAGTTGAAGGAGCCGCCGCCCGCGCCCGGCCCCGGGCGGAAGCCGCCGTTGCCGAAGAGGGCGCGGGCCTCGTCGTACTCCTTGCGCTTCTTGGGGTCGCCGAGGATGTCGTTGGCCTCGGAAATCTCCTTGAAGCGCTCCTCGGCCCTGGCGTTGCCCTTGTTGGCGTCCGGGTGGAACTCGCGGGCGAGCTTCCGGTACGCCTTCTTGATCTCGGCCTCGGTGGCGTCCTTGGGGACGCCGAGGACCTTGTAGTAGTCCTTCTCGATGAAGTCCTTGGTGCTCATCCTCGACGTCCCTCCTTCCACGTGGATTCAAGCTCAGCCCTCGTCCGGGCCACCGCTCTCCTTGTCGTCGGCGGCGGAGGCGGCAGAGGCGGCAGAGGCGGCAGAGGCGCCCGAGGCACCCGAGGCACCCGAGGCACCGGATGACGTCTCCGCCTCGTCGCCCTTGACGGTCTGCGCGCCGGGCTGGGGCTCGGCCACGGCCACCCGCGCGGGGCGGATGGTGCGCTCGCCGAACCGGTACCCCGGCTGCAGAATCGCCACGCACGTCGTCTCCGTGACGTCCGGCGCGTACGAGTGCATCAGGGCCTCGTGGATCGTCGGGTCGAAGGGCTCGCCCTCCTTGCCGAACTGCTGCAGGCCCATCTTCGCCGCGACGGTCTCCAGCGACTCCGCGACGGACTTGAAGCCGCCGACGAGTTCGCCGTGGTCCCGCGCGCGGCCGATGTCGTCGAGGACCGGCAGGAGCTCGGTCAGGAGGTTCGCGATGGCGATCTCCTTGACCGCGATCCGGTCCCGCTCGACCCGGCGGCGGTAGTTCTGGAACTCGGCCTGGAGCCGCTGGAGGTCCGCGGTGCGCTCGTCGAGCGCCGTGCGTGCCTGGTCCAGCTGGGCCGTCAGGCCTGCCAACTGTGCTGATGCGTCCCCGGCCGGGGCCGCCCCCTCCCCGGAGGGAGCGGCGGCCTGCGGCTCGGCGTCGTCGGGGGTGGCGCCGGAAGGGACGTCGGGCTTCTCGTCGAAACCCGGGGTCTCCTCCGTCACGCGGCACCGTCCTTGCGCTCGTCGTCCACGATCTCGGCGTCCACGACGTCGTCGTCGGCCTTGGCCTCGGACGCGCCCTCGGCACCGGCGGTGGCCTGGCCCGCCTGGGCATCGGCGTACATCGCCTGGCCCAGCTTCTGCGAGACGGCCGCGACCTTCTCGGTGGCGGTACGGATCTCGGCGGTGTCCTCGCCCTTGAGCGCGGCCTTCAGCTCCTCGATCGAGGCCTCGACCTCGGTCTTGATCTCGCCGGGGACCTTGTCCTCGTTGTCCTTGAGGAACTTCTCCGTCTGGTAGACGAGCTGCTCGCCCTGGTTGCGGGTCTCGGCGGCCTCGCGGCGGGCGTGGTCCTCCTCCGCGTACTTCTCGGCCTCCTGGCGCATGCGGTCGACCTCGTCCTTCGGCAGCGAGGAGCCGCCGGTGACGGTCATCTTCTGCTCCTTGCCGGTGCCGAGGTCCTTGGCCGTGACGTGCATGATGCCGTTGGCGTCGATGTCGAAGGCGACCTCGATCTGCGGGACACCGCGCGGGGCCGGCGGCAGACCGGTCAGCTCGAACATCCCGAGCTTCTTGTTGTACGCCGCGATCTCGCGCTCGCCCTGGTAGACCTGGATCTGGACGGACGGCTGGTTGTCCTCGGCGGTGGTGAAGATCTCGGACCGCTTGGTCGGGATCGTCGTGTTCCGCTCGATCAGCTTGGTCATGATGCCGCCCTTGGTCTCGATACCCAGGGACAGCGGGGTCACGTCGAGGAGCAGGACGTCCTTGACCTCACCCTTGAGGACACCGGCCTGCAGGGCGGCGCCGATGGCGACGACCTCGTCCGGGTTGACGCCCTTGTTGGCGTCCTGGCCGCCGGTGAGCTCCTTGACGAGCTCGGCGACGGCGGGCATCCGGGTGGAGCCACCGACGAGAACGACGTGGTCGATCTCGGAGAGGTTGATGCCGGCGTCCTTGATGACGTTGTGGAACGGCGTCTTGCAGCGCTCCAGCAGGTCGGCCGTCAGCTGCTGGAACTGAGAGCGGGTGAGCTTCTCGTCCAGGTGCAGCGGGCCCTCGGCGGACGCGGTGATGTACGGCAGGTTGATCGAGGTCTCGGTGGACGAGGACAGCTCGATCTTGGCCTTCTCGGCGGCCTCGCGGAGGCGCTGCAGGGCCATCTTGTCCTTGCCGAGGTCCACACCGTGGCCGGACGCGAACTGCTTGACCAGGTAGTCGACGACGCGCTGGTCCCAGTCGTCACCACCGAGGTGGTTGTCGCCGTTGGTGGCCTTCACCTCGACGACGCCGTCGCCGATCTCCAGGAGGGACACGTCGAAGGTGCCGCCACCGAGGTCGAAGACGAGGATCGTCTGGTCGTCCTTGTCGAGGCCGTACGCGAGCGCGGCCGCGGTGGGCTCGTTGACGATGCGCAGGACGTTCAGGCCCGCGATCTCGCCGGCCTCCTTCGTCGCCTGGCGCTCGGAGTCGTTGAAGTACGCCGGGACGGTGATGACCGCGTCGGTCACCTTCTCGCCCAGGTAGGCCTCGGCGTCCCGCTTCAGCTTCTGCAGGATGAACGCGGACATCTGCTGCGGGTTGAAGGGCTTCCCGTCCAGCTCGATCTTCCAGTCGGTGCCCATGTGGCGCTTCACCGAGCGGATGGTCCGGTCCACGTTCGTGACCGCCTGGCGCTTGGCCACCTCGCCGACGAGCACCTCACCGTTCTTGGCGAAGGCGACGACGGACGGCGTGGTCCTGGCGCCCTCGGCGTTGGTGATCACGGTGGGCTCGCCGCCCTCCAGAACGCTGACGACGGAGTTAGTCGTGCCCAGGTCGATGCCGACCGCACGTGCCATGGTTGATTCCTCCAGCGATGACTTGAGTGGAACGGACTCAAGTGTGCACGACGCCTCAGCCCTGGTCAACAGACCTGAGTCGCACGGACTCAACTCTTATCCGTTCCTTACACGCAACTGCCCTGTGACCTGCGGAGATTCCGGGCGCCGAGGACCGCGAGGGGTGTACACCCGGATCCGCAGCAGGGCGAGTACGGCGACCAGAGCGCCCGCCGCCACCCAGAACACCCCGGAGTGCGCGACCCATTCCAGATGCACGAGGACCGCGACGAGTACCCCGCCGGACGCCCCGGCACCGAGCAGAACCGTCACCCCCTGGGGCGTGAGGCCGAGCCGCCGCAGCCGGTGCGCGAGATGGTCCGGCCCGCCGCGCAGCAGAGGCCGCCCGGCGAGGCGCCGGGAGAGCAGGACGAGGGCGGCGTCCGCGCCCGCGAGGGCCGTCAGCGCGAACAGCACGCCCGCGCTGGACGCCGGTTCGTGCCCGGTCCGGGCGGCCACGGCGGCCGAGGCGAGCACGAACCCGGTGAACAGGGACCCGCACGAACCGAGCCCCACGCGCGCGGGCGGCCAGTTGTGCATCAGGAAGCCGGTCAGCGCGGCGGCCAGCACGCTCAGCAGCGCCGCCAGCCCGTCCAGCACCTCGGCCGCCGCGAGCACCCCCGCTCCGAAGGCGGTGACGACCCCCACGGTGCCCGCCAGCGCGTCCGCGTGATCGAGCGCCCGGAAGCCGACGGCGACGAAGACGATCCAGCCGATCGCCGCCAGCCCGCCCGCGATCCCGGTCTCCGCGTACGGCACCACACAGGCCGCCGCGACGGCCGTACCGCCCACCAGGAAGCGCATCTTGACGCGCCGCAGGTCGGCGATCAGACCCAGCGCGGCGACGGCGGTCCCGGCGCAGAGCAGCGTGCCGATGCCGCCCACGAGCGGCGCGAACCCGGTCCACTCCCCGGCCATCGTGACCAGGCAGGTGACGAGCACGACGGCCACTCCGCCGAGCAGCGGGAGCGGGCGCTGCCGGCGCCGGTCGAGGATGGCGAGGCGCAGGGCAGGGACCCGCAGGGCAGCGGTGAGGACGGCGGCGAGGAGGAGGGCGATGACGGCGGCGGCGATCCCGTAGAGCACGGACCCAAGCTAAGCCGAATGTCATGATTTGGTATGAATGGCGGGACCGGACCGGCGCGCCGCGTGACCCGGCCGCCACCGGGTTTACTGAGGTCTGCCTCAGTAGCACAGATCACCGAGCGGCTGACTACATTGCGACACAAGATTGCGGGTACTCTCAGAGGACTGCATAAGTTACCGCTTAGTAATCTCCCGTGAAGACCCCCTCGCAGGCCCGAGGAGCCCGAAATGCAACTCGCCGCGATCATCGTGTCGCTGGTTCTGACCGTGGTCGGCGTCGCGCTGCTCGCACGCGCCATCGGCCAGTTCGTCCGGTACTTCAAACTCGGTCAGCCGCTCCCCGCCGGCGCCCGGACCGACAACCCCTACCAGCGCAGCGTGACGCTGGTGAAGGAGTTCCTCGGTCACACCCGGATGAACCGCTGGGGCATCGTCGGCTTCGCCCACTGGTTCGTGGCGATCGGCTTCCTGACGCTGCCGCCGACCATCATCACCGCCTACGGCCAGCTCTTCGAGGCCGACTGGACGCTCCCGGTGATCGGCGGCTTCCTGCCGTACGAGCTGTACATCGAGTTCATCGCCGCGATGACGACCCTCGGCATCGCCACACTGATGGTCATCCGCCTGCTGAACCTGCCGTCCCGGCCGGGCCGCAAGTCACGGTTCGCGGGCTCGAAGATGGGTCAGGCGTACTTCGTCGAGTACGTCATCCTCACCATCGGTCTGGCCATCTACGTGCTGCGCGGCCTCGAGGGCGCCATCCACCACGTGGAGCACTACGAGGCCGCGTACTTCGCCTCGTACCCGCTGGTCCTCGCCTTCAAGGGGCTGAGCCTCGGCACGCTGCAGAACCTCATCTACCTGACCGCCATGATCAAGCTGGGCACGACCATGATCTGGATGATCACGGTCTCGCTCAACACCAACATGGGCGTGGCCTGGCACCGCTTCCTGGCGTTCCCGAACATCTGGTTCAAGCGCAACGCCACCGGCGGGACCGCCCTGGGCGGACTCCAGCCGATGACCTCCGGCGGCAAGCCGATCGACTTCACCGACCCGGGCGACGACGACGTGTTCGGCGTCTCCCAGGTCGAGCAGTATTCCTGGAAGGGCCTGCTGGACTTCTCCACCTGCACCGAGTGCGGGCGTTGCCAGTCCCAGTGCCCGGCCTGGAACACCGGCAAGCCGCTCTCCCCGAAGCTGCTGATCATGTCGCTGCGGGACCACGCCCACGCCAAGGCGCCCTACCTGCTCGCGGGTGGCGGCAAGACCATGGAGGGCGAGGAGAAGGCGTCAGAGGAGCAGCTGAAGGACGTGCCCGCCGCCGCTCTCGCGGAGGCCGAGCGCCCCCTCGTCGGCACCGCCGAGGAGAACGGCGTCATCGACCCGGACGTCCTGTGGTCCTGCACCACCTGCGGCGCCTGCGTCGAGCAGTGCCCGGTCGACATCGAGCACGTCGACCACATCGTCGACATGCGCCGCTACCAGGTGATGATCGAGTCCAGCTTCCCCTCCGAGGCGGGCACGATGCTCAAGAACCTGGAGAAGAAGGGCAACCCCTGGGGCCTCGCCAAGAAGCAGCGCCTGGAGTGGCTGAAGGAACTCGACTTCGAGGTGCCGGTCGTCGGCAAGGACATCGAGGACCTGACCGAGGTCGAGTACCTGTACTGGGTCGGCTGCGCGGGCGCGCTGGAAGACCGCGCCAAGAAGACCACGAAGGCCTTCGCGGAGCTCCTCCACATGGCGGGCGTCAAGTTCGCGATCATGGGCGGCGACGAGAAGTGCACGGGTGACTCGGCGCGGCGCCTCGGCAACGAGCCGCTGTTCCAGGAGCTCGGCATGGAGAACGTCTCCGCGCTGAACCTGGCGTTCGGCGAGGAGATGGACGACGAGGGCAACTTCACCGAGGAGTCGAAGAAGCCCAAGTCGGCGAAGAAGATCGTCGCCACCTGCCCGCACTGCCTCAACACCCTCGGCAACGAGTACCCGCAGCTCGGCGGCGACTACGAGGTCATCCACCACACCCAGCTGCTCCAGCACCTGATCGACGAGGGCAAGCTGGTCCCGGTGACGCCGGTCGAGGGCCTCATCACCTACCACGACCCCTGCTACCTGGGCCGCCACAACAAGATCTACACGCCCCCGCGCGAGATCATGACGGCCGTCCCGGGCCTGCGCCAGCAGGAGATGCACCGCCACAAGGAGCGCGGCTTCTGCTGCGGCGCCGGTGGCGCGCGGATGTGGATGGAGGAGCGGATCGGCAAGCGCATCAACAACGAGCGCGTCGACGAGGCCCTTTCCCTCAACCCGGACATCGTCTCCACGGCCTGCCCGTTCTGCCTCGTCATGCTGACCGACTCGGTCAACGGCAAGAAGAACGACGGCAAGGCCAAGGAGTCCATCCAGGTCGTCGACGTCGCCCAGCTGCTCCTCGACTCCGTCAGGACGCCGGTGGACGACGAGCCCCCGGCGGGCGACACGGACGCCGAGAGCGAGCCGGAGCCGCAGCCGGTGAAGTAGGCGGTGAAGCAGGCCGTTTCGCAGGTGCGTTGAGACGCCCCCATGTCCTGACCGGACATGGGGGCGTCGTCGTCGCATGAACACCCCGTCCCCCACTCCCAGAGCCCCAGAGCCCGTCCGCCCGACCTCAGCAGACTCAACTACGCACCGAACTCACGTACTTGACCGAACTCACGTACAACCCTCACGCCCCGGTAAAGGTCTCCTGATCGTCGAACAGGAGGACACCACATGCTCCGGCACCACCGCCGCATCGCCCTGGCCGCCCTGGTGGCGGCGGGAGCGGTCACCCCTTTGACCCTCCCGGCGACGGCCACCGCGGCCCCCGCCAAGTACGCGGACGACTTCAACGGCGACGGCTACCGCGACCTCGCCACCGCCGCCCCCTCCGCGACCGTCGCCGGTAAGACGTACGCGGGCGCGGTCGTCGTCAACTACGGCTCCGCGAGCGGCGTCAGCGCCTCTCGCCGTACCGTCGTCACCGAGAACACCGCCAACGTCCCCGGCACCGCCGAGAAGGACGACCAGTTCGGCTCGGCCCTCGCCTCCGGCGACCTCAACCGCGACGGGTACGCCGACCTGGTGATCGGCGCCGAGCGGGAGGACGCCGGCTCCGACGTCGACGGCGGCGCCGTGGTGATCGTCTGGGGCGGCAAGAACGGCCTCTCCGGCGGCACGTCCGTCCCCGACCCGGCCCCCTCGGCCCACGACTTCTACGGCAAGTCACTCGCCGTCGCCGACTTCACCGGGGACGGCCGGGCCGACCTCGCCGTCGGCAGCGCGGGCAAGGGCATCTGGATCCACCGGGGCGGCTTCACCAAGACCTCCGGCGCCGCCTCCCGCTACCAGCTCGTCACCGCCCTCCAGTCCGGCGGCCGCCTCTACGGCGCCCAGTCCCTCGCCGCCGGGGACATCAACGGCGACGGCACCGCCGACCTGGCCGTGAGCGGCAGCTACCACCCCGACGCGAGCACCTACGACGACGGCACCCTGATCTACCTGGGCTCCTCCTCCGGGCTCGCCTTCCAGACCGTACTGAAGAACAAGGCCTGGGAGCTGGCGGTCGTCGGCGACCTCAACCGCGACGGCTACGCCGACGTGATCACCAGTGCCGCGCCCGGTGCCGTCCGGCAGGGCGACGGCGGCTCGGTCAGCGCGTACCTCGGCAGCGCGAACGGCGTCCGCACCCAGCCGCAGGCCACCCTCACCCAGGACAGCCCCGGCGTCCCCGGCGGCGACGAGGAGAGCGACTGGTTCGGCCACGCCCTGTCCGTCGACGACGTCAACGGCGACGGCTACGCGGACGTGGCCGTCGGCGCGATCTTCGAGGACGTCGGCGCCGCCGAGCTCACCGGCAACGTCACCGTCCTGCGCGGTTCGGCGGCCGGCCTGACCGGCACCGGCGCCCAGTCCTTCAACCAGGACACCGCCGGTGTCCCCGGCACCGCCGAGGACACCGACCGCTTCGGCGCGTCCGTACGCCTGGCCGACCTCAACGGCGACCGGCGCGCGGACCTCTCCGTCGGCGCCGACGGGGAGAACGCCGGCGACGGCGCCTACTGGGTCCTGCGGGGCTCGTCCGCCGGCGTGACCACGACGAAGGCGGTGAGCTTCGGACCGTCGTCGGCCGGGATGTCGACGTCGGGGTATCCGCGGCTCGGAGCGACCATGCTGAAGTAGCCGTCCCCCTGCAGACGTCCCCTACGGGCCCCTTAGAGGTCCCTCGGAAGTCCCCTAGGGGATGTCACAGGTCGGCCGCAAAGCCGGGCCCGGAACGCCGGGCCCGGCACGTCACTCTCCGAGACCAGGTACGTTCGAAGACGTGGCTGGATTCAGGATCGGACGCGGCCGGGACAACGGCGCTCCTCACGCGCGACCGCAACAACCTCCGTACGGGCAGCAGCAGGCGCCCCAGGGACCGCCGTACGGCTCGTCCCAGGGACCGTCGTACGGCTACCCGCCGGCGCCGCAGCCCCACCCGGGGCAGCAGTACGGCGGGGGCACCCAGGCGGGCGGTTACGACGAGCCGGAGTACTTCGGCGACGGCGGCGCATACCCGCCGCAGCCAGGGCCCGACCCGTACGCCGCCAACCACCCGGGGCACACCCAGGCGTTCTCGGTCGACGAGGACCCCTACAACCAGGGCGGCACCTACCGCGCCGGCGCGGCCCCCACGGCCCCGGTCGGCCCCCGCCTGCACTGGAAGCAGCTGTTGAGGGGCATCGTCGTGGCCCCCAACCAGACCTTCCTCCAGATGCGGGACTACACGGTGTGGGGCCCCGCCCTCGTCGTGTCCTTCCTCTACGGCCTGCTCGCGGTCTTCGGCTTCGACGGCGCCCGCGAGGACGCGATCAACGCCACCCTGTCGAACGCGGTCCCGATCGTCCTGGTCACCGCCGTCGCGATGGTGCTGAGCTCCTTCGTCCTGGGCGTGGTCACCCACACCCTGGCCCGCCAGCTCGGCGGCGACGGCGCCTGGCAGCCCACCGTCGGCCTCTCCATGCTGATCATGTCCCTCACGGACGCCCCGCGCCTGGTCGTCGCGATGTTCTTCGGCGGCGACGCGAGCTTCGTCCAGATCCTGGGCTGGGCCACCTGGGTCGCGGCCGGCGCCCTGCTGACCGTGATGGTCCGCCGCTCCCACGACCTGCCCTGGCCGAAGGCACTGGGCGCTTCCGCGATCCAGCTGATCGCACTGCTGTCGATCGTGAAGCTGGGCACGTTCTGAGGTTCCGCAGCGTAGGCAAGGGGCTCCCCGCGTGCTGCGGGGAGCCCCTTCTCATGGGCGCTCAGCTACGGGTCGGTCCTCAGCTACGGGTCGGTCCTCAGCTACGGGCGTCGTACCGCTCGCGTGCCGCGAGTACCGCTTCGATGTGCTCCTCGGCCCAACGGCCCGGTGCTTCCAGGGGCATGTGCAGCGTGCGTCCCGGCGCGGTCAGCTCGTACTCGGTTCTCGGCGGCACCATCGAAATCCGGGTGCTGTGGCATGCGTCACACCGGGCACCCCCGCGTGCGCATTCCGCACCCGCACCCGCACCCGCACCCGCATCCGCATCCGCAGGTCAGACCGCTTCCTTGTTCTCCTTGGGTGCCTCTCCCGACCTGTGTACCGGAGGCAGGACACTCCACGGGAAGTTGATCCACTCATCGGTCCGCTTCCACACGTACTCGCACTTGACCAGCGACTGGGTCTTCTCGTAGATGACCGCGCTGCGCACCTCGGCGACCGTGTCGAGACAGAAGTCACGCACCAGCTTGAGCGTCTTGCCGGTGTCGGCGACGTCGTCGGTGATGAGGACCTTCTTGGAGGAGAAGTCGATGACGTTGGGGACGGGCGCGAGCATGACGGGCATGTCGAGGGTGGTGCCGATCCCCGTGTAGAACTCGACGTTCACGAGATGGATGTTCTTGCAGTCGAGGGCGTAGGCGAGCCCGCCGGCGACGAACACCCCGCCACGGGCGATGGAGAGCACTATGTCGGGCTCGTACCCGGAGTCGGCGATGGCCTGCGCGAGCTCGCGCACGGCGGTGCCGAACGCCTCGTAGGTCAGATTCTCCCGAACCCCGCTCACACCACTCGCCCCCTCGCTCATCCCGCCGGTCATCCCCTCGCTCACACCTGTGTCCGATGGAAGTTGAGGAAGGACCGGGAGGCGGTCGGCCCGCGCTGCCCCTGGTACCGGGACCCGTACCGCTCACTCCCGTAGGGGAACTCGGCGGGCGAGCTGAGCCGGAACATGCACAGCTGCCCGATCTTCATGCCTGGCCAGAGCTTGATCGGGAGGGTGGCGAGGTTGGACAGCTCCAACGTCACGTGCCCCGAGAACCCCGGGTCGATGAACCCGGCGGTGGAGTGCGTGACCAGACCCAGCCGTCCCAGGGAACTCTTCCCCTCGAGCCGCGAAGCAAGATCGTCGGGAAACGTGATGACCTCGTACGTACTGGCGAGGACGAACTCCCCGGGATGCAGAATGAACGGCTCATCGCCCTCCGGCTCGACGAGCCGCGTGAGATCCGCCTGCTCGATGGAGGGATCGATGTGGGGGTACCGGTGGTTCTCGAACACCCGGAAGTACCGATCAAGACGTACGTCAATGCTGGACGGCTGCACCATGGATTCGTCGAAGGGATCGATGCGCACCCGCCCGGCGTCGATCTCGGCCCGGATGTCCTTGTCTGAGAGAAGCACGCCCCGAGGATACGCAAGACGCGCGGACCGACCACCATCGGACGGCCCGCGCGCCAGCACTGCTCCTGTACGACTACCGGTACGGATACCGACAGGGCTCCTGCCGTGTCACCTGCTACGCCTGATGCTTCTCCAGGGCCACCGGCACCACACTGCGGAGCCGGGCACACCGAGGACACCGGACGAGCCGTCCGGGACCGAGCCGCTCGGCCTGCTGCATCGGGAACGAAGCGGTGCTGAACACGTGCCCATCGGCACAACGGACGACGGTGCGTTCCATCAAGTCCATGAGTCCCTTCCCCAAGAGCCGCGTCGTCCGGCTGCTACTCGCCGCACGACAAAAGCCACATTACGGGATCAAAGAAGCGACTCTCCAGGGGGCACTCCGACCCACCCGGCCCCTCTCCCACGTCTCCACCGTACGCCCCAACTCCGGCCCCCCGCAGCCCGGTCACCGCCCCCGAAACGCACAGCGGCCCCACGGCTTCAGCACCGGGGGCCGGACATGAGGTAAAGTGACGGTGCGTTCCGACACCGGTTCATTCCGGCGTCTTTCGCGGGTGTAGTTTAGTGGTAGAACATCAGCTTCCCAAGCTGAGAGTGCGAGTTCGATTCTCGTCACCCGCTCCATGAAGAAGGCCCAGGTCATCGACCCGGGCCTTTTTGCTGTCCGTCATGATCAGTCGTCGCGTGCCAGATTCGTGCCAGAACGTTGATCGTCTCGGTCATCGGTGTCTGCATCTGGCACGGCCGCAGCTTCCTGGCGCGCCTTGCGTACGGTCGCGTCGAGTCCGGCAGCAACTTCCTGCTGTCGCTCGTCGTCGGAGTGCTGATAGATCAGTGCCGCTTTCTCCGAGGACTGCCCGGCCCGGACCATCGTGTCCTTGAGGGTGGCACCCGAGCGCGTGGACAGCGTGTGCCCGGTGTGGCGGAGATCGTAGAACCGGAAGCCCTCGGGCATGCCGACGATCTCACGTGCCTTCCTCCACTTCCGGCCGAAGGTGCTACGGCGGAAGGGGGCGCCCTTCTCACCGACGAAGAGCAGCCCATCGGGGCCCGGCTCGGCGTACGACTCCAGGTGCCACCGGAGCTCCCGGCGGAGGAAGGCGGGAAGGATCACACTCCGGGTTCCGGCCTCAGACTTGGTGTCGCCCTGGACACGTCGCCCGTTCATGCGCTCCGGCTCGGCGAGGCGAACGCGAATCCGCAGAGCGTCGAGGTCGACGTCTCGACGACGGAGGCCGGCCAGTTCCTCAGGCCGCATCGGACCGTACGCGCCGAGGTAGACCATGAGCCGCCACCGCATGCCAATGGCTTCGGCGAGCGCGTCGACCTGGGCCACGGTGGCGATGCGCCGCTCAGCAGCCCTCTCCTTGCCAGCACCCTTGATCCGGCACGGGTTGCGCTGGATCAGTTCGTCATCAACGGCGGTCTCCATGATGGCCTTGAGCAGCCGGTACGCCTTGGCGATCATCGTCTTGCCGCCGTTGGCCCGCAGCTGCGCTGTCCGCCACTCACGAACCTGTGGCGCGGTGATCTCGTCCAAGTCGGACTCGGCGAAGCTGCCCATCAGGTACTTGTCGAGGAGATACCGGTAGAGGTCCTGAGTGAGAGGCGCGAGTTCCCGTTCCTCGACCCACTTCTCTGCGTAGACACGGAAGCCCACCGCCCCCGCTTCGGGGTCCCGCCATTCACCACGCCGGATCTCCGTCTGCTTTTCAGCAAGCCAGTCATCGGCATTCGCCGTCGTCTCGAAGGTGATCGGGGCCGGTCGCATCACGCCGTCTGGGCCCGGGTAGCGCGCCTGATAGCGACCGGACGGAAGTTTCCTGATGGCCCCGAAGCGCCGCCGCCTGCCTCTGTTGTTGGCCATCAGGAGGCCCTCCTGTACCGGGTACGGGGCCGCCTCAGCGGCTGCACCATGCGGGACGTGATGAACTCCTCCACCGCGCTTTCCGGGATGCGGACGTGCCGGCCGACCTTCACGTACCGGATGCGCCGCTCCTCGATCAGCCGCCGGGGAAAGCGGGTGGTCGTGCCGAGCAGCTCGGCGACCTGGTCGACGGACAGATAGCGGTCGGTCATGCGGTGGGTTCCCCTTCCGTTCCGGGGGCGGGTTCGAGGGATGCGGATAGCCAGGCTTCGGCGCGGGAAAGGCCGGTTCCGGCGAAGACCCAGTGAGAGAGGACGAGGGTGGTTTCCGTCGGCTCTGTCTCGACGGGCGCAGCGACTTGTGCGCGGCGCCATTCGGCTCGTGCGTCGCGGAGAGCGCCGAGGGTGGTGGAGTAGCGGCGGGACTTGGTGGAGAAGTGGCCGCGGAAGCCGAGCATGTGAGCCCAGGCCCGAAGGCGGAGCTCGGCGAGTTCGGGGCGAGCGCCGAGAGTCCAGGCGACGCGGATCATGCGTTGGGCGTGTTCTGAGATGCGTGCCTGGGCGAGCTCGGCGAGGAACTTGAGCGGGCGGTCGAGGGTGCCGGTCGCCGTCTCGGCGCCTTTGGTGGCGTACTTGGCGATGTAGGCCGCTACGGCTCGTTCGGTCAGCTCCTGGCCATTGTCGAAGTCGGCGGATCGGATCGTACGGACGTCGAGTTGGCGGCCGAAGGCGAAGGTGTGCGCGCGGCCGTCGATGGTCGGGCCGTCGACGCGGGCGGCGGTGGCTGCGGCCTGGATGGCGTCCGTCAAGAGCTCTGCCGTTGCCCAGGCAGGCGGTGAGGTGTCGCCGCCTTCCGGGCCGTCGAGGCGAATGACCGCGTGGAAGTGCACGGCTCCGCGCTTTTGGTACTCGGCGACCTTGGCGAAGGAGATGCGTGCGTGGTCGCGGAAGGTGCGTTGGGTGAGGCCGGCGCGCTTGGCGACTTCCCGGCGGAGATAGATGGAGAAGCGCCGCCAGAGGAGCCCGGCGTGAGCGTTCCAGAGCACGGCCGTTTCGTAGTCGTACCGGTCCGGGTCCAGGGGCGTACCCAGAGCGTTGTCGTCCTCGTCGTGGCGAGCACCGCAGCGGCAGGGGCGTCCGTCGGATCGGCGGTTGTGGACCGGGCCGAAGCCGGGGGCGGTGAAGGTGGCGAAGACGCGGGGGTGTGTGGCGACCTGGTCGGAGGTGCCCTTTCCGCCGCGTAGTCCGGCGGTGATCAGGTGGTAGGTGTCGCGGCGGTAGGTCTCGGCACAGGCCGGGCAGCGGGTTGCTCGGCGGTTGTTGCAGCGGACGAGGAGTTGGCCCGCCGGGAGGGCGGTCGAGTCGAGGTGGTGCATGGCGCGGCCGATCTCGCCGGTTGTCGTGTCGACGGCGTATTCGGTGCGGTGGCCGTCGAGACGGACAGGGTGCGTGCAGCCGCCCAGGCCGGAGAGTTGGCGGGCCAGCTCGGGCATGTTTCCGAGGGAGGCCAGCATGGAGAGTTCCGCCAGCGGGGGCGGAGTCTGCCGGGTGAGAATGGGACTTCCTTTCGGCTGTTCTGCGGTTGGGAGGGACGGCCCCGGGGCGGCGGGATGCTTGGCGGCGTTTGCCGCCCCGGCGGCCGGTCAGCGCCTGTTGGCGTTGTTGAGCAGGGAGCGCAGGACCACGGCGGCGATGGCCACGGAGATGGCCGTGATGGCGACGGCCGCCAGGAGCGCGGTGAGGACGACCCCGCCGACGAGGACGACGGCGACCGGCCCCGCGTAGGGACTGAGCGAGCGGCCGGCGGCGGGAGCCGGGCTGTGCTGGTGGTGCTGCTGCTGAGGGATGAGGGTCGACGGCGGAGTGGGTACGTCGGGCAGCTTGGGGCGGAACATGGCGGAGCTCCTCTCAGCGGTTGTCGCCGTTGACGACGCCGACCCCGGAGCGGCTGCCGGACTCGATGGCGGGGGCGAGGAAGGTGTGGGAGAGCCAGAAGCCGAACAGGGCGATCACGACGGCGACCCACAAGCGGACGCCCAAGAACTTGATCGCAGCCCAGGCGATGACGCCCAGGACGAAAACGAGCGGGAGCGAGACGGTCACGGCATCTCCTCAGCGGACGCTGCAGCGGTGGGTACGGGCGGCGAGCTCGGCGGCGGCACGGGTGTCGTAGTCGTGGGAGAAGCCGCAGCGCGGAGCGGTGCAGACGGCGGTGTGCTTCTCGCGTCCGCGGCTGTCGTAGGCGGTGCCGACCTGGACGGGTCCGATGCGGACGACGTTGCGGAAGCGGCGGTTGGCGGGCATCAGGGGAGCTCCTCAGGGTTCTCGCCGGTGAAGTCGGCGGCGTGGTCGGCAAGCCAGCGCAAGATCTCGTCGCCTTCGTAGCTGTCGGCGGTGAGAATCACCGGTTCGGCGATGAGCACGGCTTCGGTGAGGCGGTTCTGTCGGGTCAGCTCGGAGGCACGCTTGAGCGCGCGGAGCGTGGACGGACGCAAGGTGGAAAGTCCTCCGGGTCAGGTGAGTTGGGCGGCGATGGCTTCGGCGAGCGGAAGCGGGACACCGAGGCGAGCGCGAAGGGTTGGGGTGTCGATGTCCGTTCCGGTCCGTGTCCGGTGGTCGTCGGCGACCTTGCGGGCGAGGGCGACGAGGGCGGGCGGGACGGGAGCGACGGACGGCGGTGCGGTCGGCTGCGGATCGGCTGCGGGCAGCTCAGGGGCGGTCGGATTGACGGGCGACGCAGATGCCTGGTCCTGGTCCGGTTCCGGCACCTGGTCGCGGTCCGGGGCGCCGTGGGCGAGGAGGGTTCCGCCGAGGAAGGCGACGGCGGGCCATCCGGCGACCAGGATGCGCAGCCAGGCCGGAACGTCCCCGAGATCGAGCAGGCCGGCTGTCGCAACGTTCGCGCCCAGCGACGCGACCAGGGCGACGACGAACCAGCACCAGCCAGCGGCTTTCGCCATACCGGAGCGCAGCCGTCGCCAGGCCGCAACAAGGAGCAGGTCAACGCTGATCGGATAGGCCCATGCCTTCCAGCCGTCCTGCCCGGCCGCAGCGGCGAGGTCGTGAAGGTGGGCGAAGGACAGTGCTGCGGCAATGGCCGCCTGGACCAAGACCGGGTCGAGCCGGATGCGCATCGGTCAGTCCTCCGCTGTCTCGGAGGCCAGGCGCGCGGTGGGTACCGGTTCGGGACTGTCGAGGACTACGGGCGGGACGTACGGCCGGAAGGGCGTGAGCGCCGGAACGTCGGGGGCGAGGTGAGCCGTGTCGCGGCACGTGGCCGCAGCATCGGCGAGGGACAGGTGGGGAGTGCGGATGCGGGACCAACCGCCGGAGGTGTCACCGGCCACGGCCAGGCCGGGCAGCTCGGCGGCGATGGCACAGGAGGCGTAGACCGCCTCGGGTGCGATGTCGCCGAGTGCCATCTTGGCGGAGGCTTCATCGTTGACGCGGTGGCAGACGCGGCCGGTGAGCTGGGCCCGCAGCATGGTCGCGCCCTTGCCCAGCTCGGCGCCGAAGCGCTGCCCGCACACCTCCAGATAGACGCCGGCCGCGCGGCCGAGCTGGGCGAGCCGGATGAGGTGAGTGACCATCTCGTCGCGGCGTTCTTCGTCCTTACGCGTGGCGACGAGGAAGAGTTCGGCCACCTCGTCGACGAACAGCACGATGGGGGTGGGCCGTTCGCTCTCAGGCAGGCCCCAGATGTCTGAGGTGATCTCCTCGTCGGGAGTGCCGGGGGCGATGCCCTGCCGCGCCTTGATCAGGTCGTATCGGTCCTCCATTTCCTTGACCAGGACAGGCAGCAGCCCGGCCGCCTCTTCCGGGTCGGTCGCCAGCGCAGCGAAGCGGGAGGCGAAGGGCGCCAGCTCGACGCCCCGCTTGCAGTCGATGCCGACCAGGGCCACGGACTGTCGAGCAAGCCCGGCGATCAAGTTCCGCAAGTACATGGACTTGCCCGACAGCGTGGCGCCGAGGACCAGTTCATGCGGAACGGCGCGGTAGTCACGTAAGAACGCCATGGCGTCCTCCCGCAGCGCCACCGGCACCTTGAGGAACCCGCCCTCGATCCGCCGAGGCATCCGGACCTTGCGCAGGACGTCGAAGCCGATGAGCCGCAGTTCGACGACACCGGGCTTCACGTCCTTCACGTACACGCCATGCACGCCCCACGCATGGCGGAGCCGTTCCGCCGAGGCAGCGACGTCAGCGGGTTCCTGGCCCGGCGCGAGCCGAAGACGGACGCGCAGGCCAGTCGACGTGGGCCGGATGATGCCCCGACGAGGCGGGACGGGGCGGATCTCCCGGCGGCTGGTCGCCTTGATGGCCAGAATCCGCAACCGGGACGGCTCGACGGTCAGGCCGCACGCGTCCATGGTCGAGGAGTACGAGACCAGCAGCCGGGCCACCGAGACCGGCAGCCCGACCGTGGACCAGTACGCCGCCGGGTGGGCGTGCCGGACGTATGCGGCGCCGCCTATCGCAGTGAGCGAGCCGCCCAGCTCGGCCAACGTGATCAGGTCTGCCACGACGATCAGCCCGCCTGAGCGACCGGGAAGGCGCCCGGCGCGATCGCGGTGGCGCGGTAGGCGATGCCGTGCCGCTGCTGGCCGTTGAACACGCTTTCCCACGGCCGGGCGATGAGGCCCGGCAGCGACACCGGAGAACCAACGGCCAGGCCCTCCGTCACACCGCTTTCGGGAACGGTGACCTGGATGAGCGACGAGTCCCCCTCGTCGATGAAGACAACGCCGACGGTCATCAGCGCCTCGCCGCTCACGGCGTCCTTGGCGATCTCACCGGTCTGCCGGTCACGCACCTTCGGCGCCGGAGCTTCGGTCAGCAGGATCGTGGCGGACGAGGCGTCAATGCGGATCACACGCACAGAGATTTCTCCTTCTGGAATCGATCAACCCGTCACCTGACAGGTTGACTTAGCAAGTTCGAAGTTAGAGTTGCCAAGTTGACTTGTCAAGAGGCTTGGTGGCGGTCAACGAGCGCGACCGGTACCGCACGCGCACCATGAAGTCAGGCAGCACAGAGGAGGGCGCGACATGGGCAGACGAAACCGCGCTCAAGAGCCGCAGGCATGGGGTCCGCGGAACTCGACAGGTTCCCCACCACTGCCGGCAGCCTGGTCAGCACCAACGCAAGGCCCCCCGCCAAGCAGCCCTGATCAAGGCGGGACGATACCCCCGCCAAAAAAACGCCGTCGCGTCTTCCTGTGGTTCTTCCTTGCCATCCAGATCCTGTTCCTGATCTGGGTGATCACGGGCGCCACGAGCGGAAGCGGTACATCCGAGGAGTGCCGAGGCCTGACAGGCGACGCCCTGAAGCTGTGCGAGGACGCAGGCGACGTCGGAACCACCATCGGCGTGGGTCTCATCATCGGCCTGTGGGTAGCCGTCGACGTGATCCTTGGCTTTACTTACCTGATCTACCGACTCGCCACCCGACGCACCTGACGTAGACCGTCACAGCCGCTCAGGAAGTAGCCAATGCGTCCACCGACTCAGCTGAGCCGGTATGTGTCTTCGAGTTCCTGTCGATCCGCCGGAAGTAGCACGTCAGAGACTTGCAACGCCTGACCAGATGCATCGCACGCGACGACCAGGACGCTGAGCACGGGTACACCGACCGGCAGTTCCAGAAGCTCGGCCTCACCGCCCTCGGGCAGCCGAGCCGAGACCCGTTCCGTCACGTGGTCGAAGCGGACCTTCTTTCGCGCCTCAAGGTGATCACGGGTGCCGCCACTCAAGGGTGCGGCACTCCCCAACTCAGTGCCCTCGATCAAGCCGGCGGGGAAGTACGACGAGACCAGCTCGGCAGGTTCGCCGTCCTCCACGACGAGGAACCTGCGCACAAGAACCTTGGCACGCTTCGGCAACCCGAGCGCGGAGGCGATGCGCGCCGGAACCGGCACTTGGTCGACTGCAACCAGACGCCCCGGAGTCCGTGACTCGTCGCGCTCCAGTACTTCGCGCCCGCGGCGGTCCTTCTGCTCGATGACGGCCGGTCGCCCGCGCACGATCGTGCCGTACCCCTGCCGGGACTCCAGCCAGCCGTCTCGTTTCAGCAGCTCTAGGGCGCGTACGACAGTCGGGCGGGACATCCCGAAGGATTGGACCAGCTGATTCTCACTGGGGACCCGCGTGCCTGGCGGGTACGTGCCATCCTCGATGCGGCGTTGGATCGTCTGCGCGAGGCGTACGTACTTCGGTGCCTCCACTTCATACGCCATGAACGCCGCCCGTCGGGATTGGCCAAGTCAACTGGTCAACCAGACTAGCGACAAAATCAGTTGCGCAGTACTGCGGCGTCACACACGTCTCAGGCCGGCCAGGCATCGGCCATCACGAAGGAAACAAGGGTTCCGCCGCGCCGACTGGGGCCGGAGTGCCATGACTCGGCGATGGAGTCGACGAGGAGCAGCCCGCGCCCGTGCGCGTCGGCAGCATCGGGGTGCCGCAGCCGTACATTCGCCGGGAATCCCGGGTTGTGCACTTCAACCCGGAGCGAGGTTCCCTCACGGAACCACTCCACCCGGACGAGCCACGGGTCGTCCGACCTGCCGTAGGCGATGGCGTTGGTCACCAACTCCGAGATCATCAACAGGCAGTCGTCGACCGAGCAGGCCGGGTTGTAGGGGGCGATGAACTTCCGGAACCAGCGTCGAGCCCGAGGCACCGACTCCGCTACGGGATGCAAGGTCATCGCACCGAGTCGCGGCGCGTCCTCGGAGGGGTAGCGGTCGAGCGTGTAGGCCATCCGTGCTCACTCCTTGCCGCTGCCGTCGCAGTCGAGGCAGCGCCGTTTCGATGCGGCACGGGCACGGTCGTTGACGGTCGAGAGCGCCAGGGCCGTCCGCGAGCTGACTCGTTTCCAGCCTCGCCCTCGGCATCCCCGGCAAGTTAAGTGCGCGCCCTGTTCCGGCGGCTGACCCGTCACTCCGTGCCCCCTTTCAGTAAGTGGCCTTAGCCACTTACTGGATAGTGGCATTGGCCACTCGTGGGACGCAAGCGGTTCGCCGAAATGACGAACCGTCAGGTGAGCGGGTAGCCCTGCTCGAACGCCCAGCGGTGCGGCGGGTAGGTGGCTTCGGCGAACTCCAACGGCCGGTCTTGGAGGTCGAACACGACGTGGTGCACGATCAAGACCGCAGAACCGACGTCGAGTTGGAGGTCCGCCGCCTCCTCGTCGGTTGCCTGCCGGGCACACATGCGGTCTTCGGCGTAACTCCCCTGCCGTCCCGTCATGTTCTCCACGTACATCAAAGTGCCCTCTTGGATCCGTTCGGGCTCCAGTAGGTTGGGCGCGCGTTGTCCGACGTCTGGTGCGAACCACGAGGTGGACAGGTTGATGGGTCCGTCCTGATTGTTGGTCACCCGCCGGCGGTGCACCGCCCGACGATCCTTCACCAGACCGAGCGCCTCAGCCACGTGATCCGGCGCCTCCAGCCAGCCGGCCGAGGTGATCACCGCGTACTCACCGGGGGTGTAGATCTTCCCGGTCTGCCGCGCGCGCCCGTACAACTCCCTGGCCCGCCGGTTGACTTCAAGGCTCCTCACGTACGTGCCCGAACCCTGCCGCTTCTCGACGAGCCCCTGATGGCTGAGTGCCTCCAACGACCGCGCGGCCGTCGGCCTGGACACCTTCCAGTTAGCCGCCAGTTGTCGCTCCGAAGGGACCTCGTCCCCCGGCCTCAGGTCGCCCCGAAGGATCTGATCGCGGATGTAGTGAGCGATCTGGAGATACTTCGGCTGCGCCTCTTCGATCTGAGGCATGTCCCCTCCTCGTCCAAGTGGCTATGGCCTCTAGCCACTATAGGGTGAGTGGCCAGACGCCGAACCCGTAATGTTGACCACATGACGCGGTTGATCGTCGCAGCAGGAGGAGGGGGCGACGCAGTCGCCGCCGCAATGCTTGACGCCGCCCTTTACGGCGACGAGGACCAGGCGGTGATCCTCACGTACGCGTGGGACCGCCTCTTGGTCGACCCCGTCCCAGGCCCCCGAGGCCCATCCGACTTCACGGGCCTCGAACCCGTCACGCCTTCTGTCTGGTCGGTGCCAGCCGAAGCACGCCCGATCGCCCCCGCAGGATCTACCCTCCCGCGACTCGCGGCGGAGCTCCCGCACACCTTCGCCCTGATCGACCCGTACCACGGAGCCGAGGGCATCACACGCCAACTCGAAGAGCTGGTCGACCACTTGGCGCCGACCTCGATCGACCTCCTGGACGTGGGCGGTGACATCCTCGCGCGAGGCGACGAACCGACACTGAAGAGCCCACTGGCCGACGCCCTCACGCTGGCCGCGTGCTGCCAGGTGACCGCTCCCGTCAGGCTCTTGGTTGCCGGTCCCGGCCTGGATGGTGAACTCCCGATCGACGAGGTGCGCCGCTTGCTCGGGCCCCTCGTCCGCACATTGACCGCGAAGGACGCAGAGTCGGTCAGCTCGGTCCTGGAGTGGCACCCGTCCGAGGCCACCGGGATGCTCGCTGCAACAGCGCGCGGAGTACGAGGCATCTGCAAAGTAAGGGACGCCGGACTCCCCATTCCGCTCACGGACGACGGCCCGAGGGTCCACGAAGTCGACCTGGACGACGCTTTGAACCGCAACGAGCTGGCTCGCGCCATCCTGTCGACCGCCACCCTGGACGAGGTGGAGGCCCACAGCCGCGAAGTCTGCGGCTACTCGGAAATCGACTACGAGCGCAACAAGGCCGCTTGGCTCAAGGACCAGCCAGCGGTGAAACTCGACCGCGACAACGTGCTCTCGCAGCTCGACCGGTTCGAGGACGAGGCCCGAAGCCGCGGAGTCACCCACACGACGTTCCGCCACCTCACGGAGGTCCTGAACCTCAACGGCAGCCAGCGCCAAGACCTACGCCACTTGCTGATCGGCAGCCGTCCTAAGCAGTACTCAGCCCCTCTATGGTCCGTGATCTCGTGACGCATCTCAGGTAGTTGACTCAGTTCCGAGTACGGACAGAGGCGCCCAACGACCACCTCTCAAGCCTGCGACGCATTTCCTCTGGGGGGTTCTGCTTGACCAGGTGATAGAGATTCTCGTAGTAGCCCTGCCACTGGACGTCATCAGGCGACCCTCCATACCTAAAGCTACGGTGAGCAATCACAAGAGGCTTCATGCTCTCCCAGGTAGAGATCACCGAACCGCCCAAGTAACCTGAAACTGGGCCAATATCGACTATCTCGTGAGCTACGAGGGCTCCCAAGTTGTCGTAATACCAAGCAAGGTCGCGTACCAGTTTGCGCTTGTCGGGAGGAAGACTGTTCAGCCCCTCCGAGACGTCGTATCCGGGCAGCTCTTGGTGCACAAAGAAGCGCGCTTCCGCCAGGTAGTCACTTCGATGTTCTCGGAACAGCTCTACTAGGACAGGCAACGTGTTGGCATGCCTAGCGAGCGTCAACTGACGGTACGAAGCCGCTCCTGACACCAGCAGAGCGACAACAGACACAAGCACAGCAGCTATGTTCACAAGCCCCCCAAGCACTGACCGGTGTACCTGAGGCTGCCCGGCTGCGGCATCGGTGATACCTACTCCCGACCTCGCGGGAGTCAGCCCTGTGGTCAACGGCGCAGAAGATACGCACAGTAGGGCAAGGTAGGCGTGTCAGGCATCAGGTGCACCGCATTGTCAACTATCAACCGAGACAGACACCCCGTACTGCCGACTGAGTTACAACTCTCTCTACGGGTTCAAGGCGGCTCGCTCCGCTCCCCGCGCGCGGCCCGGCCCCCGGCCGGGCCTGCGCTCCTGCCTCCGTCCCGCTCCAGCCCGGCCGGCGCCCGTGCCACGCGCATAGCATGCAGGCACCTCTACAGCAGTCGGAGAAATACCTCGACTGTAACGGTCGGCCCTCCCAAGCTCGGGAATTTGCGGCAGTAAAATTCTAGACTTCAAACGATCCCGCAGTTGATAGCGAAAACTCGCCTTTACACCACCTGCAAACGAAATCAAAGAACTCGGGAGTAAACATCGCACGATACTTATCCAATCCGGAGTCGTATACTCCCCTCCGGTGAGCCTTTGCAACGCGCACGAATAGTTCATGGGTGCCGAAGTCCAGGAGACTCTCACCATCCCGGTCTTCCTCAGAACTATTTCTGTCGTCCGCTTCGAACTCCATCCCGAGCATCCAGCCCAAGAGCTGGCATGCGGTGTTGTTTGGATCAGGAGGAAGATGGAAAGAGTAGGTGATAAAACTCTGCCTGCCCTCCATCCATGGCCTTTGTGCAGGAAGCAGCGCACTGACTACTTCGCCTGCAATACGGCCACTTTCCTCATGATTCCACCGAAATCCCGGATAACCAAGCTCATTCAGGACATTTTCAGTTCTTCATCCTCCACTCCACTATATCTGCGGAGAGAAGTCTCCATGGTATTATTCAGCACCTCCAAATGCGCTTCTGGATTGCCTGGCATGCAAGCAGCAACAGCCACCTCGAAGCACAGGTTCTCGAACTCGGCAGACTTCATGAACCGGAGAATGTTTTCCCGGTCTACAGCTGAAACTCCTACTAGCGCTTTGCTAACATCGTCTGCACCGTGAAGTTCTACAGTAGCCGCTCGCTTTCTGATAGCCCGTCGCTCAAGACGCGATCGAGCACCTCCGATTAGAAGCGGGCTTACAGCGCGCCCAGCAGCGGCACCTGCAGTAGATACGAGGCTAGTCGTGATCGGATCAGGCATTGCTCCCCCTTGCTGTGCATCGATGAGCCCAAGGTTAGGGCAACAACACGCTCTGTATGTCGACTTCTCGCTGATTGAGTGCAGTACCGGCCCGGAACTCAACGGTCTCACTACCACCGTGTGGTCGCAGCCCCAGGGCTTCCCAGCTGAGGGCTCCGCCGTCGTCACGGCCCGGCCGTACCACTTGCCCAATCACCGACCGACGCGGGTCGCGAATTGTAGGCCCGATGCTGATCATCTATGGGAGTGAAGGGGTTGCTGTACAGCGGTGGAGTACAGCAACCACCGAAACCGCAGGTGACCGACAAGGTCCCGAGAGTTCGGAGCGAAGAGCTCGTGTCAGAGCCGCGCCAAATCGTGCGGGAACCACGGGGGAAGGGCGGGGACTCAGGTCACCACCAGGTAAGTCCCGTAGCCGGTCTACCGCAGGTCAACGTGGCAACGGGCATACTTCGCGAGCTAAGGGCTCAGGCGCCGTCTTTGTGGGACGGCCATCGTGGCTTGCTCTTGTCGACGGCAGCGGCAGCGTGGCGGAGGCCGGTGGGGGTGCAGCGAGGCACACGCGCGCGTAGTCGGCCGGCGCACCCGCCGTCGTGGCTGGCTGTCGTCGGCTGAGGTTCGTGTCACTGCCGTGCCAGATGCAGGGGGCAGCCACGGTCAACGGAGGTGACGCGAGGTCGAGTTCTCGGCAGCCTGACCAGGTATCGAAGCTCCAGGTCAGCGCCTCTATTCCCCTGCCGCTCTCCCAAGTGGTTGTCTACCCCAGTCAGTGAGTCCTGACCCGCTGGAATTCTTCGGCCGGGATGGCTTCCAGCGGGACCTCTTCAGGGTCGTGCGCCTGGTCTGTCAGGAAGCCGTGCTCGTCCTCCAGGTGCTCCCACCTGTACCGGTGGAGTCGGCCGGCCGGAGTCAGCTCGGCCTGCTTGATGGCGATCAACTCACCGCGGTCGGGTACAGCCTCGAAGTATCACAAGCCGCCCTCCTCGTCGACGTGGCGAAAGTGGTGCCGCAGGGCGGCCCCTCGTCAAGGGATCGGAAGTACGCCACGCTCTCCGCTTTGATGCGCTCCAGGGGAGCATCGTGCCAGCGAGCCCGTGCGGTTGCACCATTCTGACATCCACAGGTGACATCAACGACCCCGGACGCCAGCACTCCTAGGTAGTCCTCAACAACGGGCGGGGTCGGGCGGCTCCCCGGCAGAGCCGAGGAGTGATCGAACTCCCAAAGCGGGTGTCGACCTACGCGGCGTGCTTCATATCGTCTCGCCGTACTGAAGGCTGTGGGCCATGTGTGGGCCAGTACGGGCAGTTGAGCCGCCTGGCCGCGTATCGAGGCAGGTCAGAGGGCCGCGGAGGCTCAGGGCGCGACGCTCTTGAAAGCCGTTGTGGCACAGATGCCCGCTGCGCGAGGTTGCGCGATCATCGACCAGATGCGGGCGACCATCCCACCGTATGGTTGGCGAGGTCCTGATGAGCGTCCGGTACCCCCACCAGCTAGAAGATCTCATGGTTCTTGCAGATACCCATCGGAGGCTGCAACCGCGGACCGCATGAAAGCGTCACTTGCGGTGACCGAGCCCTATCGTCTCCTTGGGGGACCTCCGTTGCCACCACCTCAGCCGCCTCTGCCACCGTCTTTGTTACCGCTGCGTGGGCAGTCCGTGGCTGTGTGGATGCGGCGTACGTTCCGCTCGCGCAAGGCGCTGTCGGGCGTCACGCAGTGGTTCCTCGACTGGGGTGTGCCGATCGCCCTGGTCATCGGGTTCTTCTGGGTATTCGGTGCCAGCCGATCCGAAAAGGGTTGGAGCGGCATCTACAGGGTGTTCACGCTCATCGATCGACCCGTGCACGAATCGTCCTGGGCCGCATCGATACTTGGCTGGCTGCTGGTACCCGCCCTGATCGGTGGAGTGGCAGGTCATGTGATCGCTGCCCGGATGCAGCGGGTCAAAGAAATTGCTACCAACCACCTTTTTCAGCAAAGGGGTCTGGGGCGCCGCCTCAAGCTACCGGGAAAGATCACCTTTCTCGAGTCACTGCATCTGAAGAGCGCAGAGGACCAGGAGTTCCTGGATCGTTACGTAAGGCGGGCGCATCGGGGAGACTGGAAGAAGGCTCAGGACCACTGGGAGATCCTCGTCCGAGATGTGCTCTGCACGGCCGAACTTGCGGAACTGGACCGCAACGAGGCTCTCGACTCTGCCGAGAGCCTTGCCCGTGCGGTGCTGTGGATGACCGGTTACGAGGACAAGTGCCTCGTGTGCGCCGTACGCGCCAACCAACCATGACCCTCTGGAAGGACTGTTCCGATGCAGACACGAAGCGCTGTGGAGATCGCTCGCGCTGCCCTACGCGAGATCTTTCCCGACGCTACCGAGGATGGCCTGGACGAGGGGGCACGTCACCTCGCCCGCTGGGGAGTCGAGGGTCACGGAACTCATCTCGGCAGCTCAACAGCTGCGCTCATGTACGTGGATCTGGCCAGGGCATCCGAAGCGGGCCCCGTGCCGGACGACATCGCTGCGGCCGCCGAAGCTCGTGGTGTTACACGGACCTGGCGTGAGCCATTCCAACGGGGTTGACCATGAACCGTGTGCGTCTGAGCCGAGAGCCCGGAACTGGGCCGCTCGTTGTCCTGGTCTTTGTCCAGTACACCCACAGCCACCACCGTTCACAGCCGTACGCGCACGCTCTCTGACCTGTCCAGCGAACCCCTGCGAATGCCTCTGGACAGTCATGCGGACAGTTGGAAAGCGTGTTGGCGGTGCACGGGTTCAGCAGGTATCTGGTCGTGTCGAGCCTGGTTGGGATTGGCGAACGCCAGTGCACGCCACCCGCGTGCTGCCGTCCGCGTCGAGAAAGAGCATGAAGATCCACGCCCCGTCGGCAGTCCTGATCTGCCCCAGGCGAACCGGTCGGCCGTATAGGTCGAGGCGTTGCACGGCCCGAGCCAAGCCGGAGGTCTGGATGCCCTTCCGAAGGGTGTGACGGAGTCGGCGCCGGTAGACCGTCGCGAGCGACTTGGATGACGTCGTTCCGTCCCAGACGACGTACGAAGCGCCGGCGCGGAGTGCAGCCAGAGCGATCGATGACGTGTCGTCGCCACCGCCCAGCAGCCGTTCGAGCTGTTCGCGTTCCATGTCCACCCCCCGGTCGCGATCCTGCTCTACGGCAATGAGGTACAGCAACCCCAGCAACCGGCAGCGACCAGCACCGGTCGCCGAGCCCCTCCCCGCAGCCTCATGACCCCCAATGGCCCATCTCTGTAGAGCTACGGATCAGAAGGTTGTGAGGGGGGTGGGTACGGAGCCATTCGGCGTCCCGAGACCCAGCGGTCCGGGGACCCCTATCCGGCCATCCCCCTTAGCCGCCGTGTTCTTCGGCGAGAACATCGAACCGGCTCATCTCTGCCACGGAAGCTAACCACCCCCACTGACAACGCCCTTGGAGCAGTGACCAGCACCCACGACAGCCGTGCCAGAACCGTGCCAGGTCGTGCGGGGAACCACGGGGAACACCGGGGAGCTACTCGGCAGTCAGCTCGGATACAGACACCCTCGATCGCAGGTCAGCGCGGGAGACGGGACCAAAGCACACGAGCTTCCCAAGCTGAGAGTGCGAGTTCGATTCTCGTCACCCGCTCCAATACGAACCCCCTGGTCATGAACCCGGGGGTTTTTTGTTGTCTAGACCAATTCAAGGGCTCCGTGCCCTCCACGTGCCCTAAGGCGAGGTCAGACACTCCCTGGCGCCCCCTCCAGGCGACAGTTCAGGCACCACAACGGCAAGGCGTCTCGAATCCTGAGATCGACTTTCGGTGACCTGAGTCACATAGTGCGCAAACAGCGGTCAAGTAGCTCCGGCAAAGCAGCAGTTATCGAGGGCTTGCGCGCGGCCGATGGCAGAGTGTGCAGATGCTTCCTCCACCTGGGGCGAGCGACATCACGATGTCTGCGCCCGATGCTTTCGACGTACCGGTATTCGTCAGACGCAGCTCCCCTTTGAACCCCGCGAAAGGTCCCTCGCGCGCAGAGGTGGAGCTGGCCCGGCAGCCCTGGCCGGCATCGAACAGCATCCCTCCCGACGGGGACTATCTCGTCAGCACCACCTGGCGTGCCCTGCTCGACGCCACCACCACAGTCGGCCGAGACATCACCCCTTGGGTCGCCTCCGTACCCCGACTGGCCCGTCGCGAGATCATGGCACGGCGGTATCCGTTGTCGGCGTATCTCGTGCGCGACAGCGTGGAGACGGATCAAGGGCCACAGCCGGGACGGAAGATCATCCCCAGCGCCGTTTACTCCCACGGAACGGAAAGCTCGACCCGTACGGCGTTCGGCTATCACATCGGCATGACGATGGCCGAATGGGCCTGCCGCACACTCATGGGGCTCGGCCCTACGACGCATGCGGAAAGCGCAGCACCGCCCGGAGCCGCTTCGGGTTGGGAGAAGACCAGCAGTTTGCCCGATCTGTTCGGCACGCATCCAGCAGATTCCGAAGTCTGGCTGGTCGAGGCGAAGGGAGGTCGCTGGCTACGAACGCCGTCCCGCCGAAAAGGGGCGAAGCAGTTGGACGTGGGTGCCCTACTCCCCGCTCCACATCACAAAGTGTTGTGCGGCACAAGCCTTGAACAACGCCTCTTCATGGTGATCGACGTGGAGAGTGAGGACCATGGTGCCGACAACAGCGGAGTCGGTACTGACGACCAGGCTCAGGACAGCGACGAGATGTTGTTGGGCCTCGCGCGTGCCCGCATGATGACGTACTTCACCCTGGCGTCGCTGCCGCCGGCCCTACTGCGAGTCACCCCTGTCGGTAGACCCGAGGCCGGACAGGGTCTGCAGCGCTCGGACACCTTGCGCCTGTTGGAACGCGACGCAGCGACGGATGATCTGCGCCGCCGAGTCGGCGGATACGCCGCTGAGGGAACGATCCGCGACCAGGACGGCCTGGACATGCTGACCGTCAGGCTTCCAGGAACGGACCTCATCCTTGGGATGTCTCGTCGGCTGTATGGCGCGTGCCGCGAAGTCGCTGGTATGGAACGCCACATCGCGGAGGAGGTTCGCCGAACGCGCCCCGAATACACGCCCTACGTAAGCGAATTGCCGCTAGAGCCTGATGTCCGTTCGCTGCCGGTTCCACTTCGTCGAATCGACAACGAGGTAAATCGGCAGGTCAGTGACGCACAATACACACGGCAAGTGGCCAAGGCGCGAAGCCTGGTGCAGCACCTCAGGACCGAGCAGAGGAGCGGATACCTTGCAGCTGTTCGGCGTGGCATTGCCGAAGGGGACCAGCAGACTTGGGAGCAACTCATCGCTGTCAGCCCCGAGCCGGCGATCCCCGCCCGGGACGGATACCTGGAGGCCGCGACGACAGACACATACCTCGCAGTCGAGGAAGCCGCCCTCGATCTGGAAGCGGTATGAAGTGTCACCGCCCCGGGTGTCACCGAGGCTGGCAGCCCAGCGGCCTGTCAGCGGACGACGGATAGCCGCGGCCGACTGTTCATGCTCTGATGCGGTTGCCCGTCGCCGTCCTGCGCAGTGACAACTAGGCCGAAGATCAGGTCGTTGAGATCGGCGGGATGCAGATGTAGCTCTCGGGCCACGTCCGCAGGGCGTGTGCCTTCACTGCGCAGGGCAGTGAACACCTTGCCCAGCACTTGCGAGGTCTCACGGACAACCCCACTTCGGGGCTCCGACTTGCGGTAGCCGAGGCGGCCCAGTTCCACACAGTGGGTCCGGTACTGCCACTCGGTGGTGAGGCCCAGTTCGTGCAATCGGTGGGCAAGAGCCATGGCGGCGACTTTCCAGCGCCGCTTGGCCTGGAGGATCCAGTTGGTGCTCGCTCCCCGTGGTGCGTGAGCAAGCACGTCTGCTCGCGGCATGAGGAACGCGGCCGCAAATCTGTGGGCTTCGGCTTCGGCCTGGGGCCCGTGTGGCATCTGTTCCTCGCCATGCAGGACGAGGTGCCCGAGTTCATGGGCCGCGTCGAAGCGCCCGCGTTCCGCAGTTTTCTCCGTGCTCAGCAGCACGAAAGGGACCCCCCGGTCCCAGAAGGAAAACGCGTCGACCTCCGGGCAGGCCCGGGAGAGCGAGAAGACGCGAACGCCGTGGGCTTCGAGCTGGTGCACCACATTCGGCATCGGGGCATTCCCCAGTCCCCAACGGGCTCGCACCAGCGCGGCGGCTTCCTCCGCAGGCCAGTCTGTGCCTGCCGCCTCTCCTGGGTGCGGGATCTGGTCCTCGTCCGGGCCGAGCCGGCTGAATGAAGTCAGCGACGGAATGTCGGGAGTCGGCAGACGAAAGTGTGCAGCGATCCAGTCCTGCAGCACTCGCGCCAGCCGCCCAGAGCTCAGGGCGATGTCCCGCTGCGATGCGGTCATCTTGCTTAGGGCACGGAAGCTCACCGAGTCGACCGTCAGATCGGCGACCTCTTCGGCGCTGAAGAAGGCAGGAGGGAACTCCAGCGCCGTCGCAATCGCTTCCAGCGACGGCTGGCTGGGTACAGCCCGCCCGCTCTCGTAGTCGGACAACCTGCGCGGGGTCAGGCTGACGAGCTGCGCGAGGCGGGTGACGGTGAGTCCTCGGCGCTTGCGCGCCAGGACGAGCCGAGATGCGGTGGTCATGAGAGGAGCCAATGGGGAGGTTGGGGCGGGCCGGTCAGGCCCGACGTTCGATGGGGATGTCGATGCCGCCCTGGTCGTCGGCGTCGTCGACGAAGGGAGTGAAGCCCTCGAAGTCGATCCAGGGGAGGATGATCCGCTCGTACCAGCTGCTGATCTTGCCACGGTTCCCGGGATCGTTCGGGAAGGACAGCTCCGCGTAGAGCCGGGTCCCCTGGTCAGTCTTCGCGTGGTGGTAGAGCAGGAACCAGGTAGGGACACCGTCGCCGGCATCCTGCTCCTCACGGGGCGCCTCCGGCTCACCGAACAGCAACAGCTGCCGGTTGGTCTCCACTCGCTTCATGACCGCATTGCCCTTGGGGTAGCGGGTGGAGGGAGAAAGAGCAGCGTAGCCAGTCTCGGGACTGCCACTGGAGGCAGTGATCGCGAAGTCGCCCGAAGGCGCGACAAGCAGCGGCACGTTACTGGGACTGGCGCTGGTCCAACCTTGCGGGATGTACGTCTCCCGCAAGAAGCGGATCGTCCGCCCCCAGAAGATGTTGCCAGGCAGCGAGACCGGGTCCAGCGGGGTGCAGAAATTACGCTCGGCCTCGGCTCGCCGCAGCGCGTCTTCGATCCCTTCAACTGACAGCCCAAGCTCGGCGAGTCGGTTACGGGCCCGGAGGTCCTCCGCGTGTACGACAGTCATGTCCAGCCTCCCCAACGAGCTACATCGACTTCCGGAAATCCTCCCTCATTCGAGGTCGAAAATCAAGAAATAACGCTGGTCAGGGAGACATCGCGCCTGGACACGACGAAGGAAGAGGTCTCATGGTCCAAAACGGCAGCTCAGCCCCCTTGGCGTGCCGGCCGCACTGAGCACAATCGACACGCCGGAGGCAGCGGAGCGTTATGCCTTCTGAGCGCTCTGCTGAGCTGACACACCTTCGCGAAGCTGGGCTCGCACCTCGGCATCGATCCCTTGGGCCAGCCTTCTCTGGTGCTTCGCCGTCGAGTGCTGATAGATCAGCTGGGCCCGCTCCGAGGACTGGCCGGCGCGGACCATGAGGTCCTTCAGCTTGGCGCCGGTGTCGGCGGCGAGGGTGTTGCCGGTGTGGCGGAGGTCGTAGAAGCGGAAGTTGCCGGGCATGCCGACCTTCGTGCGGGCCCTGCGCCACTTGCGGCCGAAGGTCGAGCGGCGGAAGGGGGCGCCCTTCTCTCCGACGAAGATCAGGCCGTCCCGCTCCTTCTCGGCGAACCACTGAAGATGGCGACGCAGTTCCGGGAGCATGAAGTCGGGCAAGTAGACGGTGCGCTTACCCGCCCGGGTCTTGGGGTCACCAGTCACGCGCCTGCCGTTGGTCAGCTCCGGCGAAGCCTGGCTGACGCGCAGGGAGCATTCGTCGAGATCGACACTGTGGCGGCGCAGTTCAGCCAGTTCCTCCGGGCGGAGCGAGGCGAAGGCACCGAGGAGGACCATCAGACGCCAGCGCGGGCCCATGGCGTCGGCCAGGGCGAAGACCTGCTCGATGGTGGCCGTGGGGCGTTCATCGGCTTCCTCCTTGCCTGCGCCCTTGATGCGGCACGGGTTGCTGCGGAGGAGGTCGTCATCGACCGCCGTCTGAAGGATGGCCTTCAGCAGGCGGTACGACTTGGCGACCGTGGTGGCGCCGGTCGCCTTCAAGCGTTCGGCTCGCCAGGTGCGGACGGAGGGCGGGGTGATCTCGTCCAGGTCCTTGGCGCCGAACGTCGGCAGGATGTGCAGGCGCAGCAGGCCGTCGTAGCGGTCGAGCGTGGTCGGGGCCAGGCCGCGCTCCTCCATCCAACGCAGCCCGTACTTCTCGAAGTTGACCGCGCCGGCGTCCGGATCACGCCATACGTCGCGCTCGATGTCCGCGCGGAGGAGGTTGAGCCAGTCCTGGGCGTCGGACTTGGTCTCGAATGTCTCCGGCGCCTTGTGCCGCTGGCCGTCCGGTCCGAGATAGCGGGCCTGCCACCGGCCGGAGGCGAGCTTGCGTACCGTGCCGAACTCGCGCCGCCGCTGCGGCTTGCGTGCCGCCATCAGGCCGCCCTCCCGAAACGGGCACGGCGGACCGGCTCGACGGTGCGTGCCTCGACGTACTCGGCGACCACGCTCTCGGGGATGCGGACCGGGCGGCCGAGCTTGACGTAGCGGATGCGGCGTTCGGCTATGAGGCGGCGGACGAAGCGCTCGCCAGTGCCGAGCAGTTCGCCGGCCTCTGCCACGGTCAGGAGGCGGTCAGCCATTCGCGATCACCTCCCGTGCGGTGCAACGTGAGCGGGGAAGGGCAGGGGGTATTGCGGGTCGGCGCAAGGGTGACGGGTCCTTTACTCGGGGGCGGTTCGGGGTGGCAGGCCGGTCCGGTTGGCGGCGCCTGGGGTTACGCGGCGCTGGCCCCGTGGAGGAGGGCCAGAGGCGAGACCCGGAGGGCTTGGGCGAGGGCGACGAGGTCGTCGATGTCGCAGCGGCGTTGGGCGCGTTCGATGCGGGACAGCATCGTGTTGGTCATCGGACGTCCAAAGGCGGTGACGCGGGCGGCGAGCTCGCGCTGGGCGAGGCCGCGTTCGGTGCGGAGGATTTCGATGGTTCGGGCGGTCCGTATTCCGGCCGGTCCGATTTCCAGGGATCGTGCTGCCATGGCTCCATTTGTAGCTTCCATTCACCGGTTTGGTTAACCGGCGATCGTCGGCTATGTTGCCCCGCGCGGACGGGGTTACCTGTGAGATGAGTTCCGGGTGTCCGGTGAGCACTGTCTGCGCCCGCCTCACAGCGGGCTCTGACGTGGGGTGTTGTGTTGTAGCTTGCGCCCCGGCGAAGAGTCAACGGCCTTCCGATGTGATCCTTCTGGCTTCGTCTGACGGTGCATTATTTCGGCAACGGCCGATCCGAGTTTATAATTTTGGTGATGCCTCGCAGCATGCGTTCGCCGTCAGCTGTCTGAATTCCCGGCGGAATGCTGGACTTGTGCGGCATTGATGTGGCTGTCTTGGCTATACGACGCCACCAGCCCTCCTCGTGCCTTCCACTCAGGGCTGCGAGCCACCCCTCCCCGCGCTCGCCCGACAAGGGCCGACCGCACCTCCCCACCTGACCTAGGAGCCGCCGCCCGATGAGCCATGACGCCCGCGAATGGGTGTGGGACCACAGCCGCAGCAAAGGCACCGCCCGCATGGTCCTAGCCCTGATCGCCGACCGGTGCCGTGACCGGCAGTGCGTCGCGTACGCGTCCGTGCCCACCCTCATGAAGCGCGCCAACGCCTCCCGCACCGCCGTGCGCGACGCGCTGACGAACCTGATCGCCAGCGGCGAGCTGGTGCCGCTCGCCGACCGCAAGGGGCCGCGAGGAGAGACGTACTACTGCCTCCCGGTCGCCGCCCGGTTCCTCTCCGAACGGGCGACGGAGGGGGACCGGAATCCGACCCTCCAGGGGGGTCACATTCCGACCCTCGGGGGGTTGGAATCCGACCCAGCCGAGCACTTCGAGGAGGGGCCGGAATCCGACCCTGGGGAACGGAATCCGGTCCCCAGGGGGGTCAGATTCCGACCCGGAGGGGGTACGGATTCCGACCCCCAGAACAGAAGAGAACCGAAGGTGAACGGTAAGAGCAGCAGCTCTGCCCCACTCATCTCCGCCACCGAGTGGCAGATCGACAACGACGCCCGTACGTGGCTCCAGGACCACGGCCACCTCGACCGACTCGGCGAGCACGCCCTGCACGCCGCAGACGAAAAGTGGCGCGCCTACCGAGCCGCATGGGCGCCCCGCAGCGCCGCCGCCTGGGGCGCCGACTGGCGTGCGTGGATCGCCCGGGAGCACACGCCCACGCCCGACCGCCCCAACCTCTACGCCCTGCCCGGTGGCACCCCCACCCCGACCACCGACATGACGCGCTCCGAGGCGCACATGGCCGCCCTGCTCGCCGCCCTCGACGAACCGACAGGAACGGAGTAACCCGCCTTTGGACCGACGCGAAGTCGCCGCTGTCCTCGCCTACACCGGACGTCTCGACCCCCGCACCACCCGCACCGGCACGGGCGACGCCCGTGACCAGATCGCCCAGTGGCAGGAGCTGCTCGACGACGTGCCCTTCGCCACCGACCAGGGCTGGGACGTCCGCGAGGCGATACGGGCCCACGTCCTCGACTCGCCGTACCCGATCCTGCCCGTGGACGTCGCCCGCAGATGGCGTGCCCACCGCCGCGACCGCCTTGACCGGCACACCGACCCCACTCCCGGCGCCGATCCGGACGATCCGGCCGCTTGGCGTGCTGAGCTGCTCCGGTCTCGGAACGCTGTCGCAGTCGGCATGGCCGCCCCTTCGACGTATCGGCGGATCACCAGCGGTGACCGGCCTCGCGATGTCGAGGAGCGCCTGCGCGAGATCGGGTCGTGCATTCCGCCGGCCGTACGTGCCGAGCTGGCCCGCTATCGTCCGACCCGCTCAGCGCGCGAGTCCGCCGTCGCCGAGGGAGTCCCGGATGCGCTCGGTGTCCGGTGCGACTGGTGCCATGCACCCGTGGGCTCCCAGCGCCGTCAACGCAGGGCAAGTCCTGACGGAGCCGCCCGGGGCGATGCCGTACGTGCGACTCCCCACCCGTCGCGCGTCGACCTGGCCACTGCCCGGAGGGACCGACACCGAGCTGTGTGACGCCGTCCGGCTTCCCTCCTCGCTACAGCTGGGTGGGCTGCAACCGTCGGTCCCGAACCAGTCGTACACGGTCCCGAGGAGCACTTCAGGGGAACGGGTCCCGGGGACCGTGCCGACGATTGTCGGGGACCGGTCCCCTCTGAAACCGCAGCTCAGACGGGCTTTCATACCGGTCCCGGAGCGTCCGCAGCAACGGGGACCGTCCCCGCATTCGCCCCCTTCGGTCCTCTCGGGGACCGGGACCGTGCAGTGAAACGGGGAGGGTCCCCGTGACGAGGTGTCAGGGGACCCCGTCCCGACGAGCCTCGCATCCCGGTCCCCAAGCATCTGGGGACCGTGCACCGCACGCTTTGGGGACCGGTCCCGTCGCTCTCCTCGCAACCACGGCCCTACCCCCTGGCAGTGTCTCCCGCAGCTCCCCAGACCCAGTCGAACTGCCCTGGCCACTGGCCACATCTGCCTTCGCTCGGTGCCTCGACGGCTCAGCTCCCTACCGACCACACACCGGAGAACCACATATGCCCGACCGCCACCATGACCACCCCAACCGGCAGCAGACGCCCATCGCTCCAGACGACCGCGCAGCAAGTTGTCGGGTAAGGAGTCCTTACCCGGCCTCCGCCCCTGGGGTGGCGGAGGCGCCCGGCGCAGGGGCGCCGGGGTCACTCGGCCCGGGGGAGCCGACCGGGACTGGGACCAGCGAGCTGTCGTCGAGCGTGCCGCAGCAGTCTGCGCCGCGTCGCCGTCTGCGTGACAAGCAGCTGCGCGAGCGCCGCGTCCATCCCCGTTACAACGACGACGAGTTCGACCTCGTGCAGAAGGCCGCCGCCCTGAGCCGCATGCAGGCCGGCGGCTACGTCGCCGAATGCGCGCTCGCCGCCGCCCGTGCCGACGACCCCACCGCAGCCGTCGCCGACTACCGCGCCATGGTCAAGGCGCTGTTGGCCGCCAACCGGCAGCTCGGCGGCATCGGCAACAACCTCAACCAGCTCACATGGCACCTCCACAAGGACGGCGCCTGGCCCCACCCCGACACCGTCCAACGACTCCTGGACCGCGTCGAGGCATCCATCGCCGAGGTGGACACCGCGGTCTCCCAGATCACAGAGGGCCGGTGAGCCCTTGATCCCGAAGATCATCCTCGGCAAGGGCCCACACGCTACGCGCCGCACGATCGGCTACCTGTTCGGCAAGGGCCGGGCCAACGAGCACGTCGACCCCCACCTGGTGGCTTCCTGGAACGACTTCGCCCCCGACCCCGGCCGCAGCCCTCACCGCGACCCGAAGGATGTGGAAGACCAGCTCGTCACACAGCTCGACCAGCCCGTGCAGATGCTGGGCGACAAGGCGCCCAAGCACACGGTGTGGCACTGCCCCGTCCGTGCGGCACCCGAAGACCCGATACTCACCGACGATCAGTGGGCCGACGTCGCCCGCCGGATCGTCGCCGCCGCCGGCATCGCACCCGAAGGCGATACGGAAGCCTGCCGCTGGGTGGCCGTCCGCCACGCCGACGACCACATCCACATCGCCGCCACGCTCGTACGGCAGGACGGCCGTCGCCCCCAGCGCGACTACGACCAGCGAGCCGTCCAGCGTGAAGCCCGCAAGATCGAGATCGACTACGGGCTGAGGCGGCTAAAGCCCGGCGACGGCACCGCCGCCAAGCGCCCCACCAGCAAGGAGCACTTCAAGGCCAAGCGCCTGGGCCGCGACGCCACCTCCCGCGACATCCTGCGCCTACGGGTCCGCCGTGCCATCGCAGCAGCAGCGGACGAGGCCGAGTTCTTCGCCCTGCTGGAGGCCGCCGGCGTGACTGTGCGCCTCAAGCTCGGCCCGTCCGGCGACGCGCTCGGCTGCAACTTCGCCCTGCCGGGTGACACCAACGACGAAGGCGAACCCGTGTTCCATGCGGGCTCCACCCTCGCCCCCGACCTCTCCCTGCCCAAGATCCGCCAACGCATCTCCACCACCAGCCCGGAACCGGTCACTGCTCGGCCGGGCGATCCGTGGCACCAGGCCACGGCCGCCGCCGAACGGATCCCGCACCACCTCACCCAAGGCGACGACCCCACGGCTCAAGGACAGCTGGTCGCGCTCGGCGCCGCTCTGGACCTCCTGCCAGCCACCGGACCGGCCATGCTCAAGGCCGAACTCGAACAAGCGTCGGCCGTCTTCGAGCGCGCCACCCGCTCCCGTATCGTCGCCGACCTCGGCAGCACGCGCGCTCTGCACCGCAGTGTCCAGGCGATCTGGCGCGACTGTCCCCAGGACGGCGACGGAGCTGGATTCGCGATGTTCCTGGACTCCCTGCTCACCGCTGTGGCGTTCGCGATGCACTGGCACCGCACCCGTCAACACGCACAGCAGGAGGCAGCCGCCCAGCAGGCCCTCCTCCACCTCCAGGTCGCGTACGTACAAGTTGCCGAGCCGGTCCTGGCAGAACTCGCCCGCCGCTCCCCCAGCCTCCAGACCAAGCGCCGATTCGCCCACCACCTTCAGGAGGCTGCGCCGGAACATGCCGAGCGCATCCTCAACGACCCTGCCTGGGACGCACTCGCCGCCGTGCTCGCAGAAGCCGAGGCAGCCGGGCACCACACGGCCACCGTCCTCGATCAGGCGCTCCGCCAGCGCCCCTTGGACGACGCCCGCAGCCCCGCGCGCGCACTGACCTGGCGCGTCCGCCGCCTCGGTGAGCGCCACGCTCCCAGCCCACGAGCCGAAGCAGCGCGGGTGCGCAACTCCACGCAACCACCTGCCTCTCCCGCCCAATCTCCGCCGCACCCGACACGGCGGCGCTGATCAGGCCGGTGCCGACAGCTGAGGAGCGAGCAGCTCCAGCGCTTCCTCCCAGCGGAAGCGGTCTGCCCCGCCCCCGGCCTTCGGCCGGTGAGGCTCGTACGAGCCGATCAGCACACCCATCTCCCGCAGCGCGTCCAGACTGCGGCGGTAGGCGGGATGGGCAGCCTGGGCCGCATTGAGGTACGGCAGGACGGCGGTGGGGATGCCCATGCCGTATGCCTCGCACAGGATGCCCAGGGCGAGCGTGTCGGAGATCCCTGCCGCCCACTTGTTGACCGTATTGAAGGTCGCCGGCACGACCGCGATGGCGTCGGCGGGCGGCAGTGGTCGGGCCTCGCCCGGTGTGCGCCATGCGGAGCGGATCGGATAGCCGGTCTGGGCTTCGATCGTCTCGTTGTCGAGGAAGCCCAGCCCTTGCGGGGTGGCGACGACGCCGACGTCCCAGTGCCGCTCCTGCGCTGCGGTGATCAGTTTGCCCACGTCCCCTGCGATGCCACAGGCGCAGACGACGACGTACAGGAAGGGCTTCTTCTCCGGGGCGTTCGGCTCACTCACGCGGGGACTCCCAGTCGGCGGCTGAAGTGGTGCAGTTCCGGCAGCGTACGGCGGCGGTCTCGGGCGGCCATGTCGGCGACCAGGTCGCGTACGGCGGGTCGGCGAACGTCCTGGGCGGCGCAGGTCTCGGCGATGCGCAGGGCTTGGTAGCCGTCGGCGAGGCGACCCTGCTGGCTGTAGGCGCGGGCCGTCTCCACCCACAGGGCGGCCCGGCGCTCGGGGACGGGGATATGCCGGCGCATGAGGGGGCGAGCCGCCTGGAGTGCGAGGCCGGCGTCGCCGAAGGCCACCAGGGCGCTCAGTTCGTGGAGGGCGACGTTGGTGGGGCTGAAGTTGGCCCAGGCGTCGGGCCGGTCGAGGGACACGTACCGGGCCACCTCCTTGGCCTCGCCAAGGAATTCCTCGGTAGCCGCGCGGTCACCTCCGGCGCTGGCCGCCGTCACGCCGCGCAGCAGCAACAGCCCTACCGCGCCAAGGTGTTTCGGGGAGCGGCGGTCGTAGGCGCCGGTGAGTTGGCCGGCCGTGCGCCGGACGAGGGTGACGGCCTGTGCGGTGTGCTTCTCGCGGGCCAGGACATGGGCCTGAACGCGGACGCTGGAGGCCAGAACCACCGGGTCGCCGGAGCGTTCGGCCTCGGCCATCGCACGGCCCACCGCGAGCCAGGCGTTGCCCTGGTCATGCTGTTTCAGCAGGAGGCTGGTCGAGGTCTGGTACGCCGTGGCCAGCAGCGCGGACAGATCGTCGATGTCGGTCGTGCCGCCGGAAGCCACCCTGAGGTCGGCGATCAGGCCGGGCAGCATGCGTTCCAACTGGGCGTAGTCGCAGGTGTAGAAGAGTCTCCGGACCGTGCCGACCCGTTCACGAAGAGCCGCCGTATCCAGGGCTCCTCCAGTGCTCCCCGGACTCGGGCCGGGCAGCAGAGCCCGGACGAGGTCGTCGTGAGCGGCGGCAGAGGTGGCCGGAGTCGCAAGGGCGGCGATGCTCGCGGCGAGGAAGGTACGGCGGTGCATGTCGTCAGCTTCGGAATCGGTGGCGGAGGCATCGGAAGGAACAGCGAGACCCAACTGCTGCGGCGGGATCTGGAGTTCCTGCAGGACAGCACGCAGGACGCGGAGGTCCTCCGTGCCTCGGCCGCCTTCCAGGCGGCTCACCTTGGACTGGTGATAGCCGAGCGCAGCGGCGACGTCTTTTTGCGAGCGCCGCTGTAAAACCCGTGCCTGACGGATCACTTCACCGATCCGCCTGGCTTCGCTGTGTGCTTCGGCCATCTGCCACGGCCCCTTCCGCCGTCGCCGATCCTGCCCGCTCAACCGAGCGTAGATCAGCCGTACTTCGCCGTGATGCAGCTCCTGCATAACCGATGCACCGCCAGCACCTGGGCTAACCACCCACCGCGACGAGCTGGTTGCGTGAAGTGGCCGCACCAACCTCGGGAGGCCGCTCATGGCAGCGCACCAGCTCACCCTGTCCGTACCCGCCACACCCATCGCAGTCGCGTCCGCACGTCACCAGGCCGTGGACGAGATACAGCGCTGGGATGCGGACTTGGACGACGAGGTGGTGCACACGGCGGAGCTGGTGATCAGCGAACTGGTCACCAACACGGTGCGATACGCCGCCACTGGCCAGGTCCGCCTTGAGGTGCACCTCAGCGAGGCAGTCCTCCGCATCGAGGTCTACGACTCCAGCCCCGTGCTCCCCCAGCCGAGCCTCCCGGACCAGCACAGCGAGAACGGCCGCGGACTGTTCCTCGTCGCCGCCCTCACCGACCGGCACGCCGCCGAACCAACCCCCACCGGCAAACGGTGCTGGGCCGAGATCGCCCTGACCGCCGCCCCAGATCCGAAGGCCGCCTTCTCCCTTCCTTTGCAAAGGAGTTGACCGTGACCACCACCGCCACACCCCCGACACGGGCCGCCGAGGTGATCGCCGTACGCCCTGGCCCTCCGCTGACGGGCACCGTCACCGTGGACGGTTCCAAAAACGCCGCCCTGCCTCTCCTGGCCGTCGCGGCAGCCCTCAGCCGACCGGTGCGACTCGGCAACATCCCGGCGAACACCGACGTCCAGATCATGCTGACCCTGTTGCAGCAGGCGGGGTGGCACATCGCTCAGCCCGTCGGCGAGCAGACCACCGCGGTGATCCTGCCGACGGAGAACCGGACCACGCACCCCGACCTGTCGCAGGCCGCCCGCATCCGCGCCTCGTACTACCTCGTGCCCGCCCTGCTCGCCCGGCACGGCGAGGCCCGACTGCCCTGGCCGGGAGGCTGCCGGATCGGCGCCCGCGGGATGGACCTGCACTTCAAGGTGTACGAGGCGTTCGGCGACCGGAGCGCGCAGGGCGACTCCGGCTACCGCGTCGAGGCCGGCACACCGCGCACCGGCACAGTGTCCCTGGTCCTGCCGTTCCGCTCCCGCGGAGCGACGGTGGCCGCTGTGCTGCGTGCCGTGACGACCGGCCGCCCCTTACGGCTGGGCGAGCCCAATCTCTCGCCGGAAGTCCTGTCCGTGCTCGACGCCCTCCGCTCGATGGGCTGGGAGACCCGGGCCAGTGCACACCTCCTCGTCCTCTCACCGCCGCCCGTCGGCCAGGCGGGCGCCGTGATCTGGCAAGTCCCCGGCGACAAGGTCGAGGCGGGCACGCTGGCGTGCGCGATCGCCGCGACCGGAGGTACGGCCCGTGTCGGTGGCGTGCAGGGCAAGGACGTAACCCCGCTCGTAACTGCTCTTCGCCACCTGGGCATCCCCGCCAGGGCGGAGACCGATGCTCTCGCCGTCCACGCCGATGACGCGCGACCGACGAATCGAGCGCTGCGGGCCATCGCCTCCCTCAGCCCCGGCGGACTGGACGCCGACTTCGAACCGCCCTTGATGGCACTCGCCCTCGGACTGCCAGGCACCCACCTCTTCGCCGACGCGATCAACCCCGGCCGTCACGGCGGCCGCCGACGGTGGTGACGCCTTGGGCGGTGAGGCCGGCGACCATGAGGGCGGAGCCGGTGCGGATGTCGGTGGCCTCCACGCCCGCGCCGGTCAGTCGCTGAGGTCCGGTCAGTCGGCACTCGGTGGGGGAGATCTCCTCGATCTCGGCTCCCAGGCGGGCCAGTTGTGGAGAGTGGAGTGGACGTCGGTGGTGGCCACGAGCTGGCTCAGGGTGCGGGTCATGGGGTGACCTCGCAGATAGGTCGGCACGGCCACCTCACCTGGGGTTTCCTTCGTGAGGGTGGAATAGATCTGCCGATTCCCCCTTGATCCCGGTCGTCGGCCTCGTGCTGGCCATCCGGAGTTCGCCATCCCGAGTCGCTACACCACCCGACGGGACATGACCATGACCACCGTGCGGACGTGCCGCCCGGAGCTGCCCAGATCGGTCATGTCCGGGCGGCGGCTCCGGCCGGGTCTCACAGTTCGCACGAGCCGCTGCCGATGTGAATGTACCGGCTCCTGGCCCAGCGGCACAGCCGGATGCCGACGACGATGCCGACAATCGTGACCAGAGCGGGCAGGTAACCGCCGGCTACCTGGATGATCGGGATCGCCGGGCAGCCACCGGAGATCGCCCAGCCCGTGCCGAACAGTACTGCGCCGGGGATCACTCCGGCGTGTATGCGCCCCGGGGTGCGATGGACCCGCAGCAGAGCGAACACGCACACGATGATCACGATTGCTCCACCGAACGACAGGAGCATCCGCAAGTCCTGGAAAGTGAACATCCTGTTCAGTTCTGTGTAGTCACCGAAGCCGATGCTGCTGACGGTGAAGCCGAGCGCCAGCCCGGTGAGGATGTTGGCCAGCAGGATTCCGCCCCGGGTACGCATCAGATCACCTTCCACAGGAGGAACGACACGGCTACGGCGGTACCGAAGAACGTCGCCGTCGCCACGATGCTGACCGGGTCGCGCCGACCACAGCCGTTGAGCCCGTGGCCGGAGCTGCAGCCACCGGCCAGTCGGGTACCGAAACCGACCAGCACGCCTCCGGTGAACAGCAAGACGACCATGCCGACCGGGTTGGCCGTGACCAGGTTCCGGAAACCCGGTCCCATGTCGAGGCGGAGGTGGAACCGCCCGGAGGCGAGGGAGGCGATCAGCCCGCCGAGGAAAATCGATATCAGCAGGGCAGCCTGGGTGACCAACGGGGCCGGGCGCTGACGCGTGACCGCCGGCTCCTCAGCCTCCAACCGTTCGACGGGCGAGCCCGACGACGGTTCCACATGCGACTGATGCGCTGGAGCAGGTTGGGCAGGGAGGGTGCCGAAATGGTCAGCGCTGGCCTTGACGAGCGCGGCGGTGAGAGCGCGTTCGTCGGCGAACTCCTCCTCCGTCCGCTCGAGTTCGCGTTCGCGGCGCCAGTGCAGCACGCGGTCCCACGCGCCCGAGACGCCGAAGGACCGATCGGTGGCCAGGGTGTAACCGACGGTCAGCACGGCCAGCCCGAGGGCCCCCGCCCACCAGGGCCAGTAGGTACTCATGCGGAGCCTCTCATCCATTTGACGAACCGGCTCCAGTCGCTTTGGGAGCCGGGCCCTCGTGAGCCGGGCCGGCCGGTGGGGTCGGGTGACTGCGTAACGGAGGTGGTGGGGGTGGACGGATCAGAGGGAGACCCCGCGGTATCCGTGAAGTCGATGTAACGCGCCGTTTTCCCGTTGGGCAGCAGGGCAATCGGCACTCGCTCACCGGCGAGCGACATCCGGTAGCGCGCACAGTCGTGCCACTCGTGTTCACTGTCGCAGTAGTAATCGCGCCAGCCCTGCAGACTCGACCTGAGGTAAGGGAAAAGGGGACACGTGGTCGCGTGTAAGCAGCTCACACTCTCTCCGTTCCGACGTGAACCGCCCGTACGCGGGTAGTTGTCGCCGGTGCTAGCTGTTCGTGCCTATCGCACAGTGGCCCGAGCTTGAGAAGTCAAGCACTGGCAAACCGGCACATGCAACGGGCACTCGCATCACGGAAGAGATTCATGTTCGACCGTTTGGGTGAGGATGCCGAATGCGCCGCTCCGCGATCAGCCGCCGGGGAAAGCGGGCCGTCGTGCCGAGCGGCTCGGCGACCTGGTCGACGGACAGATAGTGGTCGGTCTTCGACAGCGGCGGCGAGTACACCGCTGGGACGTCCTGCAGCCGGGCCCGACAGGCGCCAAGCAGACGGTTCGTTTGAGCCCCTGCCAGGGTGTTCGTGAGCTCCTCTGGGGACACTCGCGGCGGCCCCAGCAGCGGGCGGGCGATCTCACTTCTCCAGCGTGCTGAGCAGACCGCCGACGTAGTACTTCTGCAGAAGCAGATAGACGATCACGCAAGGGATGATCGTCACCGTGGTGCCGGCCTGGAGGACTCCCCAGTCGACGCGCCCGAGCGCACCACTGGCGAGCACGCTCAGGCTGACCGGCAAGGTGAATCTCTCCTGGTCGGTGATGAAAATCAGCGCGGCGAAGAACTCGTTCCAGGCGCTGAAGAAGGCGAGCAAGGCGGTGGCGACGACTCCCGGTGCGGTGACCGGCAGCATCACCCGGACCAGTGTCTGAAGGATTCCGCAGCCGTCGATCCGTGCGGCTTCCTCAAGGCTGCGGGGGACCGCCGCGAAGGAATTGCGCATCAGGAACAGCCCGAAAGGGAGCTGGAAAGTGGTGTAGACGAGGGTCAGTCCGAGGAGCGAGTTCAACAGACCCAGATGGTCGAGGAGCAGGTAGAGCGGGGTGATGAGCGCCTGGAAGGGGATCATGAAGGTGACGAGTGCGGCGAAGAACAGGAGGTTGCTGCCGGGGAAGCGCAGCCGTGCGAAGCCGTAGCCCGCGAGGGTGCTGAGGACCACCGTCGCCAGTGCGGTGCCCAGGGAGACCACCAGGCTGTTGCCGACGTTGGCCAGGACGTCGATCCCTCCGTCACCGGCCAGTGTTCGGTAGTGCTCCAGGGACAGATCGTGCGGGTAGCGGGTGGGGGGTGCGGTGGCTGCCTCGCTCGGCGTCTTGAGACTGTGCGCGATCATGACGTACAGCGGATACAGAAACAGTACGGCCAGGCTGGTGCAGACCGTCCACCACGCGGCCCGTGGCAGCGACCCGCGGAAGGTCGTGGGCGGCCGCTCGGGGGCCGCCTTGGGACGCGCCCGTCTTTCCGTCTCCGACGGACTGTGCTGGTGACTCACACGTTCCTCATGCCGTCTTGGCTCAGGTCTCAGGTCTGGTCTCTGGTCTCAGGTCTGGTCTCAGGTCTCAGGTCTCGGATCCGGCTTCGGACGAGCGGAGCAGATACATCTGGATCGCGCTGACCATCACGAGAGCGATCATGAGCAGGGCGGAGAAGGCGGCGCCGAGTCCGAGCCTGAACTGGATGAAGGACGTGCGGTAGATCTCGTACACGGCCGTGATCGTCGAGTTGGCGGGTCCGCCGCCGGTCATGATGAAGAACTGGTCGAAGGCGAGCAGCGAGCCGGCCACGGAGAAGACCAGGACCAGGGCCAGTGTGGGGCTCAGCAGCGGCAGGGTGATGTGCCGGAGGGTCTGCCACCGGTCCGCCCCGTCGACCCTGGCCGCCTCCTCCAACTCGACCGGGATCGCCCGCAGTCCTGCCAGCAGCAGAAGCATCTGCAGACCGACGATCTTCCAGGTCACCATGGCGATGACCACGAGCAGCGCGGATGTCGTTTCGCCGAACCAGTCGGTGTCGCGGCTCGCGAGGCCGAGGCGGTCGGCAAGGTCGCTGGTGGGTCCGATGCCGGACTGGAACATGAACAGCCAGAGAAAGGATCCCGAGGCGAGACCGATCACCACCGGCATGAAGTACACGCCCTGGAAGACGCGGGCCCCGCGATGCCCGGGCCGGACCAGCAGGGCGAGTGCGAACGCCGACACAAGCAGCACCGGCGTCGTGATCAGCGTGTACTCCAAGGTGAAGAGCACGGCATCGCGGAACGCGGCGTCGCCCAGAGCGTTCCGGTAGTTCTCCAGCCCGATGAAGCGGCGCGCTCCCAGCAGCGGCCAGTCGTGCAGCGACATCCACAGCGTCATCGCCAGGGGGACGTGGAAGAAGACGGCGATCAGCACCAGGGCGGGGGCCGTCAGGGCGGCCCCCGCCCATCGGTGTCGTCCGGCCCGGGCCGGCGTCGTCCGTCTCGGTGCGGCGTCACCCTTGAGCCCGAAGGGGGCGGTCATCCGTTCCGGCCCCGGGAGTCCGTACCCCGCGCCGCCCCGTCGATGATCTCCTGGGCTGCCTCCTGTCCCTGTTTCTGGGCCTCGGCGATGTCGCCGTCGAAGACGGCCCTGTTGATCATCTGGACCCAGGGTCCGTTGTTGTCGTTGAACAGTTCGTGCTCGACTGTGCTGTACGGCGTGCGGCCCTTGTCCAGGGCCTGGCTGAACAGTTTGTTGCGGGGGTCACGAGGGGCGTAGATCTCGTCGATCAGATCAGTGCGCACCGGGGTGATGTTGTTCTCGGCGAGCACCTTCTGGGCCTGTTCACCGGTGGCCCAGGTGACGAACTCCCGCGCCCCCTCCTTGTTGTCGCCGTTCTTCATGACGGCCATCTCGTCACCGCCCGCGAAGGAGGACCAGCCGCCGTCCTTGCCGGGCAGGGGGGCGACACCGAAGTCGAGGTCCGAGTCGTTCTTGAGGACCTGCGCGTAGAAGGCGCCGAGCGGCACCATGCCCACCGTGCCGCTCTGGAACGCGGCGGGCTGGTGGGTGCCGTTGTCCGTCCGGGACTGCTGTGGCATCGTGCCGTCGGTTTGCAGTCGGCGGTAGAAGGTCAGGGCATCGGTGACTTCCTGGGAGTCGAACCGGGCCTCGGAGCCGTCGTCGGAGAGAACCTCTCCGCCACTCGCCCAGACGTGCGGGGTGAACTCGAAGACGTTGCAGCCGCCGCACTGCCCGGCGATGGCGAATCCATGGATGTCCGGACCCAGGTCGCTGATCTTGTTGGCGGCGGAAATGATCTCCGCGTAGTTCTCCGGGGGCCGCTCCGGGTCGAGGCCGGCGGCTTTGAACAGGTCCTTGTTGTAGAAGAGCACCGACGCCTCACCGCTGAAGGGCAGTGCGTAGGTGCGTTCGTTGTAGGTGGCGAGTGCGCGGTGGGACGGGCTCAGGTCGTCCTTGTACGGCAGGTCGTCCGCCAGCTTTGTGATGTCCTCCAGGGTTCCGGTGGAGGCGAAGTACGGCAGATACACCAGGTCGATGGAGGCGACGTCGGGTGCGTTGTCGGTCGCGGCCGTGGTGGCGAGCTTCTGGACGAAGTTGGCGGCCGGGACGACGGTCACCTTCACCTTGGTGTCATGGCTGTCGTTCCAGGCGTCCGCGACCAGGTTGATGAATTCCTTCTGGGTGTCACGGGTCCACAGGCTGATGGTGTCGTCCGATGCCGAGGCGGACGGACCCGAGACGCCGCACCCTGCGACCAGCAGGGCCGCGGACATCAGGAGCGCACTCGCTGTTGTTGCTCTGTTTCTCATGACTTCCGTCCAAGGAGACGACGCGGCGGCGGGGATTCAGCAGCTGGGAAGCCAGACGCGCATGCTGCCCTGCTCGCGGTTGGCCCAGGCGTAGTAGGGGATGGCGGTCAGTTCGACGGGGACGGCTTCCTCGTCCCGGTCCCCCATGTCGCGCGGGGTCCGGTCGGCATCTCGCGCATTGCCCTGGACCGTGCGGTACGGCCACCAGTCGCCCCTCGCGGGCCTGGGCCGGCGCAGCAGGCCGGAGCCGACCAGGGTGGTGACGCCGCCCAGCAGGTCGGGACGGTGTCTGACGGTCGGCGCGGCGGTGGTGTCGAGCAGGATGTCGTCGAGAGGCGGGGTGCCCGGCTGATCGGTTTGCTCCAGGCAGTAGACGAGCGGTCCGCGTTCGAGGGCCACACAGCCGCGGACCGCGTCGACTCTGCTGTGGGCTGCGGTGAGCCGCGGCCGTATGCCCAGTTCCAGGACGACCGTGTCGCCGGGCCGCCAGGCACGGTGGATCCGCAGCCAGCCGTCCTGCCGCTCCGGCTGTCCGGCCCCGTCGGCGCGCCCGGTGTCCTCGGGGGTGGGCGTGACCGTGTAGTCCCGGCACCACTGCGGCACGCGCAGCGAGAGGGTCCACTCCCTGGGGCCAGCCTCGTCGACGGTCACCGTGGTCCGGCCCTGCCAGGGGTACTCGCTGTCCACTCGGACCGCGACGCGCCCGCCGGCGACCGACCCGCCGTACGCTCCGTCGGCGTACTGGTGCAGCTGCAGGCCGCCCGCATCGGTGCTGGCCACATAGTGGGGCAGGCTGGCGAGCAGCCGCATGACGTTCGGCGGACAGCAGGCGCAGGTGAACCAGGGTGCTCGGCGGGCTCCCTGGTCCCCGCCCTGGTACTCGTGGCCGTCACGCACCTGGAGTGGGTTGACGTAGAGCCAGCTTCGGCCGTCCAGGGAGACTCCGGCGAGGAAACCGTTGTAGAGGGTGCGCTCGATCAGGTCCGAGTAACGAGCCCGACCGGTGAGCAGCGCCATCCGCCAGCTCCACTGGATCGAGCCGATGGCCGCGCAGGTCTCGCAGTACGCGCGCTCGTTGGGCAGTTCGTAGGGGTCGCCGAACTCCTCCCACCTTTGGTGGGCTCCCACACCCCCGGTGAGATACGTCTTGGTGGTGGTCATCGCCTCCCACACCCGCTCCACCGCCGCGCGCAGTTCCGGCTCGCCGGTCTCGGCCGCCACATCGGTGGCCCCGGCCAGCAGATACAGCTGGCGTACGGCGTGGCCGGTCACTGTCCGGGATTCCCGCACGGGGACGTGGTCCTGGCAGTAGTCGGGGCCGGGGGCGAGGCCGCGGGGGTCGTCCTCGTCCAGCAGGCCGTGGCCACGCCGGTCGATGAAGTATCCGGCGAGGTTCAGGTAGCGGCGCTCACCGGTCTCGCGGTAGAGCTCCGCGAGGGCGGTCTCGATCTCGGGATGCCCGCAGATGCCGTCGACCGGCTTGCCGGGGCCGAAGGTGTCGTCGATGTGGTCGGCGAACCGGCGGGCGACGGTGAGCAGGTTCTCCTGTCCGGTGCTGCGGTGATGGGCGACGGCGGCCTGGATGAGATGGCCGGCGCAGTACAGCTCGTGGCCCAGGAGCAGCTCGGCGAAGCGCAGACCGGGCTGGGCCACCTGGTACCAGGTCTGCAGATAACCGTTGTCCTGCTGGGCCTCGGCGAGCAGCCGGATCATCGTGTCCACCGCCCCGGCCAGCGTGGACCGATCCGGTGTGTCGGGGTCCGCGAGCTGCCAGGAGGCCGCCTCCAGCCATTTGGTCACATCGCTGTCCAGAAAGGGCAGCCCGCCCCGGTACTCGCCGTCCGCGGTCCCGGCGGCCAGCCTCAGATTGTGCAGATTGCCGGCCGATTCCAGCAGGGCGGGCCCCTGGGGGATGCTCACCTCCGCGTTGACACGTCGACGCTCGTGCCAGAAACCTCCGGTGATCCGGGCGGCCTCGGCCGGCCGGAGCGCGACCCGGGCCCGGTCGCTGGGCCGGACAGGGCCCGGCGGCCGGGCCCGTACGGTCGGTGGGGCGGAGCGAGGAGGGGCCATGGGCGCACTTCCCTTTGGGTGGTATATCCCATATGTGAACTATAAGGACCCGGGGCGCGCATCGCGCCGCCGCGCCGAGTCCGAACGCGGGACCGCGTCGGCCGAAACCCTCGGCGCCCGGCTGCGGCCTGTCATCCACGCCGGAGCCCCGCCCGGCAGCCCGCGACCGGACATGACCCGCAAGGCGGCGACCCGAGGCCCGACAGCGCAGGTGCCGCAAATAATGTTTCATTGATATGTCCGCTATGCACAAGAATGGTAAGCGTCAAGGTGAGTGACGGCTGCGGGGTGAGCGACCATGGCACAGCGTGGCAGCGCTGCAGGCGAGAGCCCCCCTGCCCCACCATGGTCTTCAGCCGACCTGGCAACCCTCGTCGTCGGCGCACAGGGCACGGTGCTGCGCTGGAGCGATGACGCCCAACGCCTGCTCGGCCACTCCCCGGAGGTGGTGGGCCGCGCGGCTGCCGAGCTGCTCGCCGTGGACGCCTCCCATGCGGCCTGGAACGCCCTGGCCACAGGTGAGGCATGGAGCGGATCCGTGGCCGTACGCCATCGGGACGGTCACCGGCTCGATGTCGGCATGCGCGTCTGTCCGTCACTGGACGGCCAGGGCAAGGGCCACGAGTGGTCCGTCGTGACCGTCTCCCCGCACCCGTCCGGGAACGGGACCGAGAGTGAGTCCGACCGGGCGATGTGGGAGCAGCCCTTCGCCCAGGCGTCGGTCGCCCTCGCCATGTTCGACACGGAGCTGCGGTGCCAACAGGCCAACAGCCTCGTCGGCGACATGGTGGGCACCGCGGCGGCGCAACTGCGCGGACGGTCGTACGCGGACGTCCTTCCGGACGGCGCCGACGGGGCCTGGCACAAGCAGCTGCGGCGGGTCGCCGAGACCGGGTCACCGGCGCACTACGAGGACTACGTCGGTGACCGTGCCTGGAGCATCGAGATGTGGCCGGTCAAGGATCCCTTCGGCCGGGTCCGAGGAGTCGGCACCGCCGCGTTCGACAACAGTGCGCAGCACGGGGCCCACCAGCGGCTGGCCCTGCTGAACGAGGCCGGCACACGGATCGGCACCACCCTGGATGTGGGGCGCACCGCCCGGGAGCTGGCCGAGCTGCTGGCGCCACGGCTCGCCGACTTCGTCACCGTGGACCTCTTCGGCTCGGTCCTGGCGGGAGAGGAGCCGAAGGTGCGGGAGACAGGTGAACCCGTGCTGCTGCGCAGGGCCGCGTACCGGTGCGCCGTCGAGGGCGTCCCCCAGCTCGCCGTCGAGCTGGGCGCGGTCGTCGCCTACCCGCCGTTCTCTCCCCCGGCCCGCTGCCTCGCCGCCGGACGCCCCCTGCTGAGCGGATGGGACGACCCCGATTTCGTCAGGTGGATCGAGGGCGACGAGATCAGAAGCGTCGGCGTCCATCCCGACGGCATCCACACGGGCATGGCGGTGCCGCTGCGAGCCCGCGGCATCGTGCTCGGCGTGGCCATACTCTGGCGCTGGACCATCCCGGGGGCCTTCCAGCAGGACGACCTGCTGCTCGTCGAGGAACTGGCCGGCCGGGCCGCCGTCAGCATGGACAACGCGCGGCGCTACACCCGCGAGCGCGCCACCGCCCTCACCCTGCAACGCAGCCTGCTTCCGCAGGAGCTGCCCCAGCAGGCCGCGGTCGAGGCCGCCTTCCGCTATCTGCCGGCCAGTTCCGGGACCGGAGCGGGCGGCGACTGGTTCGATGTGATCCCGCTGTCCGGGACCCGGGTCGCTCTGGTCGTCGGCGATGTGGTCGGACACGGTGTCCACGCCTCCGCGGCCATGGGGCGGCTGCGTACCGCCGTGCGGACCCTCGCCGATGTCGACCTGCCGCCCGACGAGCTCCTCACCCACGTCGACGACCTGGTCACCCATCTCAGCGGCGCCGACGGGCTGGACCCCGCCGGACTGCCGGGCGAGTTCGGCGCCACCTGCCTGTACGCCGTCTACGACCCGGTGTCCCGTCACTGCGTCGTCGCCAGCGCCGGCCACCCCCCGCCAAGCGTCCTCTACCCCAACGGCACGGTCGCCACCATCGGTCTGAGCCCGGGGCCCCCGCTGGGCGTGGGTAGCGTGCCCTTCGAGGCCACGGAACTGGAGCTGCCCGAGAGCAGTGTGATCGTGCTGCACACCGATGGGCTGATCCACGCACCGGGCCGGGATCTCGACACGGGCTTCGCCCGGTTGCGCGACTCCCTGGCCACTGTCTCCCCCTCCTTGGAGAACACCTGCGACCGTCTGATCGGCTCCCTGCTGCCCGAGAGCCCCTCCGACGATGTCGCCCTGCTGGTCGCACGCACCCGCGCCCTCCACGCCGACCAGGTCGCCACCTGGGGCCTGCCCGTCGACCCCCAGGTCGTCGCGGACGCCCGGGCGCAGGCCACCCGCCAGTTGGCCGCCTGGGGGCTGGAGACGGCCTCGTTCGTCACCGAGCTGGTGGTCAGTGAACTCGTCACCAACGCCATCCGGTACGGCGGGCCCCCCATCCAGCTACGGCTGATCCGCGACCGCACCCTGATCTGCGAGGTCTCCGACGGCAGCAGTACCTCTCCCCATCTGCGCCGTGCCCGCACCTTCGACGAGGGAGGCCGCGGACTCCTCCTGGTCGCCCAGGTCAGCCAGGGCTGGGGCACCCGCCACACCGGCACCGGCAAGACCATCTGGACCGAGCAGCCCCTGCCCGACGACTCATGGTGGGCGGACCTGTGAACACGCAGGACGCCGGCGCCAATACGACCCCTGTGCCGACCGTCGACCAGACACGCGCGCTCGGGCTGGTCTTCCCGCCCGCCGACCACCACTACACCGCGATGCAGCTGGACTTCGTCGGCCGGGTGGCCGAGGCGGCCCAGACATACGACTACGACGTGCTGCTCACCACCGGCAGGGAGGTGGACGACCCGCCGTTCCAGCGGCTGCTGGCGGGAGGCCGGGTGGACGGCATCATCCTGATGGAGATCAAGCTGAAGGACTCGCGGGTCGACCACCTCACCGAGCTGGGTTGCCCCTTCGTCACGATCGGACGGCCCGGCATCGACGACGCCTGGTGGGTGGACCTGGACTTCGTGGCGCTCGGACGCAACTGCGTGCGGCACCTGGCCGACCTCGGTCACAGCACCATCTCGTTCGTCAACCGGTCGGAGCAGTTCTTCCGGTCCGGATACGAATCGGCGCACCGCGGACTCGAGGGGTTCAACCAGGGCATCGAGGAGCTGGGGCTTACCGGGCGCGCGTACTTCTGCGGCGACGACACGGCCGCCGGCGAAGCGTGCCTGGCACAGATTCTGCGGGACGACCCGGCCACCACAGCGGTGGCTACCCTGAGCGAGGCATCCGTGGGTGGTCTGTACCGCGGCCTGACGCGCGCCGGGCGGGTCGTGCCGCGCGACTTCTCGGTCGTCGGCCTGACGGCCGGTCCCGCCCTGACGGATACCGTGGTCCCGTCGCTCACGGCGGCCGAGGAACCGGTCGACGAGATCAGCCGGATCGCCGTCGAGCTGTTGATGGAGCGGCTGAAATCCCCCGACTCACCTCCCCGGAACGTTCTGCTGAGACCGCTGATCACCATCCGCTCCAGCACCGGCCCCTGCCTCTCGACACCGGACGCCTGGTACTGAAGCGTCACCGCGGCGGCCGACCGACGGGCCTGGTGTGACCTGCGCCGCCAGTCAGCGCGGTGAGTGGAGGTCACGCACGCGAAGCCGACCACGTCGCGTCGAAGGGAACGTGCGGTATTCCGCGTATCTTTGCCGAACTGCGCCGACAGGGCCGCCTGGCCAACCGCAAGCGCGTCGAGCGGCTCATGCGCGAGGATGGCATCGCCAGGCACAGCTGCCGCACCGGGCGTCGCAGCCCGACCCGGCCCGACCGCGAGGCCGCCCCGGCCCGGACCTGATCGGACGCGACGCCGGCCAGGACCGTGCCTGGCAGCCCAGAACGCACCGTGCCGTCCTCGAGGCGCTCGACCAGGACGGCCCCGCGGACCTCGGTGGTCGGGGAGGTGAGGTGTTTGAGGTCACTGAGGGCCTGGTAGGCGGCGGCCCGGTCGGCGAAGCGGAGGGCGACGGCATTGTCGTTCATGGTCATGTGGTGCTCCCTGGGTCTGGCGACTGGCGCCTATGTGAGACAGTATGTATCAGAAATGAATGTGAGTCAATTCGTCTCATAGATTGCTGTCAAGGAGTTGCCCGCCGCGCCACCGACCAGCACCGACCCGCGCCCGCCGTAGTCGCGGCGTATCCGCGAGAAGATGTTCGGTCAGACCGACGAGCACCTCACGAACCTGCTCGTCACGGCCGACCGTGGCGGATTCCGCCCCGGCATCGGGAACGAGCCCGGGAACCGGTCAGCCCACCTCCGGCCCCCTCCTGTTCCAGCGGTTCGTGCTCGATGTACGGCTGGACGACGGCATGGTGGCCGACGCGGCCCTCGCGCCCATGGCAGCCGGGCACATCACAGCCGAACGGGGCCGGGTCCGCAGCTGACGGCGGAGTGTCCTCGGGCCCGAACGACGCCGGGGGTGCGGCTGCCGTTCCGGCACAGCAGCGGCCAACTCGGGGGCCCCGTCAGCCGGCTGCAGGCGTTCAGGGATGGCCGCCGAGACCATGTTGCCCCGCCCATGCGGCCTCGGTCGGCGGACGCGGACGGTACGCCGCCGTCGCACCGGTGCCTCCGGAGGGCAGTGGCAGGGGAAGGTGGCGAGGGCGGGCCAAGGAGGCCCGCCCTCACCAGGCGGGGCAATAGGGGAGTTGCCCCGCGTCCATGGGCCGTCCCGGTTAGCCGGTGACCTCCTGATTCGGCGTCGCGGCGCCGTGCTTCACCTTCCGCTCGGCGCGCTTGAGCTCCCCCTCCTGCTTCACCCGGTCCTTCCTGGCCCGTTCGGCGGCTTCTTCCATGGCCTTCAGTTCGGCTCGCACATCGTCGGCCGGACGGCGCTCCAGGACGGCGCCGTAGCGCAGGGCCAGCAGGTCCAGGGCCTGGGTGTCACTCTCCACGACCTCGGTCAGGATGGCCGTGCCGCTTGGCGGGACGTGCTGGACGAAGGCGCCGACGGCAGTGATGCCCTGTTCGACCCGCTTGTAGTCGCGGCCTCCACCGATCAGCGCGCCGACGCCCCAGCCCATCAGGATGCCGAGAGGGCCGCCGAGGATGCCGACCATCGAGCCGACCAGCCCGCCGACCGCGGCGCCCTTTCCCTCCTCGGTGTCCATTCCCTCGGGGAAACGCACCGTGCCGTCCTCCAGGCGCTCGATCAGTACGGCGGCACGGACCTCCGTCGTGGCCGGGCTGAGGTGCTTCAGGTCACTGAGCGCCTGGTAGGCGGCGGCACGATCGGCGAAACGCAGGGCGACGGCGTTCTCGTTCGTAGACATGTTCTCTCCCTCGGTCGACAGACCCGCAACGGGCATGTGGGTGACGGTGGACAGCCGCGGTGCCGGCTTCGGCGGGACTTCCACCTCCATCTGTGAGACAGTATGTATCGAAGAAGAGTGTGGGTCAATACGTCTCACAGATTGCCGCGAGAGAAAAGGTGCCCAGATGCCCCGAACCCACCACGACCCCCGCGCCCTACGCAGCCGCGCCGCCGCCCTGGCCGCCGCCACCGAACTCCTCGTCGAAGGCGGCCCCGAAAACGTCACCCACGCCACCGTCGCCAAACGGGCCGGCATCGGCCGCGCCACCGTCTACCGACACTGGCCCGACCAGCAGACCCTCCTCATCGACGCACTCACCAACGACGTCCACCCTCTGCTCACCTTCGACGACAGCCCCGTCCGCGACCAACTCGTCACCCAGCTCGAACAGATGACCCATCGACTCAACCAACCGGGCGCGGTGTCGGTCCTCATCACGATCATTCAGCGGGCAGAGCGGGACGAGGACGCACGGCGCATCCGCGAGGAGATCTTCGGCCAGGCCGACGAGGGCTTCGCCCGCGCGCTCGCCGCCGCCGTCGAACGCGGTGAACTGCGCCCCGGCGTTCAGGAGCACGCCACGGATCTCATCGCCCACATCGTCGGCCCCCTGCTCTTCCAACGCTTCCTGCTCGGCGTACACCTCGACAAAGACCTGGTGGTCAGCCTGATCGACGCCGCGCTCGCACCCTGGCTCCCGAACGCGTGACCGTCCGACGCGGTCCGACGCGGTCCGATGCCGTCCGGTGCTGTCCGATGCCGAACGGCGCACCTTCGCCCCGGCCTCGTGCCCTCCTTCGGAGTGGGGGGACTCCGCAGGTCAAAGCGGTGAGGGTGGACCTGGCTGGTCCACCCTCACCATCCGGGACAGGGGGGGTGTCCGCCCCGGGTCTGCGGCGCTCGTCCGGCTACGCGGCGCTCTTCTGCTTCAGCACCGCAACGCCGTCCGCGGACTTCCTCGCAGCTTCGGGGCGTCCACGGTCGCGCCAGTCCTTCGCTTCTCCCCTCCCGATCTCACCGACGGCCTCTTCCATGGCCCCCGCCGCCCTGCGTGCGAGGTCGGCCGGGCGGCGCTCCAGGACGGCCGCGTACCACAGCGCCAGCAGGTTCAGGGTCTCGGTATCGGCTTCGCCGACCTCGGCGAGGATGACCGCGCCGTCAGGCGGGGCCTGTGCGGTGAAGGCATCGGCCGCGCCGCCGGCCCCAGTGGCCCGCCGATAGCCGTGGCGTTCCCCGATCAGCGTTCCGGTGTCCAAGGCCGCCGTAGTCCATCCGTAGCGCGGGCAGCTGCGGGCGTCAGCCGCCGCATTCCACCCCACACCCCCGTCCATGCCGTCGGTGACGCGCACCGCGCCGTCCTCAAAACGGTCGATCAGGGCGGCGCCGCGAACCTCGGCGTTGACGGAACCGAGGTTCCTCAGGCCGCCCAGCGCCTGGTAGGCGGCGGCGCGGTCGGTGAAGCGGAGCGTGATGACGTTCTCGTTCATGGGCATGAGCCGTCTCCTTGGGCCTGTGGCAGACCCACGACGGACCTGCGACTGACGGTGCTCGCACCGCAAGGCGCGTTTCCCACCCTCTGTGAGACAGCATGTACCGTAGAGAAGTGTGAGTCAATCAGTCTCACAAATTTCCCTGGAAGAGATGCCCAGATGCCCCGAACCCACCACGACCCTCGCGCCCTGCGCAGCCGCGCCGCCGCCCTGGCCGCCGCCACCGAACTCCTCGTCGAAGGCGGCCCCGAAAACGTCACCCACGCCACCGTCGCCAAACGGGCCGGCATCGGCCGCGCCACCGTCTACCGGCACTGGCCCGACCAGCAGACCCTCCTCATCGACGCACTCACCAACGACATCCACCCCCTGCTCACCTTCGACGACAGCCCCGTCCGCGACCAACTCGTCACCCAGCTCCAACGGCAGACCGACTGGCTCAACCAACCCGCCTCCGCATCGGTCATCGCCACGGTCGTCGAACGAGCCGAACGAGCCGAACGAGCCGAACGAGCCGAGCGCGACGAGAACGCACGACGCATCCGCGAGGACATGTTCGACCGGGAGGACCAGCACTTCACGGAGGCGCTCATGGCCGCCGTCCAACGCGGCGAACTGCGCACCGGCGTCCAGGCACACGCCAGGCAACTCATCTCCCGCATCATCGGACCCCTGTTCTTCCGGCGCTCCATGCTCGGCGAACGGCTCGACAAGGACACCGTCGCAAGCGAGGTCGACACCGCACTCGCCCCCTGGCTGCCGAACACGTGACAGACCAACACAGACCAAAACAGACCAACACAGCCCGACACAGAGCAACACGGAGCAGCGGGCCAGACCCGCGCTGCTAGTGCCGCGGCACAGGTTTACGCGGAGCGGCCGCACCGGTTGGTCCCGCGACTCCATAGGTGCGCCGCCTCAACAGACGTGCATCAGACCTGCATCCACAATGGACACCGCGACATCGGTGGCAATGGCCCCGTACGTAAGCCTCGGGCCGTGCACGCTCCAGGCAGGATCCTGCTGGATCCGGCCCTGGCGTCGCACTCGGCGGGGGCGTTCCGGCCTGGCAGCTCACACTCCCCGACACCCACGCCCACGCCCACGCCCCCGCGTCCATGCGGTGAACTGGTCACGTCGGCGCCGGCGCCGACAGCGCCGAACCGCCGCCCGCCACTGCCACTACGGACGGCGGGGTCACTCGTTCGAGGGGCGGGCGCACGGAACCGTCCGTGACCGCCGATCGGCCTCCGCACTCCCGCCCCTCGACGTTTGCCCAGGCATCAAAGTCCTGCTGGAGACTAGATCGTGATCGCCAACTCCGCGTCCGTGAACGTCCCGTGGGACGGATTGACGTCGCTCTCACCCGGACGGCCGTCGCAGCCGCGGTCCGGGTTGAACATCAGGTACGTGCCGGAGGAGCAGGAGATCCACATCTCGGCGTCACCGCCCAGCACCAGGTTCCCCGACAGGTTGGCGCCGCCCTGCACTATGGCGTTGTCCCGCACGACGACGTTGCCGCCGACCGTGGCGTCGGAGTTGACCCAGGCCAGTCCCTCGATGCGGGCGTTGCCCGTGACGGTGGAGTTGCCGAAGACCGCGGCGCGCGGGCCGACGTAGGCGCTGGAGGCGACGTTGGCCCGGTTGTCGACCCAGCCGCCGCCGTTGGAGTGCCAGTGGCCGCCGCCGGTCGCGGCAGGCTTCTGGTAACCGGGTTCGTGGCCGGAGGGGGTGGCGCCGGCGATCCGGAACTCGTACGGGTAGCGGTGGTTCTTGGTGTAGCCGTCCAGGAAGGCGTAGTGGTGGACCGTGGCGGGGGTGCCGGTGACCACCAGGTAGACCTCCTTCTCACCCGGTTGGGTCTGGAAGCTGATCTGACCGTCGGCGCCGCTCGACACGGCCCCGTAGCGCGGGGTGCCGTTGCGGACCGCCACGAAGCCGTACGACCATCCGGAGCCGGCCGCCGCGTTCGCATGGCCCTTGAGGTGCAGCTTGATCAGGGCCCCGTCGCTCGACGGGACCAGCTTGATCTTGTTGTAGCCGTAGTCGGACGGGGCCAGGGCGTCCGGGATCGCGTAGTGGCCGGTCGACTGGTTCACCGCGGTCACGGGGACGCCGTTGTAGGCGTTGATGAAGCCCGCGCCGTACATGTTGTTGATGAACGGCATGATGTGGGCGCGGTTGGAGTAGTCGTACGTGACCTGGCGCTGGCCGTACTCGGCGATCCGGGTGTTGAGCTGGGCCTGGGTCAGGTTGTTGATGCGGCGGTAGGTCTCCAGCGGGTGCTCGTTGCTTCTGGCCTGGTTCCAGAGGTCGTTGAAGGTCTTGATGCCGCCGTACTTGTCGACGAGGTACTGGACCAGCATCCAGTTGCCGTAGTGGTGGCGGCTGGAGGAGTACGCCAGGTTCTCGGTGCGCAGGAACCGGGTGAGGTCGCCCGCGCCGCCGTTCGGATACACCTGCATCGCCATGAACTCGGCGCTGGTCTCCCAGAAGGTGCCGGCGGACTGGTCGGTGAATCCCACTCCCCCGCCCTTGCCGAGGAACGTGTAGTTCTGTAACACGTGGCCGAGTTCGTGCGCCAGACCCCAGGAGCCGGGGGCCGCGGCGGCGGGGGCGATGTTGATGACGCCCACCCTGCCGTCCGCCGAGCCGCCGGTGGCCCAGGCGTCGAGGGCGGTGCGGTTCCAGGTCCGGGTGACGATCACGTCGATCTTGTGCTGTGCCAGCAGGCCCGATTCCGGCGTGAACCTCATCGAGTTCACGTAGAAGGAGTAGAGGTTCTCCAGTTGGGCGAGGATGTTGTCCGGGTCGAAGCGGTAGTTGCCGGGCGCGTTCCTTGGATCGGTGCCCGACTTCTCACCCCAGAGGAGAACGAAGTTCGCCGACTCCTTGGTGCGGTTCTGCGTCCAGGGGACCTCACCGGTGGCGGCCCAACTCGGCGGAATGTAAACGGTCTTGGCCGCCGCGGCAGCAGGTTGCCCAGCGGTGTCAGCGGCCGCCGGGGCGACGCCGAGGGCTGCGGCCAGGGCCCAGATCGCCAGTAAGGCCCAAATGCGACGAGTGCATGTCAGAAGTGGATGTGTGGGGGTCATCATGCGCGGCTCTCACTCTCAGTTCGACGAAAAGAGACGACTTCACTTCCTCGCCTGAGCGGCGACATGATGCCATGGGAGCGCTCCCATCACTATGGTCGTGCACGGAGTGAACCTGCGGGCTCTTCGCCGGAGGGCTGCGCACTGGCGAATCTCCCTAAGCGGCCATGCCGACCAGCCGAGCCAGGCGCAGCGCCCGTTCATCAGACGCTCTGCCCGCCACCCTATGGGCAACACCGTGCCCACAGAGTGCCCATAAGAGCGGACAACCACGGTCGACAACGGTACGACCAGACCCGCGCGACGACTCCGGCACACTGAATCCCCGCAGGTCGACAGCGCTGGGACCGCCCAAGCGCCGTGGCTTCCCAAGCTGAGAGTGCGAGTTCGATTCTCGTCACCCGCTCCATTCGAACCCCCAGGTCAGAGGCCCGGGGGTTCTTTATTGTCTAGACCGGTGGGCTAGGTGCGCACCAAAACCGCACCATTAGCTCTCGGCAGCGCGACTGTCTCGGAGGACCTGCCCGCGCGAACCATCGTGTGCGTGAGGGTGGCGCCCGAGCGGGGGCGGCTCGCCGCTGGATGTGACCTCCCGGCGAGCGCCGGCAAACGCACATCTGCCTTCCTGGCGAGGAGTGCATCGCCGACCTCCGCGTACGGCACAAGCGCCTGGCCACGATCCAGCGGGCGGACGGAACACCGTCATCGATGCACACCCTTCCACGGCCCGAACTCTGGCGGCAGGTCGTGCCAGGGCGATCCGGTAGGGCACTTCCACGCGATCGCCTCGATCACCAGCCCCGCTGCGGGACTCAGCCCGGAAGCAATGGCTCGATACGCACCTCGCCGGCAGCAACATTCCTGCGTGAGTCGGGAACCTCCGGACGCCCGACGGCGTTCGTGTCATTGACGGCCGGACGAGCCGAGCCGTCGGCTCAAAGTGCTCAACTGCTGATTCCGTACGACGACTTGGCCGGGGGGCAAGAGGCGTGCAGCAGCACCGCGCACACCCGACGCGCTCGGCCGCCGTCGTGCTCTCCGCGCTGCTCGCGGTCCTGACCTTCCTCCTGCCGGTGTCGGGCAAGTCGATGCCGACGTCCCGCCCGTCCTCGACGGGCACGGCCGCGGCGGCGACCGCGCAGGCGTCCGCGACCCCCGACGCGCAGCGACCCGTCCCCGTGGCGCACTCCGTGCTCGGCCACGCCGACGCCGTGCCGTACCCGTACCACGGCTTCCTGGGTCCTGGCACCGGGAACGCAGCCCCGCACCGCGCTGTCGGCGGTCCCGCCGTGGCCGTGGCGGTCGCGGCCGCAGAAGCGAGCCGGGGCACCCACGCGTATCGCCCACGCGGCCCGCCGTGCCGACGGAGCACCGAAGTCCGTATCGACGCCTGACCGTTGGCCTCCGCGCCCGGGGCAGACGTCGACTCCGTCTGCCTGCCCATCGTGGAGAACTCATGTCTCGCGCCCCCATGTGGCGGGCGATCGTCGCCCTAGGTGTGATCGCCGCCTCGCTCTTCTTCGCTCTCACCCAGTCCGCCCGCCTCGGCCTCGACCTGCGCGGCGGCACCCAGATCGTCCTGGAGACCAAGGACTCACCCCTGGTCAAGGCCAATGACGAATCGACCCAGCGGGCCCTGGAGGTGCTCCGCCAGCGGGTCGACGCGCTCGGCGTGTCCGAGCCGAGCCTGTACCGGTCCGGACAGCAGCGGATCTTAGTCGAGCTGCCCGACGTACAGGACCCACGCGAGGCCGCCGAAATCATCGGCCGCACCGCGCAGTTGACCGTCCACCCCGTGCAGGGCGAGACGTACCAGCAGGACGCGAACAATGGGAAGCCGGCCAGGGACGGCTCGCGCACCCTGGCCGACCCCGACCAAAAGGGGGCGCTCCTCAAGCTCGGGCCCACCGTCCTCAACGGCGAGGGCGTCAGGGACGCCGAGGCAGTGCTCGACCAACAGACGGTGTCGGGCTGGATGGTCAACCTCGCCTTCCGCGGGCAGGCAGGCAAGGACTGGGCACGGGTCACCGGGGCGGCGGCCTGTGCCCCCCAGGGCGCCCCCGAGCGGCGCGTCGCCATCGTCCTGGACGGGAAGGTCCTCTCGGCGCCCAGCGTCAACGCGGATGTGGCGTGCCAGGTCGGCATCTCCGGCGGCTCCACGCAGATTACCGGCGGCTTCGACCGAGAAGAGGCCCGCGATCTGGCCGCGCTCGTCAAGGGCGGTGCGCTGCCGGTGCCCGTAGAGGTCGTGGAGCAGCGCACCGTCGGCCCCACGCTCGGTGCCGACGCCATCGCCGCCAGCACCCAGGCCGCGATCATCGGGCTCGCGCTGACAGGGCTGTTCATCCTCGTCGTCTACCGGCTCCTCGGCGCCCTGGCCACCATCGCGCTCGCGCTGTACGGGCTGATCTCCTACGCCGTACTGATCGCTCTGGGCGCCACCCTGACACTGCCCGGACTCGCCGGTTTCGTCCTGGCGATCGGCATGGCGGTGGACGCGAACGTGCTGGTCTTCGAGCGTGCCCGAGAGGAGTATCTGGGAGCCCGCGCCCTGAAGTCGGCCTCGGCGCACCTGGACAAGCCGCTGAGCATCGGCTTCAGCAAGGCATGGAGCGCGGTCGTCGACTCGAATGTGACCACGCTGCTCGCGGCCGGGCTGCTCTTCTTCTTCGCCACCGGACCCGTCAAGGGCTTCGGCGTCACGCTCTCCATCGGTGTCCTCGCCTCGATGATCTCAGCCCTTGTGATCACCCGGGTCCTCGCCGACTTCGCGATCCAGGGCCGCTTCGTGCGCAACCGGCCCGGCCTGACCGGGATCACCTCCAATGGCCGGGTGCGTGCCTGGCTCGCGCGCCGCAAACCCCGCCTGGTGCACCACCGGCGCCGCTGGCTCGGCGTCAGCGCGCTGCTGATCGTGGTTGCCGGCGCCGGAATCGGCCTGCGCGGCCTGGAGTTCGGAGTGGAGTTCACCGGCGGGCGCCTGGTGGAGTACAGCACCAGCAGGCCCGTGGACGTAGACGCAGCACGTACGGCGGTCACGGACGCCGGGTTCCCGCGCGCGGTGGTGCAGGAGTCGGGGGACGGGGACATCTCGGTACGCACCGGCGAGCTGAGCAACGACCAGCAGCACACGATCAGAACGGCGCTGGCGAATGAGGGCGGTGAGGTCACCGTCGAGCGGGACGAGCTGATCGGCCCGAGCCTCGGCGACGAGCTGCGCCAGCACGCGCTCATCGCGCTCGGCATCGCCGTCGCGACCCAGCTGATCTACCTCAGCGTGCGGTTCCGGTGGACGTTCGCCGCCGCGGCGGTGTCGGCCATGATGCACGACGTGCTGCTTGTGGTGGGCCTGTTCGCCTGGCTCGGCAAGCCCGTCGACAGCGTCTTCCTGGCGGCCCTGCTTACGGTCATCGGGTACTCCGTCAATGACACCGTTGTCGTCTTCGACCGGGTGCGCGAGGCGCGCCGCCGCGATCCGGCGGCGGACCTGGAAAGCACCGCGAACAAGGCCGTCATCCAGACGCTGCCGCGCACTGTGAACACCGGTATGGGCGCGCTGTTCATCCTGGCGGCCCTGGCCGTGCTCGGCGGTGACTCGCTCGCGGACTTCTCCGTGGCGCTGATCGCCGGCGTGGTGATCGGTATGGCATCGACGGTGTTCACCGCCGTGCCGATCGCCGTGCAGCTTGAGGGCAGCCGCCCGGCGCCGCCAGTGCGCCCCAGGCGCAGCGAGGACAGCGGGGTGCGCGGTCCGCTGGAGCGACGCGGGCGGGCGCGGGATTCAGGCGCTGTGGTGTGAGGGCGTGCGGAGGCTCGTGGGGAAGACGCGGATAGCCGGGCGCATCCCCCTGTCCGGCTGTGCAACGTGCAGCATGCTCCTCGTTCGACGCCCTTACCCCTCTATGGCGACAGACGCACGTTTCCTACAAGTGGCTCGGCAGTGTTTCCGCAGGCTGATCAGCCGGAGGCGGTCCACCTGGATGAAGAACTGAGGGCCGGCACGGTGGTGGGCGTTTTCCCAGCCCACCATGGTGCCGGCGGACTCCTCGGGGACCGGCTGCGCGCAGGCTGCGTAGCCCGCGCACCCCCGGCGCCGCCTGGCACCGGGCCGACACACTGATGAGACGCATCCTGAGACCGCTGGACCACCCGGTTCAGTGCCACGCTTCCGACAGGCGCCGCGTGACGACCGAGCTGAAGATGCGCACGCCGCGCGTCGAGCCGGGATCGATGCCGGTGAGCTCCCGCACCCGGCGGAGGCGATAGTCCAGGGTGCGGGGGTGGACGTTGAGGGCCGCCGCCGTGGCGCCGCGGTGCATGTCGTGGTGATAGTACGCGTCAAGCGTGACAAGGAGGTCCGGGCCGGGCTGCAGGCTCCGGCCCACGGCGTGGAGCCATTCGCCGACGAACGGCGCGTCCGCAACGGCGAGTTCGACGAACACGTCCGCCACAGTGTGCGGCCGCAGCCGGGCGGACGCCCGCCGCAGCGGCGCCGCCCTGCTGATCCGCCGGGCCAGGTCGAGGGCGTCGGCAACCTCGGACAGCGGTGAGGTGGCGGTGCCGGCGGCGCAGGGGCGACCGAGAGCCTGGGCAAAGTCCCGTACGAGATCGGATACGAGGTCGGGCAAGAGGTCGGGGGCGAGGTCGGGTACGGAGTGGGGCTGTACGGTCTCGGCTGTACTGGGCCCCGGAGATGCCTGGGGTGTGGGGGGACGCAAGGGAATCAGGGCAATCAGTTCACCGCTCCTGCTTCCACTGCCCGGGCACCACGTGATCGGCGCGTGGTGGGTTTTCACCAGCGCCTCGATCTCTCTTTCCAGGTCGCGATCGCCGACGGGACGGTCCGGCACCCGGATCACCGTCACGGCGCAGTGCTCGGGCAGGTCCATACCCAGTGCCGAAGCGAGTTCCGTCGATATGGGGTCTCCGCTCAGCAACGACCTGGCCAGCAGGGCGGCCTGCTCGACGTATGGCAGACGGTGTCGCAGCGCCGTCACGAATCCCTGGCTGTAGGCACGGATACCGCGTTCTCCCTGCGGGGCGAACCAGTTCATCATCCGCATGAGTTCGTCGACGCCGACGCCGCGCTGAGCTTCGGTCGCTTCGTTGATCTCGCGCAGCATGAGTGAGGTGTGCAGTCGCAGGACCCGCTGCCGTGCGTCGAGCGGCACCCCCGCCGCGGCCCGCGACTCGCCGATCGCCGCGATGTAGCCGAGGTCGTCGTCGCTCAATTCGCCGTTGTCCGGGGATAGTTGGACCGTACGGCGCCGCAGCCACAACGCGTACTCCAGCGTCTCGGCCCGCGCCCGGGAGTTCGTGTCCAGGAACCCGAACTCCGGAATCTCACGCGCGTACGCCTCGACCTCCCGGCGCGCGTTGGCCGACGCCTGCCGGGCCAACTCGGCGAAGAGGCTCCCCATGGGCGCGAGCATGCCATTCCGGCCGAAGAAGCCGACAGGGGAAATCCGGACGGCGCTTATCACTCTGCGCACATCGGAGACGACCGCGTCTGGGGCACTTTGTCACAGTGCGCAAAATCCCTGGATCGGGGCATTCCCATCGCCTGATCCACTTGTGGAGACACTGTGAACTGGCCTTAATAGGAACCGCGTACCGGCCCGTGGGGGAACACCACAGCATTCATTCCGGCCACCACTTCGGATCAGCGCGGGAATCGGTACGGGAATCTCTCATCTGCGCGCCACTCAATGACGCTTGTCCAAACGGGAGGGAAACACCGATGAAAGCAGGAACGAGAAAGAGAATCGCGGCGGCGGTAGCGGTCATGGCCACGTCGACAGCGCTCATGCTGAGCGCGCCGGGCAGTGGCTCGGCCGCTCCCACCGCCACTCCCAGCCTGCGCGCGTTCGGGATCACAGGTGACGGCACCCAGATGGCCACGTTCACCACCGACCGGCCGAACGTGCTCGACTGGGTCAGGGACGTCATCGGGCTCAGCGGCGACACGGCTCTGATCGGCATCGACTTCCGGGTACAGAACGGCCTGATGTACGGCGTCGGCAACCAGGGCGGCATCTACACGATCAAGACCCCTCCGGCCACCGCGGACGTCGTGATCACCAAGGTGTCCCAGCTCCAGTACACGCTGAACGGCACGAACTTCGGCGTCGACTTCAACCCGGCCGCCGACCGGCTGCGTGTGATCAGCGACAAAGGCCAGAATCTGCGGCACAACCTCAACGACCACACGACCATCCAGGACCTGAACCTCACCACCCCGCCGACCGAGGGCACGACCAAGGGCATCTCCGCCGCCGCCTACACGAACAACGACCTCAACGGGGCCACCGCGACCACGCTGTTCGACATCAACACGAACAGCGACCAGGTCGTCATCCAGTCTCCGGCCAACAACGGCACGCTGGCACCGACCGGCAGCCTCGGCATCGACGCGCAGATCAACGCCGGCATGGACATCTTCAGCACCATGTCGGGCGGCAAGACGGTCAGCAACGCCGCCTTCGCCACTCTCACCGCCTCCGGCGCCAACAGGCCCTCCCTCTACAGCGTCAACCTCTTCACCGGCGAGGCCACGCTCGTGTCCGATGCCCTCACGGCCAAGTTCCCCTTGAACATCACGGACCTGGCCATCTCCCTCACCGGCAGCTGAGCCCCTCCCGCAGGTCACGTACTCGCCGCGGCCCGGCCGCTTCCGGGCCGCGGCGAGCCTGAGACGTGGCCCTTCGGGCACACCAAGTCGCGGCCGTTCCTGATCGGGCTGCCCTGGACAGCACACCTGCACATGGCCTCGACCACGCCGCGACGACCACCGGCCTCGCGGACCTGCCCGGATCAGGGGACAACCACTGATCGGTGCCGTGGAGCTGCCGGGCTCCGGCTAGCCCTGCAGGCCAGGTGTCGGATGCATCGCCGGAGCCGTTCCGAGCCACCTCCTCCCCGAGTTGTTCGGCCGCCGCTGATCCCTCCTCTATGTGCTCCCGCAACGGCGGCCTCCCGGCAAACGCTCGCTTCCAAGGCTCGGCCGCTCGTCAGCCGCCAGAACGGGGCCTCCACATCTCCGAGCCGACGGCGTGCCCAAAGCGTGCCCACAAGACCGGTAAAACACTGTCAACAACGGTGCCTTCCTGCGCTCCCCGGAGCTACGTCAGCGCACGTACGCCTAGGTCAGGAGCTACCCGGCTGCCCAAGCGCCGTCGTTTCCCAAGCTGAGAACCTTGTCCGCGACCCCGACATCCAGCAGCGCCTCGTCCGCCGAGCCCAGGAAGTCGAGGGAGTTCTTGTCGAAGACCCAGACCGTTCGGCCGTCGCGCTCGCGAGCCCGCCAACTCCGTCGTTGCCATGGAGCTCGCCGACCTGACCGGGGACGGGAAAACCGACTTGGCCGTCTTCGAAGAGGCTTTCCTCCGGCCTGCCGCTCGACGCGGCCGAACCGGGCCCGTCCTCCGCAGCCGGGCCCGAGTCCTGAGCTGATCGGTCCCCCACCGGAGCGCGACCATCTGACCTTCGGAGCCGCGGCCGTCTCAAGAACCAGCACCCAGAACCAGAGACACCGGGGAGAAGAAACATGCCAGGTCTGATCCGAGGGGTCGCGCACAGCCGCCGTCGCGGGAAAGCCCAAGGGTGCTCACCGACGCGGAGTTCGAGGAGCAGAAAAGCCGGACTCTCAGCTCCTGACCGTGCCCTCCGCCGAGGTGCTGCCCTTGGATGGCCCCGGACCTCAGTCGCTGTCCGCACTCATCACGCAGGCGGCGCCCGGGTGCTCACTCAACAGGACCGCGATGGACAGTCCGCCGAGCTCCGACGGGTAGCCCGCGAGGATGCGATCTGATTCCCCCATTGGACGGTGGAGTCATGAACCATCACCACCAGTCCCAGCCCACGATGGAGATCGACACTCGGCTCGTCACGACCGGTGCGGTGCTCACCGCGGCCGGTGCCGTGGTGGCCTGCGCCGGCATGGCCATCGCGGCCTCCGCCGTGTCCGCGGCAGGCCGGCGCATGATCCGCGACATGGACGTGCCCCGGCCCAGCAGGCGTCCATGAAGTGGCGGCAGGCCAAGGAGGCGTCCCGAGCCCGCATGCAGGCGTGGCAGTCAACCTCCGTCGCCCAGAGCTGATCGCCCGCCCGCCAGGTCCGACGAAGCCACTCCGGTCTCGATCGCCGCTGCCGGTTGGCGGGGGACACCGCGTTCAGACCTTCTCGGCCTGAAGGCGTGGGTGACCGACGGTGAGCAGTCCGACGTCTTCGACGTCGGAGGTCAGAATCGTCACCCGACCGGGATGCTGCAGCGCGGTCGCGCACAGCATGGCGTCAATGGCGTACTTGTGACCGTGGAGCCCGGCGGTCCGCAGCAGTGCAGCGGCAGAGTGCGCGACTGCCTGCGTGACCGGCTCCACGCGCAGCCGGGACAGCGTCCAATTCAACGCGGCCTCGTTGATCTTCGGATGAATGACCTCGACGAGCACCGCCGCCGACGTGACAACCGGCAAGTCCGCTTCCCGAGCTGCCATAAGCCACTCGTGGACCTCCCGGTCGCGCTGCACGGCCTTCGCCATGCCCTCACTGTCCAGCACCAGGCAACCGGTCACGCGGCCGCCCCGGCGCCCGTGGTACCGCCGGTGAGTCGGGTGCGCTTGGCCGCCACCGCCTCCGGATCGGCCGGGCCATGCACCTTGTCGAAATCGGCGATCAGCTCATCCAGGTTGTCCCGCTCGATCTGCCGCTGAGCCGCCTTCTCCAGGTACGCCGAGACGCCACGCTTGCCGACCCGCTCACGGATTGCCTGCAAGGTGCCGGTGGTCAAGGTGACGGAGATGCCACTGGTGGGGCCGTCACCGGGGGGGAAGTCAGCGTCGTCAGCCATGCCATCATTATGCCATTGAAAATGCTATTGCGGGCCGCCGACCGCTGCTCGCCCCATGGCCGGCAACATCACTACCATCACCGGCCATGGACTGGTTGGAGCGCATCGCGAAGCTCAGGCAGTGGACGAGAAGCGGGACACGCGCTCCGCACAAGCCGCTGTTGCTCCTGCACGCCCTCGGCCGGTTCCAGCAAGACCCCGACAGCGAGCTGCGGTACAGCGCTGTCGAGGAGGAGCTGCACCTCCAGCTGTCCGAGTACGGCCCTCCCAACAAGACGACGCCCGCCTACCCGTCCCCCACTCTGGTGAGCGACGGTGTGTGGGAAGTACGGACCGACCGCGGGCCCGGCAGTCCCGGGAGCGGAGTACGAGATCTCCGGGAAACAGGTGCCACCGGGCGGCTCGCCCCGGAACTCAGAACCGCCCTGCGGAGAGAACCGGAACTGCTGGGGCGGATCGCGCGGTTACTGCTCGATCTTCACTTTCCGCCATCCCTCCACGGTGAGTTGTGCGAAGCCGTCGGCCTGGAACCGGAACCTACGGAGACCGAGCAGCTTTCGACCGTGCGGAGGCAGCGGGACCGGCGCATGCGCGAACTGGTGCTGACCGCTTACGAGTACCGGTGCGCCTTCTGCGGCTAGGACGGCAGGATCGCCACGGTTCCGGTCGGACTGGAGGCAGCGCACGTGCGCTGGTGGGCGTTCGGAGGTCCTGACGACGTCGACGAGGAGGCACAACCTCCCTGCGGGAGCAGGTGCTTGGCCGCTGAGGAGACCGCGTCAGAGCGGAAGGTCGTCCGGGAGTACTCGGAACGCCTTGTGGCGGCCCAATGGTCGTACGGCCCGGAAGTGCCTTCGGTCGAGGGTGAGGATCGCGTCGGTGTCGTAGTCGGCCGCGAGCGCCACGTTCACCGCGTCGGCGAGGTCCAGGTCGAGCGCGCCGTAGCGGGCTCGGACGGACTGAGCGGCGCCCAGGTGGTCTTCCGTGATCTCCGGCATGACGACCCTGCCCCGGCTCATCCAGCGCCGCAGGTCGTCGACCGCGCTGACGGCGGCTGCGCGTCCCAACTCGCGCGTGGCCACGTGATCGAGTTCCGCCAGCAGGAGCGGGGACATGATCAGGAGACCGGCCGTCATGATCGCCTCGTTCGCCGCCCCGTGCTCCGGGTGCGTCGAGTCGAGAGCGGCCAGGAGGCCGGATGTATCCGCGATGACGATGATCACAAGGCAGTTCCGGAGTCCGTCTCGCGGCGCACCGCAGCAGCGACCGTGTCACGGACCTCAGCCTTGGACGGCGTGCGCCCCGATCCCTCGAACGTCCGCGAGAACAACGGTTCGTCCCAGACCCGGTTAGCCATCGCCGCGAGGTGAATCCCTTGACGGATGATCTCGGCCTCGCTTATGCCCCGCCGCTTTGCCGCCTCCTTGATGATCGCCAGGTCCTCGGGGTCGGCGTAGACGTTCGTGCGCTTCATGGACATGTACCAAGCCTAGTCCATGTACTGGATTGATGTACGAAGCGCCTTCGTCGCGCTGCCCGGGCTGCCGGGCTGCGTTGGTCGCGTCACCCGCCCCAGCCCGTCGGGGCCACGTCGTCCCCGGGACGGAGCGTGGACAACTCGTCCAAGCAGCGCCTCGGGCGAGGCCATGTGCGGGGCGGGCGCCTACTTGGTCGTGAGGCAGGCGCGTTCGATCGTCTGGAGCAGTGTGTTGCCCTTGCGGTCGGTCAGCTCGGCCCGCAGCGAGACGGAGCCGGCCTTCGCCGGGTGCGTCAGCGACAGGTGCGTGCCGCCGACGGCCTCGGTGGGGTGCCACGTGGTGCCTTCGTCGTACGAGACCTCGAAGGCGAGCCTTTCCGGTCGCTGTCCGGCGGCAGCTCCCTCGGTGCTGAAGGGCACCTCGTACCGCTTGCCCGCTTTCGCCGTGCTGGAGAGGGTCAGCGCCAGGGAGAAGCGGATCACCGACAGCGGCAGCGCGGTCGGCTCGTCCTCGGGGGACCTGCGGGTTCTCCGCCAGGAGGGGGCTTCTTCATGCGCCGAGGGTGGCCGTTCAGCGAGGGCGGCGCGTCAGACCAGTCGGGAGGCGAGGGGGCCGGTGGACGCCTGGTCAGGCCCCGCCCGGCGGGCAGGTCTGTGTCAGGTCACTCGGCCGTCGTCGGCTTCCCTGTGCATTCCGGTGCAGAGCGCCCAGACGATGAAGATGTTGATGGCGACCAGCGCCAGTGCCCACAGGGGGTAGTACGGCACCCACAGGAAGTTGGCCAACGCGCCCAACCCGGCCACGAACACACCGAAGAAGCGCGCCCACAGCGCTCCGGTGAGCACAGCACACCCCGCGAGGACGAGGACGATTCCCAGAACGAGGTGGACCCAGCCCCAGCCCGCCAGGCTGAACTCGAACACGTAGTGGCGTGTCGCGAGGAACAGGTCGTCCTCGGCGATGGCCGCGATTCCCTCGAAGAGCGCCATCGCTCCACCGAAGATCATCAACGCTGCCGCGAGGACGGTCGTCCCGGAGGTGCGCCCGTGCCAGGGGCGCGGGTAGTCGCCGGCCGATCCGGGTCGGGGGGCGGCACTGGCCATGTCGGCCTCCTTGGGTGGCAAGGCCATCCGGTCGGCCGATGCAGCCCGGAGTGGCTCGATCCCTGATCTCAGCGTGGCACGACAGCGCTTCGTCGGCATGCCGAGCCTGTGACGCCGATTCGGATGCTCGCTCCGAGCGAGCCGTAGCGAGCCGTAGCGAGCCGTAGCGGGCTCGGACGGACTGGGCGGCACCCGAGTGGTTCTCCGTGATCTCCGGCATCACGACACCGCCCCGGCTCATCCAACTCATCCAAGAGCGGCCGCGAGGCCGGATGTATCCGCGGTGACGACGATCATCCCGCAGTTCGGATGCCGTCTCGCGGCGGACCGCGTCGGCGACCGCGCCACGGCGGGTGCCGGCTGGGTGCCGGCTGTTGCTCGGTTGGTTGTCCGGGAACCACCCCGGGATTGTCCGTGATCGGTAACGGACGCATCCCGTGGTCGTCGTTGCTCGTCCTGCCAGTTGGTCGCAAGGCGATCAGGGAATCGGCGAGGAACTGCGTGGAAGCGGGGCGGACATGGCACGACACGGCGGCGGGCGGGGCTGGTACGGCAAGGTGCTCGGCGCGGCGTGCGGGGTGACGTTGCTCGCCGTCGGTGCCTCGATGTGGACCGCGCAGGCCGGCGTCGTGAGCGGCTCGTCGCCGGAAGCGACCGCGTCGGCCACGCCGGCCGCCGACGTCAAGCCGGTCGCGGTGGACATCGCGCACGCCTCGGACCAGGGGGCGCACGGCGTCAACCTCACCATCGACGACGGCCCCGACCCCGTGTGGACCCCTCAAGTGCTGGACGTGCTGCGAGAGTACGGGGTGAAGGCCACGTTCTGCATGGTGGGGACGCAGGCGCAGGCCCACCCGGACCTCGTGAAGAAGGTGGTCGCGGACGGGCACCGGCTGTGCGACCACTCGGTGTCGCACGACACGACCATGGACAAGAAGTCCGAGGCCTTCCAGTCGAAGCAGATCCTCGACGCCGAACGCATGATCACCGAGGCGTCCGGGGGCGTGCGACCGATGTACTACCGGGCGCCCGGCGGGGCGTTCACCCCCTACAGCCGCACGCTCGCCGCCTCTCGCGGCATGCGTCCGCTGGGCTGGAACGTGGACACCAAGGACTTCGAGCAGCCGGGTGCGGACGCCATCGTCGCCACCGTCGAGCGTGAGCTGCCCAACGGTCCGACGGTTCTCCTGCACGACGCGGGAGGCGACCGCTCCGAGACCGTCGAGGCCCTGCGTCGGCTCATCCCCCGGCTCGAGGAGCAGGGCTACTCCTTCGGCTTCCCGGTGCGCTGAGCCCGACCCTGGTCGATCACGGCGCGCGCGTACCACTGCCGTGCACGCCGACTCCGTTTCAGGCGGCCCCGTTAGGGGGCGGGTGACGGGCACGATGCTCTCCACCAGGTGATCTTCACCAGATGATCTCCACCAGGTGATGCAGCGCTGGCACCGTGCCTCCTCCCCCCGAGCTCACTTGTGGCTCCACGAGGCCTGCGTCGGGCGACTGCCGTCAGAACTCGTTTGTTCCCCCGCGCCTTGGTAACCCGCTCGACGGACAGGGGCGTTGTCGCCCTCCCTCTGCCGCTCCTTCGACGTGGCCGTCCGCTTAAGGGGTCCTTTCACTATGAGCGTCCGATCAGGTCGCGTGGTCTGGTGCCGTGCATCGCAAGGCGCCGGAGCGGCCGCGATGGGGGTCCCCCC